>JAILAR010000174.1 GCA_024681515.1 Eubacterium sp. | reverse complement strand
TATATAGTTTTTACCAGGACCATGATGAAGGAAAGTACCAACTATGTAAAGGAGACTGCGGAAGCTGTGCAGAATAATTCCATGGAGTGGGATTTCGCGGATTATCTGAAGGTCGGAGCAGTTCGAATGGATGAACTGGCGGATTTTGACCAATATGAATTGTACGAAAGGTTACAGGATCCGGATGTTCCGGTATTTATCGCTTATACATCGACCGTGTCACGTCTCAGTCATATTCTGGTGTCCAGGGATTTCAATGAACTGAAGATCGTAATACCGAAGCCTGAGACCGGTTATACCGATTATTCGATCATTTTCGGAGAGAATATCATCAGCTCCGAAGAACGTACCATGGTGATTCATGAGCTGGGAACTGTGGAGAAGATCGGAACAGATGAGCAAAGAGAGGCTATAAAACGTATCTGGACCGGTCTTTCAGACGAAGAGATATTTTATGATCATTCGAATGATTCGGAAACTGATTCCGAGATCACTTAGATCAGGGGACTCGGGCTTGAGGGTGAGATGCCGACAGGAATCCTTATCATAAGACGTTCCATAGAGAATATGGTCCGGGCATGGAACCGTTATGTGATCGGTATTACCATCATGGGACTCAGCATGGTCCTGATGGTTACGATAATCATAGGATTATATCTCCAACGGCATGTGGTAAGACCCATCGACAGTATCATTCGGGATGCTGACCGTTTTGCACGGGAAAATGTCAGGGCGGAAGGAGAGCTGGCGGATAAAGTCGGCCGGGTCACGGAGATCCGTGTTCTTGCTGAGTCCATCGATAAGATGGAGGAGGATACGATCAAAAATATGGACACCATGAACAGGATGTCCAGAGAGAGTGAACGTATGGATACGGAGCTGACACTGGCGGCGCAGCTTCAGCGGAATGTGCTGCCGACGGGAGAACAGCTTTCCGGACGGAAGGAATTTGACGTGTCTGCCCTGATGAATCCTGCCCGGGAGGTTGGCGGTGATTTCTATGATTTCTTCATGATCGACGATACGCATCTGGTTCTTCTTGTTGCAGATGTTTCTGATAAGGGAATGGGCGCGGCTTTTTTCATGGCGATATCCAAAACCCTGCTGAAGGCTCGCGCAGGAATGGGAGGAAGTGCGTCGGAGATCGTAACCTATACCGAGGAGAAACTGTCCGAGGAAAATGAAAACGGCATGTTCATCACCGTTTGGCTGGGGATCATGGATCTTACCACCGGTGAAGTGAATGCATGCAATGCAGGGCATAATTTCCCGGCTGTCCTGAAAGCAAATGACGAGGAGGGGTATAAGATCGAAAAGACACCCCACGGACCGCCCATTTGCTTTATGCCCGGAATGATCCCTCATGTGGAGTATAACTTCCGGCTGGAGCGCGGAGACCGGCTCTTCCTTTATACAGACGGCGTTACGGAAGCGAAAGATTCGAAGGGAGACCGTTTCGGAAATGATCGTCTGATCAAAGCCCTGAATGATGACCGGGTGATCGGAAATGAATCGCTGATCCTCCGGGTGAAGGCAGCGGTGGACCGTTTCGCCGGAGAAGAGCCCCAGTTTGACGATATCACTATGGTAAGTCTTACTTTCCTTGGCAAAGATTGATGGGTGAACACTGAAAAAAGAGTGGAACCACTTTATGATTTTTGTGATTTTTGTGATTTCACTCTTTTTTTTATGATTTTTCTTATACTCAATGTTGAAGATCTGACCAGAATTATATCAGAATAATTACTGAGCTCTCTGAACCTTGTCGGACTTCAGACAGGAAGTACATACATAGATTCTCTGGGGAGTTCCATCAACAACCGCGCGTACACGCTTGATGTTGGCTTTCCAGATGTGATTGGATCTTCTATGAGAGTGGCTCACATTATTTCCAAAGTGAGCGGCTTTATCACAATAAAAACATTTAGCCATGATTCCGGCACCTCCTTCACGACATAGATTACCCATGCGGGCTCACAACAACAGATATATTAGCAGAAAAGAACCGGTTATGCAAGAGGAAAATTATTTTTTTTCAAATCAGTTCCATTTTTATCTCAAACAGTATATAATTATTACAACTGTGTCAAGAAACGGAGGGCTAAATATGACAGGTATGATGGATAATGAACACGGACAGATCATGATCGATACTTCTGTGATAGAAGAATATGCCGGTCATGCGGCACTGGACTGCTTTGGCATTGTCGGAATGGCGGCGATCAGCATGCGGGACGGACTTGCAAAGCTCCTGAAGGGAAGTTCTGTCAGCAAGGGTGTAACGGTGGATATGGATGAAGAACAGCGGCTTACCATTGATTTTCATATCATTGTGGCATATGGAGTCAGCATCCGGACCGTGGTGAGCAACCTGATCAATACAGTGAAGTATCAGGTGGAGGATTATACGAGTATGAAGGTGAAGGCGATCAATGTGTACGTGGAAGGCGTGCGCGAGATCGATTGATATACATCATAGAAAATAATATCACGGGAGCACGGACTGTCGTGGAGAATAAAAGCATATGATCGATAGATACGTACGAAGTATCAATTAGGAGGACATGGAGTTGAACACGATTGACGCTTTGCTCCTGCAAAAACTTTTTCTTGCGGGAGCGAACAACATCAGCAATAACAAAGAGTATATCAACGAACTGAATGTATTCCCCGTTCCGGACGGTGATACAGGGACCAATATGACGCTGACCATCATGGCTGCGGCTGCAGATGTACGGCAGCAGGACGATCCCACCATCGATTCTTTGGCCAAAGCGATTTCCGGCGGATCTCTCCGGGGTGCCCGGGGGAATTCCGGCGTGATCCTCTCTCAGATCTTCCGAGGATTCTGTAAGGATATCCGTGGAAAAAAGGAACTGACGCTGGTGGATCTTGTTTCCGGTTTTGAACGGGGCGTGGAAACGGCATATAAAGCGGTTATGAAGCCGAAGGAAGGAACCATTCTGACTGTGGCCAGGGGCATTTCAGAGAAAGCGACGGAACTTCTGATGGAGGATGAAGATTATCCGATCATCGAGTTTGCGGAGCAGGTACTGGCTCATGGGGAAGACGTTTTGGAACATACACCGGAATTGCTTCCTGTACTGGCAGAGGCCGGGGTTGTGGATTCCGGAGGGCAGGGACTGATCGAGATCCTGCGAGGGATCGTGATCGCGCTGAAGGGCGGAACCGTGGAACTTGCGGATGCATCGCAGCCCGTTCGTCTGGCAAGAGGTGCCGGTATGCTGGAGGAGGTCCCGAAGGCGCGGCCGGTATACGGAGCGGCCAGCGGGAAAGAAGACATTTCCACGGCGGATATCAAGTTCGGTTATTGTACGGAGTTCATCATCCTACTGGAAAGAGAACTTCCGGATGAGGAAGTGGAAAAGATCAAGGAGTATCTGCTTTCCATCGGTGATTCTCTGGTATGCGTTGCGGATGAGGAATTGGTGAAGGTGCATGTACACACCAATCATCCGGGCCTTGCTTTTGAAAAGGCGCTGGAATACGGACAGCTGACGCGAATGAAGGTGGATAACATGCGGGAGGAGCATTCCGAACGTGTGGAGATCGAACAAAAACGGGCGGCCGAGCAGGAAGAGGCGTTCAAAAAGATCAAATCGGATCGGAAAGGATCGGTTCCTTCCCAGCCGGAAAAGACCGTGAAGAAACCGGAGCAGCCTCCGAAGAAGTATGGATTTATCTCAGTGGCGGCCGGTGCGGGCCTGGAAGAGATCATGAAGGAGATCGGCGTTGACTATGTGATCTCCGGCGGACAGACCATGAATCCGAGTACGGAGGACATCCTGCGGGCTGTGGAGCAGATCCATGCGGAAACCGTTTTCGTCCTTCCGAATAACAAAAACATTATTCTTGCTGCAAAACAGGCTTCCGGCCTTTGCGACAGTAAGCATGTAGTTGTGATCCCGTCCAAGACGGTTCCCCAGGGGATCAGTGCCATGATCGCCTTCTCGGATGATGCAGAGCCGGCTGAAAATGAGCAGATGATGATCGAGGCTGCCGAAAATGTGAAGACCGGCGAGGTGACTTTCTCCGTGCGGGATACCTCCGTGGACGGAACGTCCATTCTGAAGGGCGATATCATGGGGATCACGGATGACGGGATCTCTGCGGTAGGACCGGATATCCTGGATGTGACGGAGCGGATGATCGACGGCATGGTAGATGAAGATGCCGGTCTGATCACGATCTACTATGGAGCGGATACTTCGGAGGAAGAGGCGGATCGTCTGGAAAAGCATCTGGCGGATAAATATCCGGATGTGGAATTGGAAGTTCATCCCGGCGGACAGCCGATCTATTATTATATTATATCTGTTGAATAGCTTCCATTCCGCCATCAGGCGGAATGAGAAGCGTACGTGCCCATCACCGAAGGTGATGCCCGAACGAAGTGAGGGTTATGAGCCGGCTTCCGTGGCCGGCTCATAAGGCTGATTGCGATGCACGGACTCGAAGAGGAAGAGTAAAGCAAAGAATTGCCAGGCACGTGCGATGCAATCATTTACGGAGCGCCGGAAGGCGCGAAGTATGGAATAAATTAGATTTTTAAGGAGTCATTATGCGTCTGACGGATCCGGTGACGGAGATCCGGGGCGTCGGAGGTAAAACTGCGGCCGCCTTCCGGAAACTGAAGATCGAGACAGTGCAGGATCTGATCGAACTGTATCCCAGACGGTATCTGGGATACCAGGCTCCTGTGCCGGTTCGGAGTGCTCCGATGCTGGAACGCTGCACGATTCAGGCGACGATCTGTACGGCGGTGAAGGTAAACAAAGGACCTCGTTTCACGGTAGTGACTGCTGGGGCACAGGATGCAACGGGCAGTGTGGAACTGATATGGTTTAATATGCCGTTTCTTGGAAATGTCCTGCGGAAAGGAGAAACCTATTGTTTCACCGGGCTCCTTCGCTGGAAGGGCCGCAGACGGACCATGGAACAGCCGGAATACTTTACGCCTTACAAATATCAGGAAATGCGAAGTGTTCTGCAGCCGGTGTATCCGCTGACCGCCGGTGTTAAGAATAACCAGCTGAGGAAGGCTGTGCAGGAAGTAGGGGAAGTGATCCGGACACTGCCGGATCCGCTTCCAAAGGAGGCAAGGGAAGAGTACGGACTTCTTCCGCTTAGTGAAGCGATGTACGGGATCCATTTTCCGAAAGATGAAGCGTCGCTTTCTGCGGCAGTCCGCAGGCTCGCCTTTGATGAATTTTACCGGTTTCTGCAGCAGGTGCAGGAACTCAGGGAGGAAAATGTCCGACTGGTCTCCACCCATGTTCTGACGGAGGATGCCATGTCGAAGCTGCAGGGCTTTCTTGCAGGACTTCCTTTTGCACTGACGAAGGGACAGCAGGAAGCGCTTAATGATGTACTCCGGGATATGTCCGGTGGATCTGTGATGAACCGTCTGATCCAGGGCGATGTGGGATGCGGGAAAACGATCGTTGCCGCAGCCGCACTGTTTGTTACGGCACTTTCCGGATATCAGGGGGCACTCATGGTTCCCACCGAAGTGCTTGCCATGCAGCATTTTAAAGATCTGGAGAAATTATTTGCTCCCTACAAAATGAAAGTGGCACTGCTTACCGGCTCCATGACTGCAAAGGAGAAGCGCGCAGTATACGAAGAACTGACGTCCGGCAGCGTGCAGATCGTGGTGGGCACCCACGCGTTGATCCAGGAGAAGGTGAATTACCGGTCTCTGGGACTGGTTGTTACGGATGAGCAGCACCGATTCGGCGTGCGCCAGAGGGATCGCCTGGCTGAGAAAGGTGAACTTCCGCATGTGCTTGTCATGAGCGCAACGCCGATCCCAAGGACGCTGGCGATCATACTGTATGCGGACCTGGACATTTCTCTGATCACGGAGCTGCCCGGAGGAAGAAAGAGGATCCTTAACTGCGTGGTAGGCACCGATTACCGGCCTACGGCGTATAAATTTATACAAAAGGAAGTTGCGGCAGGGCATCAGGCCTACGTGATCTGCCCAAAGGTGGAAGATTCCGAGGGAACGCCTTTGGAAAATGTCACTGACTATGCGGAAATGCTCCGCGGAGTTTATGGCGAAAGGGTCCGTGTTGCGAGTCTGCACGGAAGGATGAAGGATGCTGAGAAGCAGCAGATCCTTCAGGATTTTACGGACCGTAAGATCGATGTGCTGGTATCCACGACGGTGATCGAGGTCGGGATCAATAATCCGAATGCCACAGTGATGATGATCGAGGATGCGGAGCGGTTCGGTCTGGCACAGCTGCACCAGCTGCGCGGACGTGTGGGACGCGGCGAGGCGCAAGGGTACTGCATATTTATCAATGCGGTAGTGACGCCGGAATCGAAGGAACGCCTGGGGGTTCTGGAAGCGTCAAATGACGGATTTCATATCGCGGCGGAGGATCTGAAACTGCGCGGACCCGGGGATTTCTTCGGAGTACGGCAGAGCGGAGATCTTATGTTCCGGCTGGCGGATATCTATCATCATGCGGATGTGCTGAAGGCGGCGCAGGAATGTGTGCTGAAATATCGAAACTGAATATCAGAGTTGAAACATGGTTTTTTTAAGCATAATATAATGCACCCTGAGAACTGAAGAGAGGACATTAAGGAAAATGGGTAAGAAAGACAGAGATAACGAAATCAGTAATACCGATAACAGCGGTATTGGTAATTCAGATCAAAACGATCCCGGCAAGGAAATCTGGGAAAAGCCTGAAAAGGACTTGTCGGAGCTGACGGGAGAAAAAGATCCTGATACGGCATCGGACGTAGAAGGCCCTGATACGCCTCAGGAGGGTGTTAAAAAACAAAATGCCAGCCGGGGTGCGAAGATTGCGATCATTGCGCTGGCAGTTGCGGTGGCTTTTCTCCTGGCGATCATCATTTCCGATAAGCTCGGTAAAAAGGATGATGATGGAGACAGATCCGCGTCTGCTTCCACGGAAGTTGCAACGGAAACAAAAGATACGCAGGCGCCGGATACGGAAGACGTGAAGGATACGGAGACGGAGACAGAGAGAGAAGATAATACAGAAGAAAAGACCGAGGCAGACAGCGAAAAGCAGACGGAATCCGCAAAGGCGGACGGGGAGACCGTGAAGAAGCCTGCCATTTCCGCTGCGGCAAAGGTATCCGCGGAATGGGAGAGCGGAAACAATTACGTAGTTCAGTACAGCGTCGATGTGAAGAATGCGACTGAAAAGGACGTGAAAAAATGGGAAGTCCGGATCCCGGGGTATAAGGATTCCAAGATGGATAATTCCTGGGGTGCTGAATTTAAACTGGACGGTGATACATTGCTTGCGACTCCGGTGGACTATACTTCGACCGTTGCCTCAAAAGCATCCGTAAACTATGGTTATCAGGTGATCTTCAAGAGCAAGTCGGATGCAGGCAAAGTAAAACTGGATCAGGCAAAGGTTTATATCGATGGCAATGAGGTGACCGAAACGGTGGAAGTTCCGGTGGCTGCCAAGGTGGAAAAAAAGCATGCGAGGGAGCCTGAGAACGGAACTCCGCTGGAAGTTCACGGAGCACTGTCCGTGAAGGGCACGGATCTGGTGGATCAAAGCGGAAAGCCGTATCAGCTGCGGGGTGTCAGCACACATGGACTGGCATGGTTCCCTCAGTATGTGAACAAAGAGGCATTTCAGACCTTCCGGGATGACTGGGGTGCAAATCTGATCCGTCTGGCCATGTATACCGGCGAAGGCGGAGGCTACTGCACGGACGGTGATCAGGAGGAACTGAAAGCCCTGGTTGACAAAGGCGTGGATTACGCTACCGAACTGGGAATGTATGTCATCATCGACTGGCATATTCTGAGTGATAACAATCCGAAGCAGAATCAGGACGAGGCCATCGCATTCTTCAATGAAATGGCACAGAAATATGCGGATTATAAGAACGTACTCTTCGAGATCTGCAATGAGCCCAACGGCGGAACCTCCTGGTCGGATATTAAGGAGTATGCGGAAGCGGTAATCCCGGTGATCCGGAAATATGCGAAGGATGCGGTCATCATTGTGGGCACCCCGACCTGGTCTCAGGACGTGGATGCTGCGGCAAAGGATCCGATCACGGGAGAGAAGAACCTGATGTACACCCTGCATTTCTATGCTGCAACCCATAAGGATAATCTGCGGGATAAGCTGAAAACGGCACGGGATGCGGGACTTCCGATCTTCATCTCCGAGTTCAGTATCTGCGATGCTTCCGGAAACGGCGGGATCGACTACGATTCGGCTGATGCATGGTTCCAGCTGATCGAGGATTGTAATCTGTCCTATGCAGGCTGGAATATCTCCAATAAGGACGAATCCTCTGCACTGATCCGGTCGGATTGTGAGAAGACCTCCGGATGGACGGATGATGAGCTTTCCGAGACAGGGCTTTGGCTGAAGAATACAATGAAGTGAATGTGAAGTGAATGTGAAGTGAAAGGGAAAGAGTTATGAGGGTAATCGCAGGAACGCGGAGGAGTCTTCCTCTTAAAAGCCTGGAAGGTGATGCAACCCGGCCTACCGCCGATCGATATAAAGAAACCTTGTTTAATGTCCTTCAGACGGATATTCCGGGATGCAGATTCCTGGATCTTTTCGCCGGGAGCGGTGCCATCGGTATCGAGGCGCTTTCCCGTGGAGCGTCGCATGCGGTCTTTGTGGAAAACAGCCGAAAGGCTTTGGCGGTAGTAAAGGATAACATTCATTTTACAAAGTTTGAAGATGAATCGGACCTGATCCTTTCGGATGCGATCTCTTATGTCAGGGGGCTGGGCACGGTGGATTTCGATATTATTTTTATCGATCCGCCATACAATAAGGAACTGGAGAAGGCAGTTTTGGAGGTGCTGGACGGGAAGGATTTCCGAAATCCAAACGTTCGGATCGTTGTGGAAGCTGCGCTGGAAGAGAATTTTGATTTTCTGGATCAGACCCGGTTCGTGATCGAAAAGGTGAAGGCGTATAAATCCAATAAGCATCTGTTCCTCCGGCTGGCGGAAGAAACGGAATAAAAAAATAATTCAGGAGATAATTGACGCGATGATTACAGTGGTTTATCCGGGCAGTTTCGATCCGGTAACTGTGGGACATATGGATCTGATCCGGCGGGCAGCCGGGATCTTTGATCATGTGGTGGTGGGAGTGTTGGTGAACTCAGAAAAAAAATCACCGTTGTTTTCTTTGGAAGAACGTGTTATCATGTTGAAGGATACGTGCAAAGACCTGAAAAATGTATCTGTTGAGAGCTTTGACGGACTTCTGATTGATTTTGTCCGTGCAAAAGGTTCGAACACGATCATTCGGGGACTTCGCGAACTTATGGATTTTGAGATGGAACTGCAGATGGCTCAGGTGAATCGGGTTGCATCTGCCGGAAGAACCGAAGATCAGATTGGGGAAGATCAAATTGGGGAAGATCAAATTGGAATAGAGACGCTGTTCCTGCCGACGGATCCCAGGTACTCCAATGTAAGTTCCTCTGTGGTCCGTGAGTATGCACAATATGGCGTGGCGCTTCCGGATTTTGTGCCGGATACGGTTCTGACCGCCATGCGTGAAAAAGGCTATGTGAAATAATAAGTGATAAATACAGATATGCAGGTTAAAAAAGTCCCGTAAAACAGGAGGATCAGAAAAATGGGTAAAAAAGGTGTTGAGGAAATGATCAATGAGATCGAGGTGTTTATCGGAAGTTGCAAAAGCCAGGCGTTAAACTCCAATCGACTTATCGTTCCGAAGGATGAGATCGAAGATAAGATCCAGGAACTGAAACTGAAGCTTCCCAGCGAGATCGAACGTTGCAAGAAGATCATGCGCAATAAAGAGGCGATCCTTGCATCTGCAAGAACACGTTCGGATGCGATCATTTCCGAGTCCGTAAATGAGGCAAACCGTCTTGTGGATTCCAATCACATCACGGAACTTGCAAATATTCGTGCAAACGAGATCCTGGAGGCGGCAAGACAGGAAGCAGACCGGATCCTTGCCGATGCTAATGCCGAAGCAAATGAAGTTCGTCTCAGTGCTATGAATTATACAAAGCAGAAACTTTCCGATATGAGAGATTTCTTTGCAGCTACGCTGGAAGCAGACCGGGAGAATTACAAGAATCTGATCGACAGTCTGGAGAACAGTGTATTTACGCTTGAAACCAATATGAGTGAAGTGGATGCAAGTATCGGACTTCTGACCGGCGTGGTACCGGTTGCTCCGATCCAGCAGGCACAGCCGGCTTATGCACCGCAGCAGATGGCTGCTCCGGCCGCTGGCGGGGATTATGATTTTGATGAAGACGAAGACTTCGACGAAGAAGAGGAAGATTTCGACGAAGACGATGACTTCGATGATGATGACGATGAAGATGATGATTTCCTTGATGAGTGATCGTAAGACAGATCGATCCGGAAATCGGAATTATAAAGATCAGTAAATAGTTGCTGAAAAGGTTAACGCCGGTGGTATTTATGAAGAGTCATGAATATCACCGGCGTTTCTGTTTGGTTTCCTTGTATGCAGAGAGCTGCAAAAGGCAGATCAGTTTTTCGTGGGTACGATCACGGGGGATCTGCAGTACGCCGGTTTGTTACGGACGCGGCAGGTGTCATAGAAGATCTGATTATACAGCAGCTCCGCTTTCAGATCCAGAGACCAAAGACGGATTGTCCGGTGATCTGTCGGATGCCAGGAGGCCTTCTTTGTTATCACGGGAAGGGTATCCTCCGTATCTGCGGGAGTCCTCAGTAATCCGGTGCTTTCCTCGCGTGCACTGAGCAGATTCAGATAAAGCGGTGCATGCATGAGATCCCGGATCCGGTCGGATTCCCGGATATCCAGGATCAGATGCAGAAGGCTGCGTGTGATCCGGCTGCGGGTTACATTTTTACGTTTCAGTGCTTCGATCGCTTCTTCGTATTCCATCGGCGGCGAGAGCTTTTTCAGGCGATGGTACATTTCCTGTGTCATTCCCATCGGCAGGGAATCCGGTGGGAGCTCGTCGGGAAGCTCCAGCATCCGCATGGCCAGGTAGGGCATGAGTCCGGCGGGAGAGAGCAGAAAATGAAAGCCTGCTTTCTGAAAGGCGTTTAGGGCTTCCTCAGGAAGTCCGTCCCTAAGGCAGGAGGGAATATTGCTCTTTGTCACATCAGCCGGGGTTTGATCAAGCAGTTTTTTTCGAATCTCCGTTGCAGAAAGATGGATGAAAGGGGAAGAAAGATCGGAAACGGCTCCGTGATAATCGGTAGTTCTCCGGATCATGCAGATCTTCAGTGGGCTTCGCAAACGGCGGATCGCCAGGATGTATTCCAGGGCCAGGATGTTGTTCGGCTTTCCGACAAGATCGTGGATCTTTTGCCCGAGAACCAGAGTCAAAGCTTTTTCACGTGCCGAAGGGTAGCTCAGTCCTTCCTTTTGCAGCTGTCTCAGGGCGTCCTTGTATGGATCAGGTTCTTCCAGAATACAGTCTGCGGCTTCCGAGAATATCGATTCATCCGGGGTCTCAACGCCGAAACAGAGAGTATCCACAAGATGGCTTCGGGTCAGGAGTGCCACGGCACCTTCTGCAAAATCACCGGCACTTCCGGTGGCAAAAAGCACAGGAAGTTCAAATACCAGGTCGATCCCCGATGCGGCAGCTGCGGCGGCACGGACATATTTGTCCTGAACCATTGGGAGTCCCTGCTGAGAGAACGGACCGCTCATGATCGATACGGCATGCGCCGAACCGGTCATTTCTTTTGCGGATTCCAGCAGGTAAGCATGTCCGTTATGATAGGGATTATATTCACTTATGATTCCGAGAGTGGACATTTCAATGCCTCCGACCGCCTGCTTAATTGATTCTGAAAAAAGATTTCTGAACAAATAATTCTGTGTATCAATTATAAAAGAATAGATTTTGAAATGCAAATGTGTTATAATCACACTTGCAAATCATATTTCTATATTTTTTTCTGTTTTCTGTTTTTTCGGTTGACTTTTCCCGTTAAATAGGATAGTATGAATGAAGCGAACGTGTGTTTGAATTTCGTGCGGTCGGTATGTTTATCTTATGTAATATACTGAAAGCATAATTTAATGTGCGTCTTATGATAATTTTGTTATGATAATTTTGATAAGTATTATAATTATAAAAGACCAGGAGGTTGTTATGGCAGACGAGAATAAGATCAAGGCGTTGGATGCGGCTCTTTTACAAATCGAAAAACAGTTCGGTAAAGGCTCTGTGATGAAGCTGGGCGATAAAAATGCCCATTTGAATATTGAGGTTGTTCCGACAGGATCTCTCAGCCTGGATATTGCGCTTGGAATCGGCGGTATGCCCAGGGGACGTGTGATCGAGATCTACGGACCGGAATCCAGTGGTAAGACAACGGTAGCATTGCACGTGGTAGCAGAGGTCCAAAAGCAGGGCGGTATTGCGGGATTTATCGATGCGGAGCATGCGCTGGATCCGTCTTATGCGAAAAAGATCGGTGTTGACATCGATAATCTGTACATTTCCCAGCCGGATAACGGGGAACAGGCTTTGGAGATCACGGAGACCATGGTTCGCTCCGGAGCGATGGACGTGGTTGTTATCGACTCGGTTGCGGCGCTTGTACCGAAGGCAGAGATCGACGGAGATATGGGTGACTCACACGTGGGCCAGCAGGCAAGACTGATGTCGCAGGCGCTTCGGAAACTGACCGCAGTGATCAATAAAACAGGCTGTGTGGTGATCTTTATCAACCAGCTTCGTGAGAAAATCGGTGTCATGTTCGGTAATCCGGAGACTACCACCGGAGGTCGTGCATTAAAGTTCTATTCTTCGATCCGTTTGGATGTGCGGAGAACCGAGACACTGAAACAGAATGGAGAAGTGATCGGAAATCATGTACGTGTGAAGGTCGTAAAGAATAAGGTGGCTCCTCCGTTCCGGGAAGCGGAATTTGATATCATGTTCGGACAGGGAATCTCCAGATCCGGAGATATTCTGGATCTTGCGGCAAAGTATGATGTTGTTGTGAAGTCCGGCGCGTGGTATTCCTATCTGGGTGAGAAGATCGGACAGGGCCGCGAGAACGCAAAAACCTATTTACAGGAGAATCCCGACGTTATGCAGGAGATCGAAGAGAAAGTGCGTGAGATCGTGGGCATATCAGAGATTTCTGATGAAGCGGGAGCAGGTTCTGCCGATCCGGAGGATGAGGAATAAACCTCGTTGCTCAATATTTAATGTGTTGCCACAACAACATATTGTAATATTGGGAACAATAACAATAATAATAACAATAATAATAACAATAATAATAGTTGTATAAACCATTCGTTATATAAGTTCGTTCATTTTTTTTTCAAATCATTCGAATACCGTTTTCTCCTTTTTGAGGTTCTTTGACTCATTATCATGGGTTTATTTCGGGATCTATAAGATCAAGAACTATAAAATCAAGAACTTTAAAAAGGAGATATGCAAGATGAATATAAGTGAATTTCGGAAGCAGACAAGGATCAGGGATTATGTGAAGACCAACCTTCCTGATATGATCAGGGAGAGGTTATCCGACCTGAATATCAGTGAGGTTTATGCCAAAGAGTCTGATAAGAATAATGGCTCTGTTATGCTTGGAATAACCGTGGTTCCTGACGGACAGAATCTGGCTCCCTGTATCTATGTTGAACCGTATATTCCGCCGGATCCGGCTGCATTCGAGCAGGAAGGTGTATGGGAAAAGATCGCAGACCGATTGTCCGCTGATTTTCGGTATGCACTGGATGCAATCGAGCCGAATCCTGAGGAACTGTATCTGCTGAAGGACATTCCGGAGCGACTGGTGCTTAAAGCGGTGAACCATGACCGGAATGAGAAGATCCTGTCCATGTATCCTCATCGGGATGTTTTGAATCTTTCTGTTTTGCTGGAATGGGAGGTTACCTGTGGAGGAAGGGTTGGATATATCCATGTGTCGGAAGAGATCTTAACCCTTTGGGGCAAGACCTTTGACGAAATGTATGATATAGCACTGGAGAATACTATGCGCAAGTATCCCGAACGCATAGAACCGCTGGAAGATGTCCTTAAGGATTTTTTGGGGGAATGCGCGTTTGGACTTGCCGGATCCGCAGGGTCTGTTCCGAGGGGAAAGAGTCCTTGCTTTAAAAGTCCGTTTTACTATCTGGGAACCACCAGAGCCCTGCAGGGTGTAGTGGTGTTGCTTTATCCGGGTATTTTAAAGAAAGCATACGAAATAGTAGGGGAACCTTTCTTTGTTATCCCATCCAGTATAAATGAACTGCTGATCCTTCCGTGCAGTTATGAACCGAATCATAAACATCTGGATAATCTGGTCTGGGAAGTAAATACGTATGTATTGGATCGGGAAGAAGTGCTCTCGGATGAATTGTATGTATATGATCCGGAGGAAGACACTCTGAAAGTGATATGATAATCAATTCTGATCAAGTCTGTCCAGTGCCGTGAATAGTTACTGATACCGGATTTTTATATATTTTTTTACACAATTATACTTGACGTAACCATGCCGATGTGATAGAGTACAAACTGATTGGTGTAATTTTTGCACGATTCAATAATTATGTCAGATTTGTTTGGAGGATGATTTAAGATGGCAAAGGGTACAGTGAAGTGGTTTAATAATCAGAAGGGATTTGGCTTTATCACAGGTGAGGACGGGAAGGACGTTTTTGTTCACTTCTCAGGTCTCAATATGGAAGGTTTTAAGACCCTTAACGAAGGTCAGACGGTAGAGTACGAAGTGACAGAAGGCGAGAAGGGACCGCAGGCGGTCAACGTAACTGTGATTCAATAACTGTGATTCAATAACTGTGATTCAGTAATTGCAATTCAGAAGTATTCGTCCAGTAGTTTTTCGTTTATAAAACCACGGGATTCAGGACCGGCACATATCTGCCGGTCCTTTTCTTATGCCGGAAGATGGCACAGGAATGCCTCTGATCGGCGAACGGGCTGAGAACGCACAGGGGATGTTTTCAATTATTGCGCGAAAATAGAAAGTATGCTATAATCCACTAGTTTAATGTGTTGTTTATTCCTTAACAGAAAGAGATTTATTAATGAGCACAGTAGATGCAGCGGAAGTCATTCCCGTCGACAATACAGAGAATGTCGAATCCGGCGAACCCGGCGAATCCAGCAGAGATGTTTATTTTCGAAATCTTGCCCGAAAGAAAAAAAGAAGGAAGCTGATCCTTCTGATTTCTTTGGGGGTTTTTCTGATCGCCGGAGGCGTTTTTGGCTTTCTGACCTATCGATTTTTTGCTAATGTACGTCCGGGTATCACAATAGAAGCGGGAGAAGCAATCCCGGGAGTGGAAGATTTCCTGTATAACCCGGGACAGGGCACGCACGCTGAGACAGATCTGACGAATATCGACAGCCGGGAGCCCGGTACCTATCCGGTCGACTTTACCTGGCTCTTTTTTAAGGCTTCTTCCGAACTTGTCATACAGGATACAGTAGCTCCGGTTGGAGAGACCCGGGATCTTTTATGCAAGATCGGAGATAAACCTAAAGCGGAAGATTTTGTTGTGTCCATGAGCGATGAAACGGACATTTCAGTTCGATACGTACTGGAACCGACACTGAACAAAGAGGGTACCAGAAATGTGAATATCGTTCTGGAGGACAAGGGTGGAAACCAGACGATCCTGAAAGCAAATCTGACCCTGTATGATGAGAAAAATGTTCCCGTGATCAAGGGGGCTGAGGATAAGCATATTTTCACCGGGGATTCGGTGTCCTATCGAGAGGGTGTGACCGTGATCTCCAATGTGGATCCGGCTCCGGAGCTGGTGATCGATAATTCTCAGGTAAATCTGGATAAACCCGGTATTTATCCGGTGACCTATACCGCAACGGACATTTACGGAAGAACAGGCACGGCGACGATCCGTATTCAGATCGAAGATAAACCGGAAGATTATGATGATATGATGCTGATGTACGAGAAGGCGGATCAGCTTCTTGCATCTCTGATCACTCCGGATATGAATGAAATGGAAAAGTTGTTTGCGATCTTCCGCTGGATCCGCCTGAATATCCCATGGTCCGGAGGCAGATCCGAGCACAACGAGATCCAGCAGGTAATAAACGGGCTCGACGGAAAGCCGGGAGATTGTTATACGGACGCGATGACTATGAAGGTGCTTTTGGAGCGTGCCGGGATCAACCATTTTGTGATTGAAAAAAATGATGAAACAGGTATGCATTACTGGCTGATGGTTCAGTATGAAGGCAACTGGTACCATGTGGATCCCACGCCGGTCTATATCACGCAGTTTGTTACGTTCCTCAGCACGGATGCACAGATCCAGATCGATTCAGACAAATACCGGCCGCATTTCTATGATCGGGACACGCGGTTTTATCCGGCAACGCCGGTGCTCAGTCCCTGTAAGGTTACCTATAACCCTGAGGTGAAGGATTATTTCCTTGAGGTTGGCGACTGGCTGCCCGGTGCGGATTCCGACGGGCTTCCGAGGTGATTTACCATGACAAATGTACTTGAATATATGGAGGGCACCGTAGACCGGGTGCCGGATAAGGTGGCGTTCTCGAACGGAGAGGAATCCGTGACGTTTCGGGAACTGTATAACAGATCCCGTGCCATGGGCAGTGCGCTGGCAGAAATGGGCCTCTACCGTGAACCGGTAGTTGTATATATGCATAAAAGCCCGGATATGGTCAATGCCTTTTTCGGGGTACTTTACAGCGGTTGTTTTTATGTACCCATCGATGAAGAAATGCCGGTGCATCGCATCCGTCTGATCTTCGATACGGTACATCCACGTGCGGTGGTCTGTGATCCGCATACCATCGGGCATGCGGAGGAACTGGGTTATGCGGACAGGGCAAGACTCTTCCGGGATCTGGCAGAGCAGCCGGTGGAGGAAATGCAGCTTCTGGATATCCGCAGGCGCAGTCTGGATATTGATCCGATCTATATCGTATTTACATCCGGATCTACGGGAATCCCCAAGGGCGTGGCAGCCTGCCATCGATCGGTGATCGATTATATCGAGACCCTGTCGGAGGTGCTGGAGTTCAATCAGGATACGGTGTTTGGCAACCAGACACCGCTGTATTTTGATGCATGTCTGAAGGAGATCTATCCGACTTTGAAATTCGGGGCAACGACCTATCTGATCCCGAAAAACCTGTTCATGTTCCCTGTAAAACTGGTTGAATATCTGAACGAATATAAAATCAATACGGTTTGCTGGGTGGTGTCAGCACTTACGATCGTTTCCTCGTTTGGAACGTTTGATACGGTGAAGCCGAAGTACCTTTCCAATATTGCATTCGGAAGCGAGGTCTTCCCGGTCAAACAGCTTGCCATATGGCGGGAAACGCTTCCTGATGCCAGGTTTACGAATCTGTACGGACCGACCGAAGGAACCGGCATGTGCTGTTATTACCGGTTGGATCGGGAATTCGGTTCCGGAGATGTGATCCCCATCGGCGGACCTTTCCGCAACACGGAGATCCTGCTTCTGAAAGAGGATAATACACTCGCAGGAGAGGGTGAAACAGGAGAGATCTGTATACGCGGTACCTCAGTTACCCTTGGCTATTATAACAATCCCGAGAAAACGGCGGAAAGCTTTGTTCAGAATCCGCTGAATACGGCGTATCCGGAAGTGATCTACCGGACCGGTGATCTGGGAAAACGAAATGAACGTGGAGAACTCATTTTCCTGTCCAGAAAGGATGACCAGATCAAACATATGGGGCATCGGATCGAGCTCGGAGAGATCGAAGCGGTTGCACAGCTCATTGACGGTATCCGGAGTGCCTGCTGCGTATTTCATAAGGAAAAGCAGAAAATCGGGATCTTCTATGTGGGCGGGATGGATGAGCTAACGCTCAAGGCGGAGCTGAAGAAAGCACTCCCGCGTTACATGCTGCCGCATACGGTGGTTCAATTGGATGCAATGCCCTATACGCCGAACGGAAAGGTGGACCGCAGTCTTCTGCGGCAGCGATTTGATGAGATCCTTTCCAAGCGTGGACGATGATGAATAAATTGAAAATGAATCGATATATGGATCGATACGGAAGTATGATGGAGGAAATGCCCTATGGAGCAATTGATCGAAATCCTGCAGGAACTGCATCCTGAGGTAGATTACGATACCTGCACGACACTCATTGACGATAAGATTCTGGATTCCTTCGATATCGTGACACTGATCACCGAGGTCAGTGACGAATTCGATGTGCGGATCCCGGCTTCGGAGATCATTCCGGAGAATTTCAATTCCGCAGAGGCGCTGTGGGCTATGATCGAGCGCCTTATGGATGAATAAGCCATGTCCTTTGTATCAGCTGCTTTTTTAGGTTTTCTGGCAGCTCTTTTGCTGCTGTATTATCTGCTTCCCAGGAGCCTTCGTAAATATCAGTGGGTGCTCCTGTTGATCGGAAGCCTTGTTTTTTATGCCTTTTCCGGCCCGAAGTATCTGATCTTTATGGCGGCGACCATTCTCAGTACGTACGGTGCGGCCCGGGGAATCGATGCGGTATGGGTAAAGCAGGACATCTGGGCGAAGGAGCATAAGGCGCTTCCCAGAGAGGAAAAGAAGGCGCATAAGGCGAAGGTGACCCGGCGGGCAAAATGGATCCTGATTGCCTGTCTGCTTTTCAATCTCGGCATTTTGGCCGTGATCAAATATACGGATTTTGTATTGGAGAACCTGAATGGCATTTTCGGGACGGAATTTGCATTGCATCATTTCATCCTGCCGCTCGGGATCTCTTTCTATATGTTCCAGAGTCTGGGCTATGTGATCGATGTTTACCGCCGGAAATATGCGGCAGAGCGAAATATCGGCAAGGCGGCGCTGTTCACTTCCTTCTTTCCGCAGGTGATCCAGGGACCAATCAGCCGGTTTGATGATCTGTCGAAAACACTGTTTGCGGAGCATCGGTTTGATCCGCAAAACTTTTATTACGGCATGCTTCGGGTAGCCTGGGGGTTCTTCAAGAAGCTGGTGATCGCGGATCGGCTGGCTCCGGTGATCGTGACACTTTCTGCTGCCGATAAGGAATACACAGGTGTCTATGTACTTGCAAATGTTTTCTTCTATGCCATTCAGCTCTATGCGGATTTCACCGGAGGGATCGACATCACCATCGGCGTGGCGCAGATGTTCGGCATTGAGGTGACGGAGAACTTTGACCGTCCGTATTTCTCAAAGGATATCGCGGAGTATTGGAGACGCTGGCACATCACCATGGGGACCTGGTTCAAAGATTATATCTTTTATCCCCTTTCTGTCAGTGGCTGGATGCTGAAGCTGTCCAAATGGTCGAGAGCACATCTGGGTGCCGCACTTGGTAAAAGAATCCCGGTGTATCTTGCAACCATCGTGGTATGGTTTGCTACCGGCGTCTGGCATGGGGCGGCCTGGAATTTCATCGTCTGGGGAATGCTGAACTGTCTGGTCCTGCTGGTATCTCAGGAGTTTACGCCTTTATACCGAAGATTCCATAACCGTTTTGCCTTTTCAAATACGAAATTCTGGGACGGTGTTCAGATCTTCCGAACCTTCTGGCTGATGGGGTTCATTCGGATCCTGGATGTGTACCGGGATGTTCCGAGAACTTTCCGCATGGTGGGTACGGTCTTTTCAGATCCCAACTGGGGCGCCCTGACCGACGGGAGTTTTCTGGAACTGGGGGCTTCTGCAGCGGATCTGATCGTTGTGGCGGCAGGTGCAGTTCTTATGTTCTGCGTCAGCCTCTGGAAGGGTAGAAGACCTCTGTTCGAGTCGATAAATGCCAAGCCGGTCCTTGTGCGTGGATTCTTTCTCTGGGCACTGATCCTGATCGTGTTGGTGTTCGGCGTATACGGCATTGGGTTTGATGCAAGTAAGTTTATCTATAATCAGTTCTGATCATGTGGGCGGAGGAGAGTACAGAAGTTGAAGAAATTCAAGATCATACGAAATATCATACTATTTCTGGCTGCTCTGCTTGTCAGCCTCTGGTTGCTTCAGCGGCTTCTGGTCCCGAAGTATATCGAGGATAATGAGGAGGGCGTTCTTTCGGCAGAGTATTATGACAATGCCGGGGATAATGACGTGCTTTTCATCGGAGACTGTGAGGTGTACTGCAATTTTTCACCCATTAAGCTCTGGCAGGATTACGGCATCACCAGCGTGATCCGCGGTACTCCCCAGCAGCTGATCTGGCAGTCCTATTATATGCTGGAGGATACTCTCCGCTATGAAACTCCGAAAGTTGTGGTTTACAATGTATTCTCCATGCGTTATGATGAGCCACAGAGCGAAGCATATAACCGACTGACATTGGACGGTATGCGCTGGTCTTCTGTAAAATCCGATGCCATCAAGGCCTCCATGACAGAGGAAGAATCCTATCTTTCTTACGTTTTTCCCATCCTTCGGTTCCATTCCCGCTGGAACGAACTGACCTCTGAGGATTTCAGATATATGTTTGGGACGGAGCAGCTCTCGCACAACGGTTATCTTATGCGGGTGGATACGAAACCGGTGGAGTATCTGCCGGATCCGATCCCGCTGGCGGATTATACTTATTCGGATATCGACTGGGAATATCTGGATAAGATCCGTGACTGCTGCAAGGAGCATGGGATCACATTGATCCTGATCAAGTCCGCTTCCTGTTATCCCTACTGGTATCCGGAGTGGGATCAGCAGATCCGGGACTATGCAGAGAAAAATGATCTCACCTACGTGAATTTCCTGGAACACCAGGATGAAACCGGGATCGACTATACCACGGATACCTATGATGCAGGTCTGCACCTGAATCTGTCCGGTGCGGAGAAATCCAGTGCGTATTTCGGAAAGATCCTGCAGCAGCAGACAGGGATCACGGACCACCGGGGAGATGCAGAGCTTTCAAAGAAATGGGATGAGAAGATCGAGTTCTATGAACAGATGAAGGAGTCCCAGTTTAAGCAATTAGAAGAAACCGGGAAAGTAACCAGTTACAGATAAATAAGGAGTAGTAAAGAAACATGAAGAAACAAGGGCTTATAAGGAACACAATGATCATTGCAGCGTTGGCGCTGTCCCTGACTGCGTGCGGAAGCAAGAATGAGAGTGGAACAACCGCTTCGGATAGCGGATCCAAGACAGCTACGACAACCGCGCAGGCGGATACGACCGCAAAAAATACAGCGCAGGCCTCCGAGGCGGTGACGGAAAGCGGACAAAACTCCGAGAACTGGTTTTTCAAGAAGGGGGATGTCACCATCGAACTGAATGCACCCTCAGAACCGATCATTCAGGCCCTGGGAACTGCGCAGAATACTTACGAAGCTCCCAGCTGTGCATTTGATGGTATGGACGTGATCTATGTTTATCCCGGTTACGAAGTACTTACCTACGCCAATGACGAAAAATCTGTGATCAGCGGTGTTGTCCTTCGTGATGATACCGTAGCAACCCCGGAAGGCGCTTATATCGGAATGTCTCAGACGGACGTGGAAAACCTCTACGGCCAGAAAGCCGCAGGCGTCAGCAGCCTCCAGATCGACAAAGGGAACTGTACGTTACTTTTCATCTTTACGGACGGTAACGTATCCTCCATTCAGTACAATATGAAGCAGCAGTAGACTATTGAGTTAATATACTTTAAACAACGAACTCTTTTATATTTCAGTAAACGGCGAACTATTAATTATCAGTAAACAGGCATGACCTGCGATGGGAGTGTTTTCGACGGATCATTTCCATGTATCTGGAGAAAACACTGCCCGGAGCGTATGGTCATGCCGTCACTGTCTTCATTCTGTGTACGGACGGTCATGCCGTCACTACTTAAATTTCCCGAGGCATACGTTCATGCCCCTTTTTTTGTGCAAATGTGACACTTTCTTTGAAATTTCTGTTAATAATTGACAAATCCCCTCTTTCCGAATAAAATGGTATCGGGGATATTATGTAACGCAAAAAACTATTTCGTAAAATCTTGAATGTGTGTATTTTAGGTACGTTTTTTTGTGTACGCATCTTACATGAAATCGAGGGGGGAGAACAGTGACAGAGAGTTTCATTTCGACAAAAGATCGAATCATCTCGACTGCCATCGACATCATAAGTGAATCCGGATTATCCAGCCTTACGACGAAGAATATTTCCATGAGGGCGAATCTCTCTGAACCGCTTCTGTATCGGTTTTACGGCGAGATCAATGAGCTTCTGGTAGATGTGGTAGAATACTATTTTCGGTTTGATAAGAGCATCCGTAAGACGATCCAGGCAAAGGAGGGATCCTGTGTTGAAAAGATCCGTGCTTACTTTGAGGATTATGCCATTTACTATGAAAACTACTATTCATTGTCGACATTGATGCTTCAGTATGAAGAACTGCTGCATAACACCGCTACCAGAGAGAAGATCGTGGAAGGGGCCACCAGCAGGAAAAACTATGTGACAGGGCTGTTTCAGGATGCAATCGATGCAGGCGAGCTAAGGCAAGGATACGATGCGGGACGCATGGCTGACTGTGTGCATGGCTATATACGGGCGATCATTTTGAAGCGTAGGTTCAGTTCGGAGAAGGGATCCATAAAGAAAGAGATCATAGAGTATATCGATAATATGTTGGATCTGCTGAAGACGGAGAAGTGATCCTTACAGGTTATGAGACGATCAGTATTTCAGATCGGATTTTTCGATTAAATAATTACGGAAAAATAACGGAGGTGCATTATGAGGGTATTGGTAGCCGAGGATGATCAGGCAAGCGGAAAGTTCTTATGCAAGCTGCTTTCCAGATATGGAGAAGTGGAGCTTACAACAGACGGGATCCAGGCAGTGGATACCTTTGTTGCGGCGGCATCGGAAAAGAATTTCTTTGATCTGGTGTGCCTGGATATCATGATGCCGAAGATCGATGGTTATAAGGCACTGGCATCCATCCGTGATGCAGAGCGGAAGCTGGGAATCCCGCGGATCTCCCGCTGCAAGGTGATCATGATCAGTGCGTTGGATGAGGACTTTGATGCATCCTATGCAAGTGAGGACTATGATGATTACATCTGCAAGCCCATCGACGTGATGAAGTTCGATTCCATAATCAAAAAACTCGGTGTTGTTGAGTAGAGTGTAACAAGATGGAGCTTATTCATGGATCTGTTTGACTTTATGAGGGAACAAAACGGAAAGACCGAGTCGCCTCTTGCGCGCAGGCTTCGTCCGAAGAAGCTTTCGGATGTGGTGGGACAGGAGCATATTCTGGGACCGGGAAAATTGCTTACCCGGGCCATTGAGGCTGACCGGCTGTCCTCCGTCATTCTGTATGGTCCCCCGGGCACGGGGAAGACCACTCTGG
This sequence comes from Eubacterium sp., assembly GCA_024681515.1. Lineage (GTDB taxonomy): Bacteria > Bacillota > Clostridia > Lachnospirales > Lachnospiraceae > Eubacterium_Q. Next base: position 165,380 of record JAILAR010000174.1, on the reverse strand, counting down.
CCTACGTGATCGCAAATACCACGAAGGCGGATTTCAAGGAAATCAATGCGACTACCTCCGGTAAGAAGGATATGGAGGAGGTCGTAAAGGAAGCAAAAAATACACTTGGGATGTACGGCAGGAAAACCATTCTCTTTGTGGACGAGATCCATCGGTTCAACAAAGCGCAGCAGGATTTCCTGCTTCCTTATGTTGAGGACGGAACCGTGATCCTCATCGGAGCTACCACGGAGAATCCCTATTTTGAAGTGAACAGTGCGCTGATCTCAAGGTCCACGGTGTTTCGCCTGAATCCGCTTACGGAGCAGGATATTGCAAAACTGATCCGCAGGGCGGTGTCGGATAAGGAACAGGGCATGGGCGTCTATAACGCCGAGATATCGGAGGAGGCCGTTGCTTTTCTGGCGGACATGGCTGAGGGAGACGCAAGAAATGCGCTGAATGCCCTGGAACTGGGTATTCTGACTACTCCTCCGGATGCGGACGGGAAGATCCGTATCACACTTGAGGTGGCGGAAGAGTGCATCCAGAGACGGAACATTAAGTACGATAAAGACGGGGATAATCATTACGATATCATTTCCGCTTTTATCAAGTCCATGCGTGGGTCGGATCCGGACGCGGCATTGTACTATCTTGCGAAAATGCTGTACGGCGGAGAAAGTGTGACCTTCATCGCACGGCGCATCATGATCTGTGCCAGTGAAGATGTGGGTATGGCAGATCCTCAGGCGCTGCAGGTGGCGGTGGCGGCCGCTCAGGCCGTGGAACGGGTCGGGATGCCGGAATCCCAGCTGATCCTGGCGCATGCGGCGGTGTATGTTGCGACTGCACCGAAGAGTAATTCCGTAACGAATGCCATCTTTGCGGCGTTGGATGCCGTGAAGGAACATGGCAGGGCAGAGGTCCCGCCGCATTTGCGGGATGCGCATTACAGCGGTTCCAGAGATCTGGGACATGTGGGTTATAAATATGCCCATGATTTCCCAAACCACTATGTGAAACAGCAGTATCTGCCGGATGCACTGCTTGGAACCACGTTCTACGAACCGTCGGAGCAGGGGAAGGAAGCACAGATCCGGGAGTGGATGGAGTTCCTGAAACGTGAAACGGATGAAAGCTAAGGTTTAAACCGGAATCGGAGATAACAAAATGAGTGATACCGAAAATCGGGAAAAATTGACAGAAGAATATACGGATCGTTCTGAAGAGGCGAAAAATGTGAATTCAGATGAGGAAATCACTGAATATCTGCAGGAGAATGAAGAATTCGATGAAGAGGAATTGCCCAAGGCGCGCAGGAAGTCCGTGCGGGCCCTGGCAATCAGCGGGCTTGTCATCATGGCCTTCCTGATCTGTTGGCTGATTTTTTGCATCATAACGGGAAGTCAGTATACGTTGGCGGTGCTTTTTGTGACGATCATCATTCCGATCATTTTGTATATCTTCCTTTGGCTGAAAAAGGTGTTTTCGAGAGAATAAATTTTTATAATTGTCCCATAAAACATAGGACAGGAAACGTATCAGAATCAGAGGTTTTTATAACCTCTGTTTTTCTGTGTGATGATCTGCGAAGCGCTTTAGGCGCGAAGTCTTAATCTGGAGGTATATTACGCATGAAGAAACGAGGCATTGTGATCCTGATCATAAGTTTTCTTCTGATCGGCATCGGCATCGGACTGTTCTTCCTGCTTCGCAGCGGGAAGGCTGCGAAAGGAAACGGAAAACTGGTCTATGTAGAGAAGGTAGGTAATCTGCTGGGAGATTATCTCGGGAAGGACAGCCGGTTCATGGGCATTGTGGAATCCCAGGAGACCACAAATGTGGAGAAGGACCCGGATAAGAAGGTAAAGGATATTCTGGTGAAGGTAGGGGATGTCGTAAATGAAGGGGATCCTCTCTTTACCTATGATACGGAACAGGCGGAGTTGGATATCGAGTCCAAGGAACTGGAACTGGAGAGTCTAAGGAACGGGATCCAGTCGGATTATGAACAGGTGGCGGATCTGAAGAAGCTTCGGAACGGTTCCTCCGGCAGTGAGAAGCTGAGCTATACCAGTCAGATCAACAGTCTGCTGGCCAAGATCCATGAAGATGAGTATAACCTTTCTCTGAAGGAGGTGGAACTCCAGCGGATGAAAGACGGTATCGGAGAGACGGTGGTAACGGCTCCCATGTCCGGTGTCATCAAGACCATTCAGAATTCCAACGGCGGAGACCAGGGCTCCTATGGAGACAGAGACTACTACGGCGGTTACGGCGGGGACAGCTCCGGCAGTGCATTTATGACTATCATGGCCGTTGGGGATTACCGTGTGAAGGGAACCGTGACGGAGACCAATGTAAGACAGCTGCAGCAGGGAATGGCAGTGATCATCCGTTCCCGTCTGGATCAGGATCAGATCTGGCGCGGTACCATTTCCAAGGTGAATCTGGAACCGGTGCAGGATGAAAACGGCGGCATGTATTACGAGAAGGGCAGCGGGGAATCTGCGTCCAAGTATAATTTCTATGTAGATCCGGAGAATTCCGAGGGACTGATCCTGGGCCAGCATCTCTATATCGAGATGGACAACGGTCAGGGACAGGTGAAGGAGGGGATCTACCTCCCGTCCTATTATCTGATGGAAGAAAACGGAGAATATTATATCTGGAAGAAGACCTCGGAGGATACCATCACCAAAGCGAAGCTGCAGGTGGGCGAATATGACGAAATGATGGACTCCTATGAGATCACAGACGGTCTTACCAAAGAGGACTTTATCGCATTCCCGGAGGACAGGATCGAAGAGGGGAATCCGGCTACTTCAAATTATGAGGAGGTGGCTGCCCAGCTGGCATCGGAGCAGCAGGAGAATCCGGAGAACCCGGATAATATTGTGGTTGATGTGCCGGAGAAGGATGACGGAAAGGATATGTCCTTCGAGATCCCGGAGGGTCAGGATATTATGGTATACGATGATTCCAATATAGATGACAAGATGATGGAAGATACTGTGGATCAGGGAGGTCAGCCTGAAAATGATGTGAAAGTATATGACGGTGCCGGCGTCGGTGAGACGGACGGCAAGACAGACGAGTTACAGAATGAAGCAGGAGGTGAGTAGTATGCTCCTGCAGCTGAGTCATATTTATAAGAAGTATACCCAGGGCAAAATGGATGTTCCGGTTCTAAAGGATGTCAGTCTGTCTGTGGCAGAGGGGGAGTACGTTGCCATTATGGGACCCTCTGGTTCGGGAAAGACGACGCTGATGAACATCATCGGATGTCTGGACCGGCCAACCTCCGGTGAATTTCTTCTGGAGGAAGAAGTGATCGGAAAGCAGAGCGATGCCAGGATGTCCATGATCCGAAACAAATACGTAGGTTTTGTATTTCAGAATTTCAACCTTCTGCCGCGGCAGACGGCTATCCAGAATGTGGAGCTTCCATTGCAGTATGCGGGTATTCCCAAGTCTAAGAGACGGGCTCTTTGTGAAGAGGCCCTGGCGAAGGTAGGGCTTTCAGACCGGATGCGGTTCCTTCCGAATCAGCTGTCCGGCGGTCAGAAACAGCGTGTGGCCATTGCCAGAGCCATTGTGAATCAGCCGAAGATCCTGCTGGCAGATGAGCCTACCGGTGCACTGGATTCCAAGTCCGGGATCCAGGTGATGCGGTTGTTCCGACAGCTGCATGAAGAAGGTTCTACGGTGATCATGATCACACATGCGAAGGAGATCGCTGAGCATGCAGAGCGGATCATCACCATCTTTGACGGAGAGATCCGCAGCGATGAGGTGAATCCGAATCCCACGATCCCACCGGAGCTGACTGCGGAGGAGCTGGCCGAACTGGATGGGGAAGCGGTTGCTGAGACAAAGCAGACAGGAGGTGACGAGGCATGAAGAAGAAACTCATCATAACCCTCATCGTCCTGCTGGCATTGGCAGGGGCCGGTACGGCAGCCATTCTGCTGTATCGCAGGCATGCCCGCACTGCCAATCCCGTTAAGGTATACTCTCTGGCGCAGTATCTCGGGGACTGGTATGGCAACCAGACTATGATGGATGGTTTTGTGCAGGCCGGAACGGATCAGACCGTATATCTGGAAACGGATCGGATCATCCGTGAGATCTGTGTAAGTCCCGGAGATATGGTGCATGTCGGAGATGTATTATTGAAGTTTGATACGGAGCTTCTGGAGCTGCATATCGAAACATTAAAGGCGGAGCATGATGTGACGTTGGCCAATATTGCGGTTTCCAAAGATGAGCTGAAGAGGTTGAAGCGGATCCATCCGGTTCCGGACAACTATGAGCCGGAACCTTCTGAGGCAGAGAAGGCATTGCAGGCTGCCCAGGAGAAGCTGAGCGAAGCAGAAGCGGAGATGCTGGGCTTTGAAACGGGGGATGAGGCCATGCAGGAGCTGGAGGCCAGGGAGAACCTGATTGCTGCCATAGCGGTACTTACAGAACTGAAGGCGCCGGAGATGAAGGCGGATATGGATCCCGATGATTATCAGACACTTTTGGCAAAGTATCAGGAAGATCGGGAAGCGGCCATTGAAGGAATTCAGGAGAAGAAAGCAGAGTACGATACGGCGCTGAAAGCAAAGGACGATGCGTTTGAAGTGATCAATGCCGCGTATGAAAAAGCGAATGAAGAATACATCAAGGCGGATGAGGCGTTCCGGAGAGAACAGGAAGGCAGAGGGGAAGAGGAGACCTATACAAAATCCCAGCTGGCACTGATGATCGCTTCAGAGGAGAAGTCTATCAAGGATAATGAACTTCTCAGCAAACAGGAAGAGATCGAGATCAAAAAGGAGGAGCTGAGTCTGAGGGACGGTGCCATTACGGCTACAAGGGACGGACATGTCGCCGAAGTGAATGCTTCAGAGGAAGATATTAACATGGGCAGACCGGTGATCCGTATCAGCGGCGGCAGCAGTTTTGAGGCGCAGATCACGGTGGATGAATGGACCTATGCCGGTATTGAGATCGGTACGGAGTTTCAGCTCATGAGCTATGATACGGGCATGTCCTATGTGGGCATCGTGACGGAGAAGTCCCTGTCTCCGGTGGGAGAGAATTATTGGGGGGCCACGGCCTCCAACTATACGGTGACCGTTGCAATCCAGGGGGGAGAGGACCTTACCGTGGGTTCCTGGCTTCAGGCCGGTCCGGGAGAAGGAAACGCGGAGGAGGAACGGATGAATACCCTGGTCGTTCCTAAGTATTTCCTGAAGGAAGAAAACGGGAAATTTTATGCCATGAAGGAGGATCACGGCACCCTGAAGAAGCAGTATGTTACCACCGGCAAGATCTACTACGGAGAAATGATCGTGGTGAAGGAAGGTCTTACAGCCTCCGACAGCGTCGCATTTCCCTATGAGAAGGCAGCGGTGGAGGGACAGGCAACCACGGAAGGATCGTTGGACGAATTCTACGGTTGGGGAAAGTAGCATGGAGAGGTGACGATATGTTAGAAAACATCAGAATTTCATTTCAGGGTATCTGGGGCCATAAGATGCGATCTCTCCTGACCATGCTGGGTATCATCATCGGAATCGCGGCAATTATCGCCATTGTGTCCACCATCAAGGGAACCAATGAGCAGATCAAGGAGAACCTTATCGGATCGGGGGATAATACCCTGAAAATCACAACACAGCAGAACGGCTATGATGTATCCCCGTCGGACGGGTTGGATATGTCCGGTGTGCCCATCTATGATGCATCGAAGCTGGAGGAGCTTACGGCGCTGGATTCCGTAACGGATGCCTGCATGTATCATTTTCGGATGATGTACCAGGGAGTGTACTTCCGCAATACGGATATTCAGGGGGTCATGCTGGTGGGAAGTGATGCCAGGTATCTTTCCATCAACGGATACCGGATTGTTGAGGGCCGGGGATTCGTACCGGAGGATCAGACCCGTTTTCGAAATGTGGTGATCCTGGACCGAAAGACCGTACTCAGTATGTTTGAGGGTGAAAGTGCCGTGGGACAGACCGTCGAGGTGTCCGGCATTCCCTTCACCGTCATCGGAGTGATGGAGAAGGAGGATGACGGTTTTGAGCCGGTGGTAAACAATCTGGATGATTATCTGACCTATTATCAGACGGAAAACCAGAGTGTTATGGTGGTGCCGGACAGCGTCTGGCCGGTGGTCAGCTCTTTTGATGAGCCCTATCAGTTTATTGTGAAGGCAAAGGACACGGAATCCATGTCCACGGCCGCAAAGGAAGCGGAGGATCTGCTGAATGCAGGGATCCGAAGTCGGGGAAGCAGCGTTACGGGTATGGACAGCGGTCTGGATGACGGTTTATCCGAAAAAGAAGCCGACATGCTCGGCCTGGAGGAAGGCGTGTCCGGCCTGGAGAGCAATCAGATCAAATACAAGAGCGAGGATACACTGGAGAAGGCCAAGGAGCTGCAGAAGCTGGCCAATGCCACCAAGTCCCAGCTCATTTGGATCGCAGGGATCTCCCTGTTGGTGGGGGGTATCGGCGTTATGAACATCATGCTGGTGTCCGTCACCGAGCGAACCCGGGAGATCGGCCTGAAGAAGGCATTGGGGGCTCGCCGGCGCATGATCCTGGGACAGTTTCTGACGGAGGCATCGGTGCTTACCAGTCTCGGTGGGATCATCGGTGTCGGAGCAGGTATCGGCCTGGCCTACTTTATCGGTAAGCTGGCTGAAGTTCCCGTGGCCGTCAGCGGCTGGGCCATCGTGATCTCCGTGGTATTCTCCATGGTGATCGGAATCCTCTTCGGACTGATCCCATCGATCAAAGCCTCGAAGCTGGATCCCATAGAAGCATTGAGGTATGAGTAAGGCAATGAAAGCGATTGATTATGATAGAAGCATTGAGGTATGAGTAGGGCAATGCAAGCGATTGATTATGATAAATGCACTCAGATATGAGTAAAACGAATATTTGCTTGAAAGCGCCGGGTACATTTGCTATAATGTGCTTTGGCGCTTTTGGCCATAATCTGCAAGAAAAACGAAAAGACAGAGGAGAATGAACATGGGACTTCTGAAGGATTGGCGGGATCACGCATATGGATTGGATGAGCGTACACCCGAAGGACAGAAATTCTGGAAGGATTATTTTACGGTTGAGAAGGGGATTTATGAGGAGCTTCTGACGGATCCCACACAGAAGATCGAAGGAACGGTAAAGAGCCTGGCAGAGCGCTGGGGGACCGATATTGAGACAATGACCGGTTTCCTGGACGGCATCAGCGACAGCCTGACAGAGCCGATCGATCTGGAAAATATGGAGGAGGAGACTCCGCTGGTTCTCACGATCGATACCGAGAAGCTGTACATGAACATGGTGCAGTGCAATGCGGAGTGGTTATACACACTCCCGCAGTGGGATGCGATCTTTACGAAGGAGAAACAGGAGGAGCTCTATAAGAAGGAGAAGTCTTCCCATACCATCGTGAAGCCGCCGAAGATCGGACGGAATGATCCGTGCCCCTGTGGTTCCGGTAAGAAGTATAAGAAATGCTGCGGTGCAAATCTGTAACGGGAACGTCATCCCGGGCGAAGGGAAGGATCTTGTCGGTGTCTGACAGGATCCTTCGTTTTGCTCTGAGTGGAATTATATTATAATGGCATTGTTTTATTGAGGAGCGTATGACATTTAACAAAGATCAGCAAAAAGCGATTCAGTGGTACACCGGTCCGCTGCTGGTATTGGGAACTCCGGGCTCCGGCAAGACCACGGTGATCCTGAACCGGGTGCGGGAGCTGGTGGTAAGGCATGGTGTGATCCCCCGGCAGATCCTGGTGATCACATTTACGAAGGCGGCCGCACAGTCCATGCAGCAGCGGTATGAGGCTATGGAACATGCCAGCGGCGGAGTGCATTTTTCCACGTTTCATGCTTTTTTTTACTGGATCCTTCGGACGGCTTATAAGCTCCCTGCGGATGCGGTGCTAAGGGAGGAAGAACGCTATCAGTGGATCCGCACGATCCTCACAGGGATCTCTCCGGAATATGGGAGCAATGAAGAGATCCTGTCCAGTGTCCTCAGGCAGATGGATATCCTGACGAATGACATGATCGATCTCTCGGACTATTACAGCACGGATCTTCCGGCAGAAGAATTCCGCCTGCTGGTTCAAAGGTTTCAGGGAAAAAAGAAGCAGGCGAAAAAAATCGATTTCAATGATATGCTGAAGATGTGCTATGAGCTTCTGACGGAGCGGCCGGATATCCTGGAACGGATCCGGGAAATGTATCCCTTTGTCATGGTGGATGAGTACCAGGATACCAATCGGATCCAGTATGAGATCCTGAAGCTGATCGTTCATCCGCGGGATAATTTCTTTGCGGTAGGGGATGATGACCAGTCCATCTATGGGTTCCGCGGGGCGAGACCGGATATCATGCTGTCCTTCAAAAAGGAATTCCCGCAGGGAGAAATGATCACTCTCAGTGTGAATTATCGCTGCCCCGGAAATGTGACGGTCATCGGTTCCAAGCTGATCTCACACAATAAAAAAAGATATCCGAAAGAACTAAGGTCCGCAAAGGGAGCCATGCCGGATAATAAGGTGACGCTGCGGATCATGAAGGATGACAGGGCGGAACACACAAAGATCCTGGAGGATATCCGCGCGGCTGTCAGCCGGGGGGTTCCTTATGAGGAGATCGCGGTCCTGTATCGGACCAACCGGGATCCCAGGCGTCTCAGTTTCCGGCTCAGGGACGAAGCGATCCCCTATGAACTTCGGGATACGATCCCAAATCTTTTTAACCATCCGGCCGTGTCGCCGGTGATGGACTATCTTTATTTTGCGGCAGGGGACGCAACCCGAACACGGTTTCTCCGGATTATGAATAAACCTGTGCGATATATCCGCCGGGATCTGCTTACGGACGAACAGATCGATCTGGTGCGGCTGACCGTGAAGGTACGTGGGCAGGATTATCTGGAACAAAACCTGCAAAAACTCCGGGAGGATATTCGGAGGCTGAACGGCCTTCCGCCGGCAGCAGCGATCAATTATATTCGTAAGGCAATGCAGTATGATCACTGGCTGAAGGAAGAGGCGGAGCGCAGGTCCCTGGATCCGGAGGAACAGATGGATCAGCTGGAGGAACTGCAGTCCATGGCACAGCCGTATGAGGCGGCAGAGGAATTCTTTGCATATGCCGAGGCCTATCAGGAACTCCTGAAAGAAGAAAACCGAAAGAGAGAGAATCGGGGAGCGGAGAAACGCGGTGTTCAGCTCATGACGCTTCACAGCGCCAAGGGACTGGAATTCCGGGAAGTATATATCCTGGATTGTGTGGAGGGATCCATCCCGCACAAGAAGTCCAAAACTCCTGCTGCCATCGAGGAAGAGAGGCGGATGTTCTATGTGGGGATCACCCGTGCCAGTGAGCACCTGACCATCTACGCACCGAAAATGATCGGGAAGAGAGCAGTGAAGCCGTCTCCTTTCCTGAAGGAACTGCGGTAGGATTTTGCGAGGTTGAAAAAGAATGAAAGATAGCAGCAATAAGAAAACATTAGAAGATGTACGCCTTGAGATCGATGCGGTGGACAATGCCTTGAAGGAGGCCTTTATGAGCCGCATGGCGCTGATCGATCAGGTGGCCGAAATCAAAGCGGCAGCAGGTGGTGCTGTCTATAATCCGGATCGGGAGAAAGCCATGATCGAACGTCTGACGGCGGATGTGGAACCGAGATTTCAGGAATCCTATATTCGCTTTTTGAAGGAGATCCTGGCGATCAGTAAGGATTATCAGAAGAAAAGGAAAGGGTGAAGAACCTTGCCTAACCGGGGGTTCTTTGCTATAATCTGTGCAGCGAACCAATGACTTTTTATAAGCCAGGGAGATCCCATATGAGTGATGATAAGAAGAACCTGAACGATCCGGAATCCGAAGAGTCCGTGGATGTAAACGAGGATGCTGCCGAGGAAGAGGTACGTGAGAAAGCGGCAGATAACTCTGATAAAAAATCGGATAAAAAGCCGGCGCAGAAGAAAACCTGGTGGAAGAGCATGCCGAAATGGGGGCGTGGGCTCGTCATCGCAGGGATCAGTATTCTTGCACTGGCGCTGATCTTCTGGATCACCATAACCATTTATCTCTCCCGTGTCAAACGGATCGAGAAAAGGGACCCCATCGACCGGTCTTCCGAGGAGTTTGAGACTTCTTCGGAGGAACAGACGGCGGTGAATACCATCGATCCGGATGAGGTAGACTGGAATAACCTGTATGAGAATGTAAAACAGGACAAGCAGGTGAAGAACATCCTGCTCATCGGTCAGGATCGTCGTCCCGGCGAAACGGAATATGCCCGCTCTGACAGCATTATCCTGTGCAGCATAAACAAGAACACGAACAATATCACCCTGGTCTCCTTCATGCGTGACATGTATGTCCCCATTGAGGGTTTCAGTGATAACCGGATCAATGCCGCTTACAATTACGGAGGTTCGGAGCTCCTTCGGAAAACCGTGGAAAATGATTTCGGGATCAAGATCGATAACTGCATCGAGGTGGATTTCGAGGGTTTTATCAAGGCCATGTCCGCCGTCGGTGATCTGGAGATCGAGCTGACGCAGGCAGAGGCGGAATACCTGAACAAAACCGGTGCCATCATGAACCGGGAAGCAGGACTTTCCGACGGAGAGTGGAACCTGCATGAGGGTGTCAACAGTCTGACACCGGATCAGGCACTGGCATATGCCAGAACCCGCCATGTGGGACGTTCTGACTGGGATCGGACCGATCGCCAGAGAAGAGTGCTCACGGTGGCATTTGAAAAGATCTCCAAGCTTGGGATCATGGATCAGATCGACGTGATCAATGATATCCTTCCGTACGTGGCTACGGATATGACGGATATGGAGATCCTGGGATATGCCTATTATGTGGCTACGGAAGGAATCCATATCGGCGGTTCACTCCGTTTACCGGCAGACGGTCTTTACAGAAATGAAACCATCAACAAGATGTCGGTCCTGGTTCCGGATCTGAAGCAGAATTCAGAACTTTTGAAGCAGACACTGTACTGATTCAAGGGGTTGAAGAATACAAAATGGCGGGCATGAAGTTTGGAATCGGTTCGTCAAAACAAAGCAGCAGAATATGAAACTTGTATCTCGATATATCAAACATTATAAAGTTCAGGCAGTGATGGCACCGCTGTTCAAAATGCTCGAAGCAATCTTTGAACTGTTGGTGCCTCTTGTCGTTGCGAAAATGATTGATGACGGTATCGATGTGGGAGATCGGGGAACGGTTTTTGCCATGGGAGGGATACTTCTTGGGCTTGCGCTGGTGGGGTTCGGATGCTCCGTTACGGCGCAGTATTTCTCCGCAGTGGCAGCGGCCGGTGTGGGGAAGGAACTTCGCTTTGACCTGTTCCGCCACATCAACAGTCTTTCCTATAGGGAACTGGATCAGCTGGGAACATCGACACTGGTGACCCGCATGACCAGTGATACCAATCAGGTGCAGACCGGAGTGAACATGGTGCTCCGGCTCTTTCTCAGGTCACCGTTCATTGTTTTCGGTGCTGTGATCATGGCCTTTACGGTGGATGCGAAGACGGCGCTGATCTTTCTTATCGTTCTTCCGGTGCTGATCGCCGTAGTCTTCTCCATCACATTTGCTTCCATTCCGCTGTATAAGCGGGTACAGGACCGGCTGGACCGGGTGACACTGCTGACCAGAGAGAATCTGATCGGTGCCAGAGTGATCCGGGCCTTCAACCGGGAAGAGCAGGAAAAAAGGGAATATGACGAAACCGGAGATCAGCTGAAAAGATCGCAGCTTTTTGTGGGCCGCGTGACCGCATTTATGAATCCGGTTACCTATGTCATCGTAAACCTCGGGATCGCGGCGCTGATCCATTTCGGTGCGATCCGGGTCGATGTCGGGGATCTGACCCAGGGACAGGTAGTGGCGCTGGTAAACTATATGTCGCAGATCCTGGTGGAGCTGATCAAGCTTGCGAACCTGATCATCACCATGACGAAATCCATCGCGGCGACCCGCCGTGTGGCAGAAGTTCTGGCGGTGAAGAATTCCGTGGAGTTCCCGGAAATGAGCGGATCTATCGAATCGGTTGGATCGGATGGAACGAGCGGAATGATCGCATCGGCAGGATCGGTTGAAGCATCCGGGACCTACGGAAATGCGGATCATGGGCTGCCCCCGCGTGTGGCGTTCCGGGATGTCAGTATCCGGTATCAGGGATCGAAGGAACCGGCCATTGAACATGTAAGCTTTACGGCCATGCCCGGAGAGACCATCGGGGTCATAGGAGGTACCGGCTCCGGAAAATCGACTCTTGTAAATCTGATCCCCCGGTTTTATGAAGCAACGGAAGGATCTGTTGAGATAAACGGTGTTGATATCCGAAAGCTTCCGAAAAAGCAGCTTCGGGATGCGATCGGTGTGGTTCCTCAGAAGGCGGTGCTCTTTTCCGGATCCATAGCGGAGAATCTACGCTGGGGCAGACCGGATGCCACGGACGAAGAGCTATGGAAAGCGCTTCGGACCGCGCAGGCGGAGGCTTTTGTTAAAGAGAAAAAAGACGGCCTCGGTTTCATGCTGAATCAGGCCGGGAAGAATCTGTCCGGCGGTCAGCGGCAGCGCCTGACCATTGCACGGGCACTGGTACGGGATCCGGAGATCCTGATCCTGGATGACAGTGCTTCGGCGCTGGATTTTGCCACGGACGCGGCACTCCGTCGGGCGCTCCGTCAGGAAGCCCGGGAGAGTTCGAAGGGGATGACAACATTCCTGGTTTCCCAGCGTGTATCGACGGTACGTGCGGCGGATAAGATCCTTGTATTGGAGGATGGTGAGATAATGGGGATTGGTACCCATGAGGAATTGCTCTCGTCTTGCGAAACTTATCAGGAGATCTGCCGGTCACAGCTCAGGGCAGATGAATTATCGGGGACCTCGTCCGAAACGGGAAAGGAGGTGCCGGCGCATGTCTGATAAAAAAACTGACAAGTCCTGGGATCGAAAGAAGACACTCCGTAAGGTCCTCCGTTTTCTGAAACCGTACCTGCCGCTGCTTATCCTGTCCCTGTTCCTCGGAGCAGCGACGGTGATCCTGCAGCTGTACTCACCGATCCTTGCGGGAAGAGCCATCGACCATATCATCGGTCCGGGAAATGTGGAGACAAAGCTTCTGGCGAAGATCATCACCATCTTCCTGGTACTGACGGGATGTGCGTTCCTGACGCAGTGGGTACAGAGTGTGATCAATAACCGGATCGTGTTCCATGTGGTACAGGATATCCGGACAAAGGCCTTCCGGCATATGCAGGAGCTTCCGCTGGAATATATCGATAAGCAGTCCACGGGGGATGTGGTATCCCGGCTGATCGGTGATATCGATCAGTTCTCCGACGGACTTCTGCTGGGATTTTCCCAGCTGTTCTCCGGACTGACCACCATTGTCCTGACTCTGGTATTCATGTTTACGCTGAATGTCTGGATCGCGCTTCTGGTTGTTGTGCTGACACCGGCTTCGCTGTTCCTTGCATCATTTATCGCTAAGCGGACCTTCCATCTGTTCCGAAAACAGTCGGAGCAGCGCGGAGCCCTCACCGGCCTCGTGGAGGAAATGGTAGGCAACGAGAAGGTAGTGCAGGCTTTTGGTTACGAAGATACCGCCCTGGATCGGTTTGAGGTGATCAATGACAGTCTGGCGGAGGCGTCAAAGAAAGCAACCTTTTACTCGTCCCTGACGAATCCGGGGACACGTTTTGTAAATAACCTGATCTATGCGGGCGTAGGAATCCTCGGAGCTTCCTTCGCCATCGCCGGGCGGCTTTCGGTAGGAGACCTTACGGTGTTCCTCAGTTACGCGAACCAGTATACAAAACCCTTTAACGAGATCTCCGGCGTCATCACGGAGCTCCAGAATTCCATGGCCTGTGCAGAGCGGGTATTCGAGCTTCTGGAAGAAGCGCCGGAGGTACCGGAACCTGCGGATGCGAAGGTACTGGATGCGGCAGTCGGTGAGGTGCAGCTGACAAATGTCCATTTCTCGTATGATAAGAGCAAAACACTTCTTACGGATCTGAACCTGCATGTTAAGCCTGGAAAACGGGTGGCCATCGTCGGTCCGACGGGCTGCGGGAAATCGACACTGATCAATCTTCTGATGCGGTTCTATGATGTGGATCATGGAAGTATCGAAGTTGACGGAACGGACATCCGAAAGCTTACCAGACACAGCCTTCGGGCAAATTACGGTATGGTGCTCCAGGAGACCTGGCTGAAGAAAACGTCCGTTCGGGATAATATCGCTTACGGAAAACCGGATGCGACGGACGAAGAGATTCAGGAGGCGGCACGTCTGACCCATGCGGACCGGTTTATCCGCCGCATGCCGGAGGGCTATGATACGATCCTGGGAGAAGACGGAGGAAGCCTGTCCCAGGGACAGAAACAGCTGCTCTGTATCACCCGGGTCATGCTCCGACTGCCGCCCATGCTGATTTTGGATGAGGCAACCAGTTCCATAGATACTCGGACAGAGCATCGGATCCAGCGGTCTTTCGCAAAGATGATGGAAGGAAGGACCAGCTTCATCGTGGCACATCGCCTGTCTACGATTCAGGAGGCAGACGTGATCCTGGTGATGAAGGACGGAAATATCATTGAGCAGGGTGATCATGAATCACTGCTCAGGAAGGGCGGGTTCTACAGTGAACTGTACAACAGCCAGTTTGAGGTGGCGGACGTATAAAACAGAATCAGAAACGCGGATTAAAACAGAAGAATATAGCGGAGGAAGTTATGAACATTAACAAAGTGATCGCCGGAGAGCTCGGCGTCAGAGAAGCACAGGTAGAAGCGGCAGTCAAGCTGATCGATGAGGGATGCACGATCCCCTTTATCGCACGGTACCGGAAGGAGGTTACGGGATCTCTGAACGATGAACAACTGCGTACCCTGGGTGAGCGGCTCGCCTATCTGCGGAATCTGGAGGAGCGGAAGGAAGCCGTGATCGCTTCGATCCAGGAACAAGGGAAACTTACGGAGGAGCTGGAAAAGGCCATCCGTGATGCGCAGACTTTGGTCGCGGTGGAGGATCTCTACCGTCCGTATAAGCAGAAGAGAAAGACCCGCGCCAGTGTGGCAAAGGAGAAGGGACTGGAGCCGTTGGCGAATATCCTGATACTGGAGCAGCCGGGGACAGATGTGGAAGCGGAGGCTAGGAAATACATTTCCGAGGAGAAGGGCGTTGCTTCCGAGAAGGAGGCGATCCAGGGAGCGATGGATATCATAGCTGAGGGAATCTCCGACGAGGCAGATTACCGTACCTGGATCCGGGAGCATACCATGAAGAAGGGCGTGATCAAGTCTCTGGCAAAGGATCCGGAGGCAGAGTCGCCGTATGAGACCTATTATGACTTCCAGGAGCCTCTGGGAAAGATCACGGGATATCGTGTACTTGCACTCAACCGAGGTGAAAATGAGAAGATGCTCAGTGTCTCCATCATGGCTCCGGAGGAGGATATCATCGCATATCTGGAAAAGCAGAGGATCCACGATCCGAAGGCCCCCACGGCACCTTATCTGAAGGAAGCAGTCGCGGATGCATACAGCCGTCTCATTGCACCGGCCATCGAGAGGGAAATCCGTTCCATGCTGACGGAAAATGCGGAGGATGGTGCCATTACCGTCTTCGGTAAGAATCTGCGCCAGCTTCTGATGCAGCCGCCCATCGCAGGAAAAACCGTACTCGGATGGGATCCGGCGTTCCGTACCGGCTGCAAGCTGGCAGTCACCGATCCCACGGGCAAGGTACTGGATACGGCAGTGGTCTTCCCGACCCAGCCCACGAATCCGGTGAAGATCCGTGCCGCAAAGGATACGGTCAAGAAAATGGTACGGAAGTATAATATCGATCTTATTTCCATCGGAAACGGAACCGCATCCCGGGAGTCCGAACAGATCGTGGCAGAGCTGCTGGAGGAGATCCGGAAGGAAGAGCCTTCCCGTCAGATTGCCTATGTGATCACAAATGAAGCCGGAGCTTCGGTCTACTCCGCAAGTGCGCTGGCTACGGAGGAATTCCCGAACTTTGATGTGGGACAGAGAAGTGCGGCTTCCATCGCACGACGTCTGCAGGATCCTCTGGCGGAGCTGGTGAAGATCACGCCGGAATCCATCGGTGTGGGACAGTACCAGCATGACATGAATCAGAAGAAACTGAAGGAAGCGTTGGGCGGCGTAGTGGAAGACTGCGTGAACCAGGTGGGCGTGGATCTGAACACCGCCTCCGCTTCTTTGCTGGAATACATTTCCGGAATCTCCAAGCCCATAGCAAAGAACATTGTGGCATATCGTGAGCAGGAGGGGGGATTCACGGAGAGAAAGCAGCTGCTCAAAGTCCCGAAACTGGGCCCCAAAGCCTATGAGCAGTGTGCAGGCTTCCTCCGGATCCGAAACGGAAGTAATCCGCTGGATAACACCGGTGTGCATCCTGAAAGCTATGAAGCGGCTTCGCAGCTGATGAAGGCCTGCAATTTCTCTCTGCAGGATGTACGGGAAGGGAAGGCAGTGATCTTCGTTAAGGATTATAAACAGACCGCGGCAGAGCTGGGCATCGGTGAACCGACCCTTCGTGATATGGTTGCGGAAATGACACGTCCCGGACGGGATCCCCGTGCGGATATGCCGCAGCCGGTGCTTCGTACGGATGTCCTGGACATGAAGGACCTGACCGAGGGTATGATCCTGAAGGGAACGGTTCGGAATGTCATCGACTTTGGGGCATTCGTGGATATCGGAGTGCATCAGGACGGTCTGGTCCACATCAGCCAGCTGACCAACAAGAAATTTGTGAGGCATCCGCTGGATGTGGTATCGGTGGGAGATGTGGTTACCGTCAAGGTGCTTTCCGTGGATATGAAACGCAAGAGGATCGGTCTGTCGATGATCATTTAACTGTCGAATATGATGTGTTTTCGCAGTGTTTGATTCAAAGCGGGGACGTGTGTTATAATAATTAGTTGATGATTTTTGTTTATCTCAAATGCATTATATAAAAGCAATATGATGGGAAGGAGTCTTGTTATGGAACGCGCAAATGCATGGAAATCCTACGGAAAGAAGGACTTGAAGAAACTGGAAGACCTCTGCGAGGGTTATAAGGAATATCTGTTCCTCGGAAAGACCGAACGTGAGGGTACAAAGTATATTGTTGAGCAGGCAAAGAAAGCCGGTTACATTTCCCTGGAGGAAGCAGTAGCGGCAAAGAAAAAACTGAAGACCGGCGATAAGATCTATGCCGTAAATATGAAGAAGACGGTAGCTCTGTTCCAGATCGGAAAGGAACCGCTGGAGAAGGGTATGAACATCCTGGGGGCTCATCTGGATTCTCCCCGTCTGGATGTGAAGCAGAATCCGCTCTATGAGAAGAATGATCTTGCTTATCTGGATACCCATTATTACGGTGGCATCAAGAAGTATCAGTGGGTTACGCTTCCGCTGGCGATCCACGGCGTAGTGGCGAAGACAGACGGCACCGTGATGGATGTGGTGATCGGGGAGGAAGAAAATGATCCGGTATTCTGTGTGACGGATATCCTGATCCATCTGGCACAGGATCAGATGGCAAAGACCGCAGCTAAAGCTGTTGAGGGTGAGAATCTGGATCTTCTGATCGCTTCCAGACCCTTTAAGATCGAGAAGAGCAAGTCCGAGAAAGACGAGAAAGACAAAAAGGATAAGAAAGAGGAAAATGTAAAGCAGACGGTCCTTCAGCTTTTGAAGGAAAAATATGACATGTCCGAGGAGGACTTTATGTCCGCAGAGCTGGAGATCGTTCCGGCCGGAAAGCCGCGGGATATGGGCATCGACCGCTCCATGATCCTGGCGTACGGACAGGATGACAAGGTCTGCGCCTATACCAGTCTGGTGGCCATGCTGAACCAGAAGCAGACCCGGCTGACAAAGACGGCCTGCACGCTGCTGGTGGACAAGGAGGAGATCGGTTCCGTAGGTGCTACAGGTATGCAGTCCAAATTCTTTGAGAATACAGTGGCTGAAATCCTTGCACTGACCGGAGATGACAGTCCGCTGACCCTTCGCCGGTGTCTTGCCAATTCCAGCATGCTTTCTTCGGATGTCAGCGCCGGTTATGACCCGCTGTATTCCTCCTGCTTTGAGGATAAGAATGCGTCATTCCTTGGAAGAGGTATGGTGTTCAACAAATTTACCGGTGCTCGCGGAAAGTCCGGCTCCAATGATGCAAATGCAGAGTACATCGGACGGATCCGGGGAATCCTCGAGAAGGAAAATGTATATTACCAGACGGCGGAACTCGGCAAGGTCGATATGGGCGGCGGCGGAACCATCGCATACATTCTGTCACTGTATGGCATGGAAGTGATCGACTGTGGTGTGGCGGTACTGAATATGCATGCTCCCTGGGAAGTGACTTCCAAGGCAGATATCTTTGAGACGGAAAAGGGATATGAGGTATTCCTGCGGGAAGCGTAAGGGGACGGATTTGAGAGAACGCAGATGTAAACACATAGCACGGAAGGCTCTGGCATGCATTCTGGCATGCCTGCTTGCCGTGCTTTCTGTTTTCTCTGTACCATGTGAGCGCGTGGAAGCCGCGGCAAAGGATATTTTCCTGTCGGATTACAAACAGACGGTCTACAATCAGGAAAACGGTCTCGGAAGTACTGAAGTAAACTGTATCCTTCAGACACGATCCGGTTATCTCTGGGTCGGGACCGATGGCGGCCTGTACCGGTTCAACGGGAAGGAATTTAAGATCTTCAATCTCTGGGACACGGATAAGGCAGATGTGTATTTTATCAATGACCTGTTCCAGGATGCGGAGGATCGTCTCTGGATCTCCACCAATAACTATGGCCTCTTCTGTATGAAGGGCAGTGAAGTGCAGCATTTTACATCGGATTATTATGACGGGATCAAGAGTATTCATGATGTAGTGGCCGGACCGGACGGCACCGTCTATGTGGCTACCGGAAACGGACTCTATACTGTGGATACCCTGGAAAACCGTTTGCTCCCGGTGAAGGATCTGGAAGGGGTAAATGTAAAAAAGATCACCATCGCAGGGGAGCTGCTCTGGGGGATCGACAACAATAATCATTTCTTTCTGCGAAACGAAGCGGGTCAGATCCTGAGATATTCTTCGGAGAAGTACGCACAGGAAGAACTGTCCTGTATTCTCGGTATGGAGGACGGATCTGTCTATCTCGGTACCCTCGGAACCGAAGTGATCCATATCGACCGTGGGCTTCAGTATGAGATCCTGACCTCGGCCAAGGACGGGATCAATTCCCTGTATTACGATGGGAAGCAGCTTTTTGTATGTGCTGAAAGCGGGATCGGATATTTCAATTCCGATCACAAGTTTATCCAGCTCTATGATGCGGCCATCAACCGTTATATTTCTTCCATGATCATGGATTATGAAGGGGATTACTGGTTTGCTTCCAGCCGAATGGGGCTGCTTTTTCTGGGACGGAGCAAGTTCCGGAATTTTAATGAACGTTACGGGATCGCCGGAGCAGGTACCAACTGCATCCGGGCATTTGGTGTGAAGACCTTCATCGGAACGGATGACGGCCTTATTATCCTGGATTCCAATTTTAAGAGTGAGAAGAATAAACTGACGGAATATCTGTCCGGTGCCAGTGTGAAGGATGTTATGCGGGATTCTCAGGGAAATATCTGGGTATCCACTTCTCGTCGTTTTGGTATTGTCCGCTATACTCCGGGTGGGGAGATCCAGACCTTCGGCCGTACCGGCCCCTTGCAGACCAATCAGGTGAACAGTACCCTTCAGCTGAGTGACGGGTCCATCGCCGTTGCAACGGAGGATGGGATCACGATCCTGGGACAGGACGAGGAACTGATCCGCAGCTATGAACAGAAAGACGGACTGGAATACCCCAATATTAACTGCATGTATGAGGCTCCGGACGGAAGGCTGTTTGCAGGTTCGGACGGCGGCGGCATCTATGTGATCGAGTATAAAAATGAGAATCAAAAGGTACGTTCCTATACCGAAGAGGACGGACTTACATCCAATGTGATCACCTGTATCGTGCCGGGATCGGAAGGGCTCTGGATCGGTACGGATAACGGACTGTCTCTTTTTACAGAGAGCATTCGTGCGGTCAGCAATATCGATTTTTCAAATAATATCTATGACATTCTGATCGATTCCACACAGGACGGGGATTCCATGTGGATCGTCGGTTCCAAGGGCGTACTCCGGACCACGGAGACCGAGCTTCTTTCAACAGAAGGGATCTCGGGACGCTATTATGCACAGGGTGACGGACTTGCCAGAAGTATTACCCTGTATTCTCATAATGTGATCCGGGATCATATGCTGTATCTCTGCTGTGACGGCGGGATCTACATGGTTCCGACGGATTCGGTGTATGAAAACGATACGTCTCCGAAGCTGACGGTTTCGGAGATCAATGTGGATGATACTGTCTATCATTTTGATCAGATCGGCGGAAGTCTGAAGATCCCTTCCGGGACGCAGCGTGTATCGATCTCCTTTGCCGTGCTCAGTTATACTAACCGGGAGAATATTCAGGTGGAGTATATGCTGCAGGGCTTTGACAGTACGCCGATCACCATTACGCCGGCGGATCCCATGCAGGCGGTTTATACGAATCTGGACGGAGGAACCTATACCTTTACGGTGAGTGCGGTCAATGGAGACGGATACCACAGTGAGCAGGGGATTACATTTACCATCGATAAGGAATTCGGTTTCTTTGAAATGACATGGGTCAAGATCGCGGTTCTGTCGATGCTGGTTGTTCTTGTGCTGGTCGTGGCTCTGGGACTTGTCTGGTTCCAGCGGCGTGTGACCGGTCAGAACCGGGAAATCCAGAAACTGGAAAAGGAGCATGAAGTGGCGGTAAAGTCCAGTTCGGCAAAGACGGATTTCCTGGCACACATGAGCAACGAGATCAAAACTCCCATCAATGCCATAATCAGTCTGGCGGAGAATCTGCAGCATGAGGAGAGCAAGGAGGTTCGGCAGCAGAACCTGAAGGTCATTGTGGATTCCGGACAGGATATTTTGGGGAAGGTGGATGAGACCATCCAGCTGGCTCGTCTGGAAGCAGGAAAGGTGACGGTGACAGAGGCGCCGTATTCCATTACGACGTTGGTCTGTGACATTTCCGACAGTCTGATCAATACCCTGACGGACCGGCCGGTACGTTTTCTGGTGGATCTGGGGGAAAATATCCCGGATATCATGATCGGTGATTATGACAAGATCAAACGAATCCTGGAGATCCTGACGGATAATGCACAGAAATACACCAAAGAGGGAACCATCACTCTGTTTGTGGACTGTTACCGGAACATGGATTCAAAGGAAAAAGATACACTGGTGTTCAGCATTTCCGATACAGGTATCGGTATCCAGAAGGAACGGCTGCAGCACATTTTCGAAGTGTATAATATAGCGGACAGCAAGAAACAGACCGGTTACACCGGTAGCGGGATCAATCTTGCCATAGCCAAGCAGCTGGCGGAGATCCAGGGAGGAGAACTGGAAGTGGAGAGTACCTACGGTGCGGGTTCCACGTTCACTGTTTCCCTGAAACAGGCCCGTCCGTCGGATGACAGTGTTCCGCTGGCGTCCGGACCGGAGACTCCGGACCGTGTGACACGGGAAGAAGCAGAGAAGATGCTGCTTCCGGAGGTAAATATGCTTCTGGTGGATGACATCGAGATCAGCCGTGCGGTTGCCGTAGGCGTTCTGAAGCAGCTGGAGGTTCGTGCGGATGTGGCAACATCGGGTGTCGGTGCGTTGGATATGGTCATGAATCAGGATTATGACATGGTATTCATGGATCTGTCCATGCCGGTAATGAGCGGTGAGGATGCTCTGCATGAGATCCGGGAGCTGGCGAAGGAAGGAATTCGGGACCTGCCGATCATCGCCATGACGGAGGATGCGATCCGGGAGGATCATGACCGGCTGATGGAGACGGGATTCTCGGATGTGATCGTCAAACCGCTGGATATAGTTGCCCTGGCGACTCTGGCAAAAAGGTTTTTACCCGCGGATAAAATTCATTTCCGTTCGGTAGAACTTTCCAATTATATGAATGAGTCCAGATATCGTGAGGGACTGGAGGGACTTCAGGCGTATCTGGATGTGGCGGGTACGCTGGAAAGGATCGGCGGAAGTATCGAGGTATACAACCGGATCCTGAGTACCTTCTATGATCAGAACCAGAATGCGCCGGAGGAGCTGCAGAGCAAGTTTAACAAGAATTACCGTTCCTTCCGAAGCCGCCTGCACAGCGTTCGTACAGGCGCCCAGAACATCGGCGCTACGGAACTGGTGAATTTGATCTCCCGCGTAGATGCGGCCATCAATATCGGAAATAAAGGGTATGTTCGGGATAATCTGCCGTCTCTGGTGCGGATGCTGGATGATATTCTGAATGCGGTATCGGAGTATCTGGATTTTGCCGTGGATCAGCAGGGACAGACTCATGATTTCGTTTATACACAGAAACCCGGAAATGCGGGTGCGCAGGCAGGGGAACAGAAACGTGGTAATACAGAGACGCTGACCGGTGAACAAAGAAGTGAAATCGGCGGAGAAATCTCTGCTGACAAGGGAGAGACGAATGCTCCAACTGAGGAAACTACGTCTGAGCCGGTATTGAAGGAGCGGGTGGAGGAGGCTTCTCTGACCAGGATCAGTGCCATGGCAAAGAATTCCGATATAGCGGGTATCGCAGGAGAACTGGAGCAGCTGGCTCAAAACCGATACGGAACTGAGGATACGGAATTCCTTCAGGCTCTGGCAGATCAGGCAAAGGAAGCGAATATGGATGCAATCCTGGATATGATCGATACCTACAGGGCGCTGAAGAAGGCGTAAACCATCAAAAAGCACGAACTGAAATCGGAAGAGTAAAGCATGGAAACGAGGTGGCTATGACAGATCCTCTCAGAATTGGTTTTTACGGCGCCGGCCGTGTGGGCTGTACGCTGGGTCGGTATTTTCGGGAACACGGTCTTTCCGTTATGGGATATTATAACCGGACACGGGAACGTGCAGAGGAAGCGGCCGGATGGACCGGTGCTGCGGTTTATGAATCTGTCCATTCGTTACTGACGGAATGTGATGCGATCTTTCTGACGGTCAGTGATCAGGCGATTTCTTCAGTTGTGAAGGAACTTGCCGATACCGAATCTCTTTCGGGGAAGATTCTTGTCCACTGCAGCGGCGCGCTTTCTTCCGAGGTTTTTGCAGAGACCGAGGCCTTCGGTTATTCGATCCATCCGCTGTATGCGATCTCAGACAGGGAAACAGCATATGAAACCCTGGCCAACGCTTATTTTACCGTAGAAGGAAATGCGAAGTATCTGGATTTCTGGCTGCAGACGCTTTCCGGGATCGGACTTGCATGCAGGCCCATTTCCGCAGAAGATAAGGTGCGGTATCATGCCTCAGCCGTGATGGCAAGTAATCTGGTGTGCGGACTTTATGCGGCTGCGGCCGAAGAACTGGAGCACTGTGGCTTCTCGGCGGATGAAGCGGAGAAAGCACTGGCAGGACTCTTTCTGGACAATGCACGTGGGATTGCGGAAAAAGGACCGGTGCGCCAGCTGACGGGACCGGCGGAACGTGGGGATGTGGCTACGGTTCGGGGACACCTCGGTGTTCTGGAAGGGACGGAGAGAGACATTTATCTGAAACTGTCCCGGAAGGTGCTGGAGATTGCTGAGAAGAAGAATCCGGACAGAGACTATTCGGAGCTTCGGGAGCTGATTGATTCCGTAACTCTGACGAAGCGTGGAATTGAATGAAAAAGAAAAGAATAATAGCAATCAATGGTTTGATTATTTACAGGGATGGCAAAGCTGCTGTTCCTGTTTTTTTGATTGAATTGTTATATAACAAAAAACGTTTGCGGGGGCTGTGGTATTCATGTACAAAATAAAATACAAGGATTTCATTAAAAAAAGATTTACAAAGGATATAGGTTTCGATATACTCACGTTGGATGGTATTCGAAAGAAACTGTACCCTTGTTAATTTTACAAAAGCAATGTGTCGGGTGTACAATAGATTCATCCGATGATTATGCAGTGTGTAATGCGAGCAGGAGGGTCAGTTTGCCCTTCTGCTCGATTTTAATTTACAATATAAAGGAGGACGGAGCGTATGAAGAACACGGTTGTTACATTTCAGCAGATGAAGGACAGAGGCGAGCGGATCTCCATGCTGACCGCCTATGATTACTCCACTGCAAAGCTGGAGGACAGTGCAGGGATCAACGCGATCCTGGTAGGGGATTCTCTCGGGAATGTGATGCTGGGCTATCCGGACACCATTTCCGTGACCATGGAGGATATGATCCATCACGGTGCGGCTGTATCCCGCGGAGCACAGAATGCACTGGTCGTGATCGATATGCCGTTCATGTCCTATCAGGCATCGGTATATGATGCGGTCATGAATGCAGGACGTCTGATGAAGGAAGGCCGCGGCGGAGCCGTTAAGCTGGAAGGCGGCGAGGAAGTATGCCCGCAGATCAAAGCCATCACCCAGGCAAGTATCCCTGTTATGGCGCATCTGGGACTGACTCCCCAGTCCATTAATGTTTTCGGCGGCTTCAAATCCCAGGCAAAGGAACTGGAACCAGCGAAGAAACTGATCCGTGATGCGTTGGCCGTGCAGGAGGCAGGGGCTTTTGCCGTAACACTGGAATGCGTACCTGCGAAACTGGCAGAGGTAGTGACCAAACTGCTTCGGATCCCCACCATCGGAATCGGTGCGGGTGCCGGCTGTGACGGACAGGTTCTGGTATATGCGGATATGCTGGCCATGTTCAGTGATTTCCGTCCGAAGTTTGTGAAGGCATTCGCAAATGTCGGCGAAGTCATGAAGGAAGGCTTCCGGGCTTACGATGAGGAAGTGAAGGCGGGAACCTATCCGACAGAGGAGCATACCTATGCTATGAAGGATGAAGTGTATGAAGAACTGGAAGCGTATGTTTATACGTTGATGAAATAAATGGAGGTAGAGAAAATGAAGATCGCAACCACAGTTGCTGAAGTAAGAGAGATCGTAAAGGGCTGGAGAGCCGCAGGGGAAACGGTAGGTCTTGTTCCTACCATGGGATTCCTGCATGCAGGCCATCAGAGCCTGATCGCAGCAAGCGTAAAGGACAATGATCATACGGTAGTGAGCGTATTCGTAAATCCGACGCAGTTCGGACCGAATGAGGATCTGGCCAGTTACCCGAGAGACCTGGATCATGATGCGGCGCTCTGTGAGAGCACCGGCGCGGATCTGATCTTTCATCCGGAACCGTCAGAAATGTACCCGGACGGATTCGTTACTTATGTAGATATGAACGGGCTGACCAATCATCTGTGCGGACTGTCCCGGCCGGTACATTTCCGTGGCGTATGCACGGTAGTATCCAAGCTGTTCAACATCGTACAGCCGGATCGGGCTTACTTCGGACAGAAGGATGCACAGCAGCTGGCGGTTGTAAAGAGGTTTGTAAAGGATCTGAACATGCCGCTGGAGATCGTAGGATGCCCCATCGTACGTGAGGCAGACGGCCTTGCCATGAGCTCCCGAAATACCTATATGAATGCTGAGGAGCGGCAGGCGGCTCTGATCCTGTCCCAGTCCATTCGTCTTGGCGAGCAGCTGGTGAAGGACGGTGAGCGGGATGCGACTGTTGTAAAAGCGGCTATGACGGCGCTGATCGAGACGGAACCGATGGCAGAGATCGATTATGTGGAGGTGGTTGACGGACTCACCATGGAATCGATCGATACCATTCAGGGAGAGATCCTCTGTGCGATCGCGGTAAAGATCAATAATAAGGTGCGTCTGATCGATAACTTTATCGCTGAAGTATAAGGATGAATTATCACAGAGCACGGACTCGAACAAAAAGAGTAAAGCATATAATCACTCAATACGTGCGACGTGATAATCTACGGAGCGCCGGGAGGCGCGAAGTATGGAATAAGGAGAAACGATATGCTGATCAATGTATTAAAGAGTAAGATCCACCGCGCCACCGTGACACAGGCAGAGCTGAATTATGTGGGCAGCATCACCATTGACAAGGAACTGATGGATGCGGCCGGGCTGATCGAGTATGAGCGTGTTCAGATCGCGGATGTGGACAATGGTGCACGTCTGGAAACCTATGTCATCGCAGGAGTAGCTGGTTCCGGCGTAATCTGTCTGAACGGTGCGGCTGCCCGTTATGTCAGCACCGGAGACCGCGTGATCATTATGAATTATGCGTTCATGACACCGGAAGAATTTGCAGAGAATCCGCCGAGAGTGATCTTTGTAGACTGTGATAATCATGTGACTCGTGCGACCCGTTATGAGAAGCATGGCCGGCTGGAAGATATGCCGGAGGAGTCTGACGGAGCAGACGGCGTAGAAGAGTAGCTTCCATTCCGCCATCAGGAGGAATGAGAAGCGTAAGAGTCCATCACCGAAGGTGATGCCCGAGCGAAGCGCCGGCAGGCGCGAAGTTTTTAACAGGAGGACCGATCATGCTGACAGGTAAAAACATCCTTCTTGGGGTGTCCGGCGGGATCGCGGCATATAAGATGGCAAATGTTGCCAGCATGCTGACGAAGCTGCACGCGGACGTGCATGTTATGATGACACGGAATGCTACGCATTTTATCCCGGCTGAGACCTTTGAAGTCCTGACCAAGAATAAAGTCTATCTGGATACATTTGATGAAAGACCGGATGATGAGGTGCATGTACCGCACATTTCCCTCGGAACAGGGGCTGACTGTATCCTGATCGCACCGGCTACGGCAAATGTGATCGGGAAACTGGCAAATGGGATCGCGGACGATATGCTGACGACGACGGTGCTTCCTGCCCGTTGTCCGATCCTGGTATGTCCTTCCATGAATGTCTATATGCTGGAAAATCCCATCGTGCAGGACAATATCGAGAAACTGAAACGCTTCGGCTTCCGGATCATTGAGCCGGATGAAGGATATCTTGCCTGCGGATATGAAGGGAAAGGCAAACTGCCGAAAGAGGAACTTCTGGTTGAGGAGATCTGCCTTGCGGTTGCCTGCGAGAAGGATCTGGCAGGAAAGCATGTCGTTGTATCGGCCGGACCGACGGAAGAACCTCTGGATCCGATCCGTGTCATCACGAACCACTCCTCAGGGAAAATGGGATATGCACTCGCAAAGGCGGCGGCATACCGCGGAGCAAAGGTGACATTGGTTTCCGGACCGACGGCACTGGATCAGCCGCTGGGTGTACAGCGCGTGAACATCCATACCGCTGAGGAAATGTACCAGGCGGTCAATTCGGCAGCAGAGACGGCGGATATCGTGGTCATGGCGGCGGCCGTGGCGGATTATACACCCACGACCGTAGCGGATCAGAAGATCAAGAAGAAGGATGGGGACCTTTCCATTCCGCTGAAACGAACGAAAGACATCCTGCTGTCCCTCGGACAAAACAAACGTCCCGGACAGTTTATCTGCGGTTTTTCCATGGAGACAGAGAATCTTCTGGAAAATTCCTCTGCAAAGCTGGCAAAGAAGAATGCGGATATGATCTGTGCTAATTCCCTGACTCAGGAAGGGGCAGGATACCAGGTGGATACGAACATCCTGACACTTATCACAAAAGATGGGACAAAGCAGCTTCCGATGATGTCAAAGCTGGAGGCGGCGCACTGCATCTTTGATCAGATCGTTTCGATGATGGAATGAGGATGGAATGATGATGGGATGTAAAGAAGACTGACATTGAAATATATCGTTCCATGTGTTAAAATGGAGGGCGTGAGTGTGTGTGCTCACGTCCTTTTATTTGCGCGAAGTGTGGAACAGATTATCATGGAGCGCGGACTGTATATTCAGAATAAAGCATGTAAGAGGAAACTACGTGCGGAATGATAATCTCACGGAGCGGCAGAAGCCGCGAAGTGTGGAATAGGAGGCCATATATGGAAGCGTACAAGCAGGAATTTGTAGATTTTATGTTGGACAGCCAGGTGCTTCGATTTGGAGACTTTACTCTGAAAAGCGGAAGAAAGTCCCCGTTTTTTATGAATGCGGGCCTGTATATTACGGGAACGCAGCTGATGAAGCTGGGTGAGTTCTACGCCAGAGCGATCCATACGACCTATGGAGATGATTTTGATGTCCTGTTTGGACCGGCTTACAAGGGAATCCCCATCAGTGTTGCGACCACCATCGCATACAGCCGTCTTTACGGGAAGGAGATCCGGTATTGCTCCAATCGCAAGGAGGCAAAGGATCACGGAGATGCAGGAATTCTGCTGGGAAGTCCTATTAAAGACGGAGACCGCGTGGTGGTGATCGAGGATGTGACCACCTCCGGTAAATCCATGGAAGAGACGATCCCCATCGTTAAGGCACAGGGAGATGTAAAAATCATCGGTCTTATGGTTTCTCTTGACCGGTGTGAGCGGGGAAAGGGTGAGAAGAGCGCTCTTGCCGAGATCAAGGATCTGTACGGCTTTGAGACAAATGCCATCGTATCCATGAATGAGATCATCGGTTACCTTGTGAAAAAGGGTGTGATCGATGCGGAGCTGAAGGCTCGGATCGATGCATACTATGAGCAGTATGGAGCCCGCGCGTAGGCATTGACAATATCGGGTAAGGGAAACAGATTTCGGATATAGTTACCGACAGAATAAAGAATCGGAGGCAAGGTATGGAACGAGTATACAGACAGATCAAGCATGCAGGAGCCTATAATATCGCACTCGGGGTTGTCCTGATCGTATTAGGTATTACGCTGGGTGTGCTCAATGTGGTGACCGGCGGTAAGCTTTTGAAGAGCAGAAAGCAGATCCTGTTCTGATCAGAGTTGCCGTCAGGTGCATTTTTCAGAAAATGACAGCGGCAGAGGAAACTCTGCCGCTTGTATTAATTAGGAGGTCCCTATGGATAATATTGACAGAAAGATACTGCAATGTCTCAGTAAAAATGCCCGTCTTCCGGCATCGGCAATCAGTGAGGAGATCAGCCTCTCCGTTTCGGCTGTGATCGAGCGGATCCGTAAGCTGGAATCTTCCGGGCTGATCAAGGGCTATACGATCCAGATCGATCAGGAAGCTCTGGGAAATAATATGGTCGCACTGATGGACGTTTCCCTGAAGCATCCGGATTATTACGATGGGTTTGTGGCGCTGGTAAAGAAAAATACCAGCATTGCCTCCTGCTATTATCAGACAGGAGAATTTGATTTTGTCCTGCGGATCGTGACGGACAGTACGGACAGTCTGGATCAGGTTTATAAGGTGATCAAGGGGTATGAGGGCGTCGAGAAGACGGAAACGCATATCGTTCTGCGGACCATCAAAGAAGAAACGGCGTTGATTCCGGATGAGATGTAAGATCGGAAGTGTGGAAAAGGAGATTATATGAGTGAGTTGGAATCCCGCCTTGGCCTGGTGCTGGAAGGCGGTGGTATGCGTGGTATTTACACCACCGGAGTTCTGGATGAATTTCTGGAGCAGGGGATCAAAGTGGACGGGCTGGTTGGTGTGTCTGCCGGGATACTTCACGGCGTCACCTACATTTCCGAGCAGTATGGTAGAAATGTCCGCTATATGGTAAAGTACCGAGGAGATAAGCGCTTTATGAGCTTTTCTTCCCTTCGTAAAACGGGAAATATCTGTGAGACGGAGTTCTGTTATCATGAGATCCCGGAGAAGCTTTTTCCCTTTGATTATGAGACCTTCAGAAAGAATGCAGAGAAGGTAGAGGTCTATTCCTGTGCTTCCAATCTGGAAACGGGCAAGGCAGAGTATCTGCGTGTTACGGATCTGAGGGAGCAGATCGATGCCCTGCGTGCTTCGGCATCCCTGCCACTGGTTTCCGAGATCGTGGAATATGACGGCATGAAGCTTCTGGACGGAGGAACCACGGACAGTATTCCCATCGACTTTATGCGAAGCAGGGGATTTCAGAAAAATATCGTTATCCTGACACGTCCGGAGGGCTATCAGAAAGGTTCGGACAAGACCATGTTTCTGATGAAGCGGAAATATGCGGAGTATCCGTCCTATGTTGAGGCTGCGGCAAACCGGCAGACGAAGTATAACGAGACATTGGAGAAGATACAGGAATATGAAGCTGCGGGGGAAGTGTACGTCATTCGCCCAAGCAGGGATCTGGGGATCGGAAGGACAGAGAAGGATATCGAAAAACTGAAGAGAATGTACAAACTCGGTCGCTACGATGCGCAAAACAAAATGGATGAGATCAAAAGGTACGTCCAAAGCACGTCCGTCTGACGTGGAGGAGCTGTTTGATGAAGGTGAGAATGGTCTATGTTGAAGGATGAGGTTCTTAAGGTATTAGAGGCGGAGAGGCCGACGCCTGTGTCCGGACAGGCTTTGGCGGATCGGTTCGCGGTGTCCAGAAATGCGGTCTGGAAGGTTGTAAACCAGCTGAAGGACGAAGGCCATCAGATTTCTTCCGTGAGGGCAGGATACTATCTGAAAGAATCCTCCGACCGGATCTCGGTGCCGGGGATCAGACAATATCTTCCGGTGAGCGAGACGAGGCAGGAGGGCGTTTCCCCGGAAGTGCCTTTGGATGTGGTTGTATATGAAAGCCTTGATTCTACGAACAATGAGGCAAAACGGAGACTTGGCGCAGGTGACAGCGGAAATCTTCTGATCGTGGCAGATACTCAGACAGCAGGTCGCGGAAGGATGGGACATACCTTTTATTCACCGCAGCAAGCCGGAATCTATATGACACTCAGTGTGGAACTTGCGAAACCGCTTTATCATCCCGAACAGATCACATTGGCTGCTGCCGTGGCAGTTGTCCGTGCGGTGGAACCGTACCTTTCGGAGCCGCTTCAACTGAAGTGGGTCAATGATATTTTTTATCAGGGAAAAAAGGTTTGCGGAATACTGAGCGAAGGAATCACGGATCTGGAAACCGGTCTGATCCAGCATGCCATCGTTGGGATCGGTCTGAATGTCCGGCCGACGGAATTTCCGGAAGAACTGGAATCCATAGCAGGCAGTCTGCAGCTTTCGGCACCGACCAGAAATGAAATCGTGGGAAGGATCACAGGGGAATTGCTGGCGCTGTATCAGGATTTGGATTCAAAAGAGTATCTGCAGGAGTATCTTTCACATTCCATGCACCCGGAGAAGGTGCGGGAGCAGCTGAATAATACCTGATGAATAATGATGAACAAAAATAATATTGAGAATCATAAAATTTTAGTTGACAGATGATATTCTGTATGGTATCATTCATTCTGTTGTCAGCAAGACAACGGAAATGCGCGAGTGGCTCAGCGGTGGAGCATCTCCTTGCCAAGGAGAGGGTCGCGGGTTCGATTCCCGTCTCGCGCTTCTTTATATTTTATCGAACGTTTAGATATATGCCGAAAAATGGCACAAAACAAGGTGCCATTTTCGGCATTTTTTTGAGTTGGAAACTGGTTGACACTGACGAGTATCTTTGATAGCATAAGGGATAATATTTACAGGAAACCATCGAAAAACGAATAAGAAAAGCGAGGTAAATCATGAGCGAGATTATCGGTGAAGGCATTACATTTGACGACGTGTTACTGATCCCCGGATACTCTGAGGTGCTTCCGAATGAGGTTGACCTCTCCACGCAGCTGACAAAGAAGATTCGGTTAAATATACCGCTCATGAGCGCCGGCATGGATACCGTGACCGAGCATCGCATGGCCATCGCCATGGCAAGACAGGGTGGTATCGGTGTTATTCATAAAAATATGAGCATCGAAGCACAGGCCGAAGAGGTCGATATGGTAAAACGCTCTGAAAACGGCGTTATTACGGATCCTTTCTCTCTGACAATGGATCATACTCTGCGGGATGCGGACGATCTGATGGGTAAGTATCGGATCTCCGGTGTTCCGATCATTGCTCCCGGCGGAAAGCTGGTGGGCATCATCACAAATCGTGACCTTAAATTCGAAACAGACTATACAAAGAAGATCAAGGACGTTATGACCTCTGAAGGGCTGATCACGGCCAGAGAGGGTGTAACATTGGATGAGGCTAAGCAGATCCTGGGCCGTGCCCGCAAGGAGAAGCTTCCGATCGTAGATGAGAACGGGATCCTGAAGGGACTTATCACTATCAAGGATATTGAAAAGGCGATCAAATATCCGATGGCTGCAAAGGATGCGCACGGACGTCTGCTCTGTGCGGCTGCTGTCGGTGTTACCGCAGATGTTACGGATCGTATCGACGAGCTGGTTAAGTCTCATGTAGATGCGGTTGTCATTGATACCGCACATGGTCATTCCGCAAATGTACTTCGTGTATTTGCCATGATCAAGGAGAAGTATCCGGATCTGGACGTGATCGCAGGAAATGTAGCAACGAAGGAAGGCACCGAGGCTATGATCAAGGCCGGCGTTGATGCCGTAAAGATCGGTATCGGTCCCGGTTCCATCTGTACCACCCGTGTGGTTGCAGGTATCGGTGTTCCGCAGATCACCGCAGTTATGAATGCTTATGCAGCTGCAAAGGAAGCTGGAATTCCGGTCATCGCAGACGGTGGTATCAAGTACTCCGGCGATGTGACCAAGGCCCTGGCAGCCGGCGGAAATGTCTGCATGATGGGCTCTATCTTCGCAGGTACCGATGAGGCGCCGGGCGAGTTTGAACTGTATCAGGGACGGAAATACAAAGTTTACCGTGGCATGGGTTCTCTGGCTGCTATGGAAGCCGGTTCCAAGGATCGTTATTTCCAGGCGAATGCAAAGAAACTTGTTCCGGAAGGTGTAGAAGGACGTGTTGCATACAAGGGAAGCGTAGAAGATACGGTATTCCAGCTGATCGGCGGACTTCGCTCCGGTATGGGTTATGTGGGTGCTGCCAATATCGAAGAGCTTCATGAGAAGGCAAAGTTCGTGAAGATCACAAGCGCAGGTCTTCGTGAGAGCCATCCGCATGATATTCAGATCACGAAAGAGGCACCGAATTATTCAACAGGTGATCAGTAAACAGATACTGTTATGACGGCGCGGGTATACGCTCCGGGCTGTGCATCGGTCGGATTCATGAAAATGGTCCGCACGGCACTCCCCATCGCAGCCCGCGCCTGTTGTGTGCAGAAGGATATCCTGGTATACTGACGAAACGGAATGTCAGGATCCGGAAAGCAATATAATATCAAAAATCAATCAAATAGTAATTAAGGATAAATAAGACATGAAGAGAGAAGACATCCGTAACGTGGCCATCATTGCCCACGTCGACCACGGAAAAACGACACTTGTAGACGGACTGCTGCAGCAGAGCGGTATTTTCAGAGAAAATCAGGAAGTGGCAGAGCGCGTCATGGACTCGAACGATATCGAGCGTGAGCGCGGGATCACCATCCTGTCCAAGAACACGGCGGTAACGTATAATGGTGTTAAGATCAACATCATCGATACCCCGGGCCATGCGGATTTTGGCGGCGAGGTGGAACGTGTCCTGAAGATGGTGAACGGCGTTATTTTGGTGGTGGATGCTTTTGAAGGCCCTATGCCCCAGACACGGTTCGTTCTTCAGAAGGCACTCTCGCTGAATCTGGCTGTCATCGTCTGCGTAAATAAGATCGACCGGCCGGATGCAAGACCGGCAGAGGTAGAGGAAGAAGTGCTTGAGCTTCTGATGGATCTGGATGCTACGGATGAGCAGCTGGACTGCCCGTTTGTTTACGCGTCTGCCAGAGAGGGTGTCGCTTCCTACAGTGCCGATGAGCCGGGAACGGATATGAAACCCCTGTTTGAGACGATCCTGAAGCATATCCCTGCACCGGAGGGAGATCCGGAGGCGGGCCTGCAGATTCTGATCAGTACCATCGATTATAACGAATATGTGGGTCGGATCGGTGTCGGTAAGATCGATAACGGTACCATCCGTCTGAACCAGGATGCTCTCATCGTGAACCATCACGAGAAGGATCGCTCCGAGAAGGTGAAGATCGGAAAACTTTATGAATATGAGGGCCTGGGCCGGATCGATGTTTCGGAAGCAACCATCGGTTCCATCGTTGCGGTGTCAGGTATCGCGGATCTGAAGATCGGTGATACCATTTGTTCTCCGGATCATCCGGATGCCATTCCGTTCCAGAAGATCACGGAGCCGACCATCTCCATGCAGTTCATGGTAAATGATTCGCCTATGGCCGGTAAGGAAGGAAAATACATCACTTCCCGTCATCTGCGTGACAGACTGTACCGTGAGCTGAATACGGATGTCAGCCTTCGCGTAGAGGATACGGAGTCTACGGATTGCTTCAAGGTATCCGGCCGTGGAGAGCTGCATTTATCCGTTCTGATCGAAAACATGCGCCGGGAGGGCTATGAATTTGCGGTCAGCAAGGCGGAAGTTATCTATAAATTCGATGATCGTGGGAAGAAGAGCGAACCGTATGAGATCGCTATCGTAGATGTCCCGGATGAATTCTCCGGTACCGTCATCAACATGATGAGCGTGCGGAAAGGGGAACTGTCGGGAATGTCCGTTTCCGAAAGCGGAACCACAAGGCTGGAGTTCCGGATCCCGTCCCGCGGACTCATCGGTTTCCGGGGACCGTTCATGACGGCCACAAAGGGAAACGGTGTGATCAATACCATTTTTGACGGTTATGATGATTTTAAGGGGGAGATGAACTATCGTTCCAACGGTTCTCTGATCGCCTTTGAAGCAGGAACATCCATCACTTATGGTCTGTTTAATGCACAGGAGCGTGGAACCATGTTCATCGGGCCCGGTGTGGAAGTATATGCGGGCATGGTAGTCGGTGAGACCGGACGCGCGGAGGATATCGAGGTAAATGTCTGCAAGACCAAGCACCTGACGAATACTCGTTCTTCCGGTTCGGACGATGCTTTGAAGCTGGTACCGTCGAAGATCCTGTCTCTGGAACAGTCTCTGGATTTCCTGGATAATGACGAGCTTTTGGAGATCACACCGAAGAGCCTCCGGATCCGGAAGAAGATCCTGGATTCCAGGATCCGTCTCCGCGAAAACCGAAAGAATCAAGGATAAATGCACGGAGCGCGTAAGCGCGAAGAAATCATCGCAAAGCACGGACTAAGTTCAGAAGAATAAAGCATATAATCGATAAACACGTGCTGAAGTGATGATCCTACGGAGCGCGTAAGCGCGAAGTATGGAATAAATGGAATAAACCAGAAAGGGGTTACTGTTTTTTATGAGAAATCTGACGATGTTAATGGATTACTACGAACTGACCATGGCAAACGGTTATTTCGTAACGGGAAATAAGGACAAGGTTGCGGTTTTCGATATGTTCTACCGCAAGAATCCGGACGGCGGCGGCTTTGTTGTCAGTGCAGGACTTGGCATGCTGATCGATTATGTGAAGGGTCTGCATTTTACCGAGGATGATATCGCATATCTCCGCGGACGCAACATGTTTGATGAGGGCTTCCTTCAGTATCTGGCGGACTTCAGATTTACCGGAACCATCAAGGCAGTTCCGGAAGGAACTATCGTATATCCGAATACGCCGATCGTTACCGTGACCGCTCCGATCATCGAAGCGCAGCTGCTGGAGACCATGCTTCTGATCTGCATCAATTTCCAGTCTCTGATCGCTACAAAAGCAAACCGGATCTCCCGTGCGGCAGGTGCCGGAAATGCGGTTGTTATGGAGTTTGGTGCACGCCGGGCCCAGGGACCGGATGCGGCGGTCTGGGGAACCAGAGCCTGCTTTATCGGTGGTGTAAATACCACAGCCACGGTGCTGGCTGACCAGCAGTTCGGCATCAAAGCGGTAGGAACCATGGCACACAGCTGGATCGAGTTCTTCCCGTCCGAATTCGATGCATTTAAGGCTTATGCGGAAGTCTATCCGGATGCCTGCGTTCTGCTGATCGATACCTATGACATTTTAAAGAGCGGACTTCCGAATGCGATCCGCGTGGCACATGAGGTGTTGGAACCCATGGGAAAACGTCTGCAGGGAATCCGTATCGACAGCGGCGACCTTGCATACTTCTCCAAGAAGATCCGAAAGATCCTGGATGCTGAAGGTCTGCAGGATTGCTCTATTGTAGTTTCCAACAGTGTGGATGAATATCTGATCGACTCACTGAATAAGCAGAAAGCCTGCATCAACTCCTATGGTGTGGGTGAGCGGATGATCACTTCCAAGTCCGATCCGGTCTTCGGCGGTGTTTACAAGCTGGTGGCCGTAAAAGAGGGGGATGAGTTCATTCCGAAGATCAAGGTTTCCGAGAACGTGGAGAAGATCACCAACCCCGGTAAGAAGACACTGTGGCGGATCTTCAGTAATGAAACCGGTTACGGATACGCCGACCTTCTGGCATTGGAGGGAGAGGAAGTGGACGTGACCGAGCCCTACCGGTTCATCGATCCGACCCGTCCGTGGAAAAAGATGCATTTTAAAAACAGTACCGCGCGCCCGCTTCAGGTAACGATCTTCAAGGATGGCGAGCTGGTTTACGAACAGCCGACGCTGCAGGAGATTCAGGATTACGTGAAGAAGCAGCTGAAGGATGAGGTATGGGAGGAGGAACAGCGTTTCGCAAATCCGCATATCCATTACCTGGATCTGTCAAAGAAACTGTATGAGACAAAGGAGAGACTCCTTTCCGAAGCGACAGATCTCGAGGGCTGAATCTGAATATTGTTTTAACGCAAAGCACGGAAGACCGAAGCGGTCGTTCCGTGCTTTTGTGATTTATGAAAAGAATAATCCTGAAATAATTATCCTGAATATTATTATGTAGATTTTTTGGGGATTATTTATATTAAAATTATTGAAGTAATGTGCGAAAAATGATATGATAAATTTGAATATGGGGAGGTATGTTACCATGGGAGACACAAATGCAAGTTATGATGAGTTTACGCTCAATTTTCGGCTGGAAGAGAATGTTCCGGTGGATCAGAATGAGCTGACGATGTTCAACTATGAATTTGTCGGTAACCGTACGACCTGTACGGTTGTTGAGGTGGATGAACAACGTGCGCTGCAGTTTAAGATCCCGGCGACCCTGCCGCTGGAGCAATTCCTTCGGAAGCAGCTTTATAAGGGGGAGTTTCTTTCCATTCTCTCGAACATCCTGAATCAGCTGATTTATTTTGATGAGAATCAGATGTCCTTCAACAAGCTGCTTCTCAATGTTCATTATATGTATATCGAGCTTTCCACGCTGGATATCCAGTTGATCTACATGCCGGTCATTAAGAAATTTGCTGACTGCAATGTCACGGAGTTTATCCAGACATTTATCAGCAAGGTACGTTTCGCAAATATGGCCTGCGTGGAGTGCGTAGAGAAGCTTCTGAA
Organism: Eubacterium sp.; assembly: GCA_024681515.1. Taxonomy (GTDB): domain Bacteria; phylum Bacillota; class Clostridia; order Lachnospirales; family Lachnospiraceae; genus Eubacterium_Q. The sequence goes on along the minus strand of JAILAR010000174.1, from coordinate 127,983 downwards.
GTTCCTGGACAGCAAGCTGATGTTCGACCTGAATGATGTATATCACTATGTTCTGTCGCTGGAAGAGGAGACGATCCTGGAGGATTCCATGGATAAGACGTCTTCGGAATCCGCAACGACGGTACTGGGTGTGTCCTCCTCGGATTACAGCAACCCGATCCCGTATCTTGTAAGGATCAAGACTAATGAACTGATCCCGATCATCAAGGCAGAGTTCCTGATCGGAAAGTCTCCGGAGGCAGATTACCAGATCACGGATAATCGCCGTGTCAGTCGGAAGCATGCCACCTTCCGGATCAGCAACGGTGAGTGTTATGTCCGGGATCATAATTCCACGAACCATACATTTATCAACGGAAAACTGATCCAGCCGGAGTTTGAGATCATGCTGGCGAACAATGATTATATTCGGCTCGGAGATGAGGAATTCAAGTATTGGGTTCGCTAAACAATGCTTTGTGCACCGATAGCTAGTCGCATTTACTTCACTCCGGATTTAATGCGGCGATATCATCGGTGTTCAATATAATGTTTTGAAGTTTTTTCAAAACGGATCAGTATAAAAAGAGGACACATGGAGTGCATATCACACTTCATGTGTCCTCTTTATGTGGTATTGTTACTCAGTTATCCAATCCCATCATGGCTCGTTTATCCTGAATCTCATCACGAAGCTCAAACTGCAGTTTCTTCACTTCTTCTTCGGTGAGTCCGCTCATGGCTACTACCTCTTCTACGGGGATATTGCCTTTCAGCATGCGGGCAGCCAGATCGTATTTTGCTTTGGTTGTATTGTTCATATCAGGAACCTCCTTTGGCTGTTATCTTATGAGCGTTGTTGTATACTTTGAATTGATTATTATACAGGGTCGATCGTAAGTGAATCAAGATATGCCGCATTCTTCTTGATCACCGTTTGCATCGGCGTGTGCCCCGGAGCACCGATGGTATTTCTTGCTTCCACGCAGGTTTTCAGAGAGATCGCATCGAAGATATCCTCTTCGAAATGAGGATCGATCTCCTGCAGCTCTGCAAGGGACAGCTCATCGATGGCACAGCCTTTCTCGATGCAAAAGAGTACCAGACGTCCGATGATGCCATGGGCATCCCGGAAGGGAACGCCTTTCTTTACCAGATAGTCTGCTGCATCGGTGGCGTTGGTAAAGCCCCGCATGGCACTGACTGCCATGGTTTCCTTATGCAGCTGCATGGTGGCGATCATGCCGTTGAAGAGGGTGAGACAACCCTTTGTGGTATCGAGTGCATCAAAGGTCAGCTCTTTATCCTCCTGCATATCTTTGTTGTATGCGAGAGGAATCCCTTTCATCGTGGTAAGCAGGGAGGTAAGAGCGCCGTAGACCCGGCCGGTCTTGCCCCGTACCAGTTCGGCGATGTCCGGGTTCTTCTTCTGGGGCATGATGGAACTTCCTGTGCTGTAGGCGTCATCCAGTTCGATAAAGCCGTACTCGTTGGAATTCCAGAGGATGATCTCTTCCGAAAAACGGGAGAGGTGCATCATGATGGTTGCACAGGCGGAAAGCAGTTCGATCACATAATCCCGGTCGGATACGGAGTCCATGGAATTGAGGGTCGGACCGGCGAAGCCAAGAAGCTTTGCGGTCATTTCCCGGTCCAGAGGATAGGTGGTTCCGGCCAGGGCACCTGCACCGAGAGGACAGTAATTCAGTCTCTGATAAATGTCGGAAAGACGGCTGAAATCACGCTTGAACATTTCCATATAAGCACCGATGTGATGAGAAAAGCTGACAGGCTGGGCCTTCTGCAAATGCGTAAAGCCGGGCATGTATGTCTCCAGATTCTCCTCCATCAGTTTTTGCAGGGTCTGCATCAGAGTGAAAACGCGGTTTTCAAGTTCGGAAACCTCGCCGCGGATGTAGAGCCGCATGTCCAGGGCAACCTGGTCGTTTCGGCTGCGGCCGGTATGCAGTTTCTTGCCGGCATCGCCGATCCGGTCGATCAGATTTGCTTCAACAAAGCTGTGGACATCTTCGTACTGTGTGGTGATCTTTAGGTTGCCGGCTTCCACATCGGCGAGGATGCTGCCTAATCCGGACAGGATCTGGTCCCGTTCCTCCTCCGTGATCACCCCGACAGCAGCCAGCATGGTGGCATGTGCGCGGCTTCCACGGATATCCTGGGGAAGGAGCCTCTTGTCAAAGGTGATGGATGCGTTGAAATCATATACCAGCTGATCGGTTTCTTTTGTAAATCGACCGCCCCATAGTTGTGCCATGATACGTACCTCGTGTTTCTTTGTATGATAAGACTTCTGCAACATTATATAGCATAAACAGTGGCAGGGCAAGGGTGGAAAATGACTGGAAACTGTGATACGATGGAATCACAAAATGGCAGGATAAAGGATTTACGATATATGAAACGATGGCAGAAGATCTTGATCGAATTATTTGTGGGCATAGTAGTGATCGCTGTTGTGCTGAAACTGGTTGAGATGTGGACCGGAATCAATCCGGTGGATAATCTGAAAAACCGGTCGACTGCGCTTACGGATATCAACGAGGTTGCTGCAGCGCTCACAGTGGAGCTTGAAAAAGGAAAAGAAGGGGAGGTGGTCCTCTTCATCAAGGATATTCCGGAGGAGGACCTGCTGAATATCAATTATATCATGAGCAATTTGGAAGGAAGCGTGGATTCCTATCAGGTGCATACGAAATTGTTCGGCGTACGGCGGGTGGTATTTCAGATCATCCGATCGGATAACAGTTATGTTTATGATGCATATAAAAACGGGGCTCCGATCCCGGATGACCGGCCGGAAGCCCGGAAATTATATCAGGTCGTGAAGAATGTCATCGATTCGCAGATTGGGAATCAGAGCATGACGGAGTTCCAGCGAGAGGTTGTCCTGCATGACTATCTGGTGGAAAACTGCACCTACAGTTTCGGAAGTGATAAGAATGACAATGAATACCGGGCGTACGGCGCGCTGGTGGAACAGCAGGCAGTCTGCAACGGGTATGCGGAAGCCATGGCGCTGCTCCTTTCCTGTGCAGGAGTTGAGAACCGGTATGTGGTAGGAACCGTAAATTCCGGCAGCAGGTCAGCCTCCGGGCAACAGACCGGTCAGAGCACTGTCTCCGGGCGGCGTGATAATCATGCGTGGAATCAGGTGAAGCTGAACGGGATCTGGTATCATTTGGATGCCACATGGGATGATCCGGTGGGAGATAAGGAGATCGTGTCGCATGCTTATTTTAATCTGAGTGATGAAATGATGGAGCGGGATCATGTCTGGAATAAGGAAAAGTATGAATCCTGTCCGGACATGGGATGGAATTATTATTACAGAAAACAGATCTATTTTGAAAATGCCCGGGATATGGATGAATATGTGACACGTATTGCAATGGGGCGTCCGTACGGGGTTCTGGAATGTGCGTATGCACAGTTTGAGATGACGAATACGACACTTCAGGGACTGTCTTCGATTCCCGGATTAAAGACGGCGTATTATTCTACGGTGGGGGATTTTCGGTTCTCTGTACTGACATTATACTTGAATTAAACCATTGAAAAACGTCTGTATCAGGTAGGGAAAAATGGCATTTTGAGACCCGTTTTCGATGTTTTGTGAAATGTGTCTCCGAAACCATGGAAAACCGCAAACTGTCAGACAAATCTTTGTGCACTTTTTAAGAAAAAAATTGTTGAAATTCACGAAGAGATGTGTTATATTTATTACAGAAATGTTAAGAAAGTTTAAGAAAAACCATCCTTTACCAAAATGCGATGCCGGATTCCCCAAATCCGGCATCATTGTTTTTTGGATTTTTTTATTGGTATATTTTGAGAGATGTAGATAGAATATAAGAAAAGCGGCGTTTTGATCCTGCGTTTTTCGTTCGGTTTGAATTGGTTAGCACTCTGTTTTGGTGAGTGCTAACTTTTTCTTGACTTTTTTCTTTTCGGAGACTAATATATATGAGGTGTCAGATCATTTAAAGAAAGAAGGTTACTATTTATGGCAGCAAAAAAACAGAATAAGGGCAGTTTATCGATCAACAGCGAGAACATATTTCCGATCATCAAGAAGTGGCTTTATTCGGATCATGATATTTTTATCCGTGAGCTGATCTCCAACGGTGTGGATGCCATCACAAAGATGAAGCGTCTGGCTTCTCTGGGTGAGGCACAGATTCCGGAGGGTGAGCAGTATCGTGTGACGGTATATGCATCGCCGAAGGATAAGACGCTGACCTTTGAAGATAACGGAATCGGTATGACCGCCGAGGAAGTAGATAAGTATATCAATCAGATCGCTTTTTCCGGAGCAACGGATTTCCTGGAGAAGTATAAGGATAAAGACCAAAACGACCAGATCATCGGTCATTTCGGACTTGGCTTCTACAGTGCGTTCATGGTTGCGGAGAAGGTAGTGATCGAGACCATGAGCTATCAGGAAGGTGCCACAGGTGTGCACTGGGAGTGTGACGGCGGAACGGAATATACCATGTCCGAGGTATCCGGTCTTTCCCGTGGAACCAGGATCACCCTGTATATGGCCGAGGACAGTCTGGAATTCTGCAACGAGTATAAATGCCGGGAAGTGATCGGAAAGTACTGCTCCTTTATGCCGGTAGAGATCTATTTTGTGAACGAAGACAAGGCAAAAGAAAAGGCGGAGGCTCCGGAGCAGAAGAAGGCAAAGAAGGAAAAGGCAAAGAAAGCTGCGCAGAAGGATGAGGATGATCTGATCGGTGATACACCGAAGACGGATTCTGCCGCAGAGGAAGATGCGGATATTGTGGAGACAGATGACGCTGATGCGGCAGAAGAGAAGGAAGAACCCATCAACGACATCCATCCTCTTTGGATGAAGACGCCGGGCGACTGCACGGATGAGGAATACAAGGACTTCTTCCAGAAGGTGTTCTATGACTTTAAGGAACCCATGTTCTGGATCCATCTGAATATGGATTATCCCTTTAACCTGAAGGGAATCCTGTACTTCCCGCGGATCAACCCGAATGTGGATCAGCTGGAAGGCAAAGTGAAACTGTACAACAATCAGGTGTTTGTGGCCGATAATATCAAGGAGGTCATTCCGGAATCCATGCAGGTACTGAAGGGTGTCATTGACTGTCCGGATCTGCCGCTGAACGTGTCCCGGTCTGCGCTTCAGAACGACGGTTTTGTGAAGAAGATCTCGGATCATATCACCAAGAAGGTGGCAGATAAGCTGATCGGTATGTGCAAGAATCATCGCGAGGATTACGAGAAGCTTTGGGACGATCTGTCCCCGTTCGTTAAGTTCGGCTGCCTAAGAGATGACAAGTTCAACGAGAAAATGAAGGACTATATCATTTTCAAGAACCTGGAGGGCAAATATGTGTCTCTGGCCGAGTATCTGGAAGCGGCTAAGGAGACGCATGAAAATCAGGTGTTCTATGTGACGGATGAGCAGCTGCAGGCACAGTATATCGAGCTCTTTAAGTCTCAGGGCATCGATGCGGTCTATATGACGCACAATATCGACAGTCCGTTCATCACCAGTCTGGAAGCACGGGATGACAAGGTGAAGTTCCGCCGGATCGATGCAGATGTAAATGAGAGTCTGAAGGGCGAGAAGCTTTCGGAGGAAGATGCAAAAAGCTATACGGATAAGCTGACGGAGGTCTTTCGGAAGGCACTGGGCAATGACAAGCTGAAAGTGCAGGTGGACAGCCTCAAAGACGAGTCGATCTCCAGTATGCTGCTGCAGTCTGAAGAATCCCGCCGGATGGCTGAGATGATGAAGATGTACAGCATGGCCGGTATGGGCATGGGTGACTTCGGGAAGACAGAGGAGACGCTGGTACTGAATGCCAACAACAGTCTGGTGAAATATATTTTAGAGAATCCGGAGGGAGAACTGACGGAAACCGTATGCTGCCAGCTCTATGATCTGGCGGCTTTGGCCAATCGTCCGCTGACAGCCGAAGAACTGACCCGGTTTGTCCAGAGAAGTAATGAGATCCTGACGAAATTAACAAAGTAAAATGTGTATAAAAAAGTGACAAAGAATCGTGTTTTATTGTTGACTATCTGACCGTTTCGGATTATGATTCAAATAGAACAGAATACGATTCACACATTCATGGAAACGTGATGCCGCAAAGCTGCAGGATCTAACCTCGGAAGAGTATGATAGCCAGTTGCACTGACAGATATACAGTTTAAAAGAGCAATGCCATCACCGGCATTGCTCTTTTGCGTTTTCGATCATAAAGTATATGGAGAGAGGGGGGGACAAATGGAGAAGGAAGAGGCCTGCGTTTCGGTTCGCGAGATCCGGAAAAAAGGTGTGGATCGGAGCAAATTGCCGGAGCGGCAGTGAGGGATCGGTCGTCCGGCCAACAAAAAAGGGGGATTTAGCATGAAAAAAAAGAGGGTCAGTTTTTTGACTGTGCCAATACTTGCTGCTGCATTTGTAATTGCAGACTGTGGTGGTGCATTGGCAGCGACAAGCGGAACCTGGAAGCATAATGCGAAGGGGTACTGGTATGAGTATGCGGATGGTTCCTGCGCGAAGAGTAAGTGGGTAGAAGAAAAGGGAAAATGGTATTATTTCAACAAGTACGGTTATATGGTGACCGGCTGGAAACAGATCGGACAGAAATGGTATTACTTCGGGTTGAATACGGGTGCCATGCAGACCGGCTGGAAGCAGATCGATAAAAAGTGGTACTATTTCGATACGAAAACCGGCGCGCTGACAGTGGGCTGGAAACAGATCGGGAAAAAGTGGTACTACTTCAATAAAGACGGCGTAATGCAAAAGGGCTGGCAGCAGATCGGCGGTAAATGGTATCTCTTTAACACGGACGGTTCCATGTATGTCGGCTGGAAAGCCATGGGAAGCACCTGGTATTTCTTTAACACGAACGGTGCGATGCAGATCGGGTGGAGGGCACTCGGTAGCAACTGGTATTTCTTTAATCCGGACGGATCCATGGTGACCGGATATAAGACCATCAGCGGAACGGAGTATTACTTCGATGAGAACGGAAAAATGAGTGATCCACCGGCGCAGCCTTCGGGTGATGGCGTGATCAAGGCGCCGAGCACCTCCGGATGGACCAGTGCAAAGAAGATCTATGCGTATTCGTGGGATGATGATTTCGGGAATAAGCTGAAGGTCGTGCTGGATAAGTATCCGCAGTATAAGCAGTATGTAGAGTATGTCAGCCTTGGTGTCGCAAGTGAGCAGTCTCTGGAAGAGATCGATAAGGCTATGAAAAACGGATCCAAGTATCCGTCTCTGATCCCGGCGGATATCGGTTCGGCTCAGTATTGGTCGGAGAGCGATAAGACCATGGATCTGGGAAAGCTTGGTTTCAATGCGGATGCTATGAGCAATTCCTATCAGTATGCGCTGGATTACGGAACCTGTAACGGTAAGCTGAAAGCGGTTACCTGGCAGTCGACCGCCGGATCCGTATTTTACAATCGGAAGATCGCAAAAGAAGTCTTCGGAACGGATGATCCTGCTACGATCCAGAAACAGCTGAAGGATTGGGATTCTTTCTTTGCGGCAGCTAAAAAGCTGAAAGCAAAGGGGTATAAGATCGTTGCCACCTATGAGGATATATTCTATGCACTGACCAATTCCAGAACTGAAGGATGGATCCAGAAGGACAGTTCCGGGAAGGAATACTTTACTCCGGATGCAACCATCAAACAGTATATTCAGTATGCAAAGACACTTGTTGATTACGGATATACCGGAAATGATTTAGAGGAAGGTATGTGGACCATGACCTGGGCAGACGGAATGGCGGACGGAGGAAATGTATTCTGTTATTTCGGTTGTCCGTGGATGATCGGCGTTATGCGTGGAAACGGTGCTTCTGACGGCGGATGGGCAACCTGTGTTGGCCCGACCAGTTATTACTGGGGCGGAACTTATGTCTGCATCGGTGCGAATACACCGAACCCTGAGCTTGCTGCATTCCTGCTTTATGAGCTTACCTGCGACCCGGATATTGCTGTAAGCATTACAAATACAACCGGTGATGCAGTGAACAACAAGGAAGCTAACAGCAGGCTGGCTAAGGGAGAACTGGACAGTAAGAACGCCGCTCTCAAATTCTTCGGTGGTCAGAATCCGTATGCTGTATGGGCGGATGCGGCAAAGGGAATCCGTCAGACGAATATGAATATCCAGGATAAGAATCTGCAGATGTTTATCATGGATGCGGCCCGCGGATACATCGGCGGTGATTTCAGTTCGGTTGATGAGGCGGTGAAGGACATGAAGAAACAGGTATCATCCGAGCTTGGTATTCCGTCCAAATAATGCTTGTAGATAAAAAATGCTTGCAAAAATAAACGAGATTTGTTATTATATCGCAGGTACTGTTACTGCGTGACCGGAGACTCCGACCGCCACCCGGTAACAGCGAATTATAAAACAGGAGGAATCAAACATGATTACCAAGGAACAGAAGGCTGAGATCATTGCAACCTATGGCAACGGCGAGGGTGATACCGGATCACCGGAAGTACAGATCGCGATCCTGACAGCACGGATCAACGACCTGATCGAGCATTTCAAGGCGCATCCGCATGATCATCATTCCAGACGTGGTCTGCTGAAGATGGTTGGTCAGCGTCGTAACATGCTGGCATACCTGAAGAGCAAGGACATCGAGCGTTACAGAGCTGTTGTTCAGAAGCTTGGCCTGAGAAAGTGATTTCGAAGAAGATTTCGACAGAGAAAGCAGCGGGTGTCCGCTGCTTTCTTTGCTATATAAGGAGAATTCCTATGAACAGAAATGAAATCACCGGCAACACCGGAGTCCTGGGGCTGATCGGAAATCCGGTCCGCCATACATTGTCCCCGCTGATCCATAATACACTGTCGGAAGAACTGGGCCTGGATCTCAGGTATCTTCCTTTTTCGGTGGAACAGGACCCGATAGCAGCGGTTCGAGGTGCATTCGCGCTGGGAATCCGAGGGCTGAATGTCACAGTTCCGCACAAGATGGCCGTAATGGAGGCATTGTCCGACATAGATGAAATGGCACGGATCATCGGTGCGGTGAATACGCTGGTCCGTACGGAGAATGGATTTAAAGGGTTTAACACAGATATGCCTGGCCTTGGAAGAGCGCTTGCCGTGCGAGGGATATCCCTGAAAGGACAGCAGGTGATCGTCCTTGGGGCAGGCGGGGCATCCCGGGCGGTATGTACACTGGCGTTGTCAGAGGGGGCGGAGCAGGTGTGGCTGCTGAACCGGACCATCGAAAAGGCGGAGACACTGGCCGCAGATCTGAACCGGCATTTTGACGGGGAAAGACTGATCCCGCTGGCTGCTACCGACTGGAACCGGGTGCCGGAGAAGCCGTCTGTTTTTCTGCAGTGCACATCTCTCGGATTGCATGAGGGTGAAGGGCTTCTGATCGAAGACCCTGCATTTTACAAAAGAGCAACTTATGGCTATGATCTGATCTACAATCCGGCGGTAACGCCGTTCCTTTCAAGGCTTATGGAAATGGATATCCCCTGTGATAACGGGCTTTCCATGCTTCTGTATCAGGGAATCATTGCGTATGAGCTTTGGACAGGAGAACGAGTTTCGCAGGAACTGGCGGACAGGGTTATGACAAGGCTGAAACGTAGGCTTTATGGTGAAAATCTGGTTCTGGTGGGGTATATGGGATCGGGCAAATCCACTGTCGGACAGGCGCTGGCTGAAAAAAGCAGACGTGCATTTCTGGATACGGACGCTGCAATCGAAGAGGCGGAAGGCTGCAGTATCCGGGAGATCTTTGAGGAGCGAGGCGAAGAAGCATTCAGGAATATGGAAACCGGTCTGCTGAGGCGGCTGGCTGATTCGGCCGTGAATACCGTGATCGCTACCGGCGGAGGAATTGTGCTTCGAAAAGAAAACAGAGAACTTTTGAAGAAGATCGGCCGGGTGATCTGGCTGAAGGCAATGCCGGAGGAAACGATGTCCCGCGTAAAAAATGATGCAGGACGCCCGCTGCTGGACAGTGCCTCCGAGCAGGAACTGTATGACAAGATCTGCCGGATGCTCCGGGAAAGAGGACCGGCCTATGAAGCGGCTGCGGACGAGGTCCTTCTCACAGACGGCAGAACGGTGGGTGAGATCGTTCACGAAATCATCGACCCGGTCATCTGACGATACTGACATAAGATCTGCATGCTTCGAAAAATGTTGCGTTTTGCAGATGATCAACGCTTAAAACATCCCTTCACAAAGGGGTGTTTTTTGCTTGCGTATAATAGTAGGATATGGTAAAATGACAGAGATTGTTTCGAGGTAAAACCGAGACTACTGAAAAGCGGATCGCGGGTAGTTGCGTGAGGTGACTTCGGGGTCGGTTTTTCAGTCGTTTCGGAACCTTGGAATGATCGAATATTAATCCAAAAAGGAGACAAGAGATGTACAAGAAGTATGAGATGGAACTTGCCGGACGTACGCTCCGCGTGGACGTGGACCGTGTAGGCAAGCAGGCAAACGGAGCGGTGCTCATTCATTACGGAGACACGGTAGTGCTTTCTACTGCAACTGCTTCCAAGGAACCCAGAGAAGGAATTGATTTCTTCCCTCTGTCTGTAGAGTACAGTGAGAAGATGTATGCAGTCGGCAAGATCCCTGGAGGCTTCAACAAGCGTGAGGGCAAGCCGTCGGAGAATGCGATCCTGACAGACCGCGTCATCGACCGCCCCATGCGTCCGCTGTTCCCGAAGGATTACCGCAATGATGTAACCCTTGAGAACCTGGTACTTTCCGTGGATCCGGAATGTGCTCCGGAACTGACGGCCATGATCGGAACGGCTATCGCGGTATCTATCTCCGATATTCCGTTTGACGGTCCCTGCGCAACTACACAGGTTGGTCTGGTGGACGGAGAGCTGATTTTCAACCCCAACAGCACGCAGAACATGAACTCCGATCTGAAGCTGACCGTAGCTTCTACCCGTGAGAAGGTCATCATGATCGAGGCGGGTGCGAATGAAGTTCCGGAAGATAAGATGCTGGAGGCAATCTTCGCAGCACATAAGGTAAATCAGGAAGTTATCGCATTTATCGACAAGATCGTGGCTGAGGTCGGAAAGCCGAAGCACAGCTACAACAGCTATGCGATTCCGGAGGAGCTGTTCGCAGCCATGAAGGAAGTTGTCCCGCCGGAAGAGATGGAAGTTGCCGTCTTCACAGATGACAAGCAGACCAGAGAGAAGAATATCGACGACATCAAGGCAAAAATGGCTGAGAAGTTCGCTGATAATGAAGAGTGGCTGGCAATTCTGGGAGATGCTCTGTATCAGTACCAGAAGAAGACCGTCCGCAAGATGATCCTGAAGGATCACAAGCGTCCGGATGGCCGTGCCATCAACCAGATCCGTCCGCTGGCAGCAGAGGTTGATCTGATCCCGCGCGTTCATGGTTCTTCCATGTTCACCAGAGGACAGACCCAGATCTGCGACATCGTAACGCTGGCTCCGCTGTCTGAAGCACAGAAGATCGACGGTATCGATGCAAATGTGACTACAAAGCGTTATATGCACCATTACAACTTCCCGTCCTACTCCGTAGGTGAGACCCGTGTATCCCGTGGTCCGGGACGTCGTGAGATCGGTCACGGTGCACTGGCTGAGAGAGCGTTGCTTCCGGTCCTTCCGTCTGAGGATGAATTCCCGTATGCGATCCGTGCCGTATCCGAGACCTTTGAGTCCAACGGATCCACATCCATTGCATCTACATGTGCATCCTGCATGTCCCTGATTGCAGCAGGTGTTCCGATCAAGGCTCCGGTCGCAGGTATCTCCTGTGGTCTGGTAACCGGTGAGACCGATGATGATTACATCGTTCTGACGGATATCCAGGGTCTGGAAGACTTCTTCGGCGATATGGACTTCAAGGTTGCAGGTACAGAGAAGGGTATCACTGCGATCCAGATGGATATCAAGATCCATGGTCTGACCGATGACATCATTCGCGAGGCCATCGCACGGACAAGAGAAGCCCGGATGTATATCCTGAATGAGGTTATGCTGAAGGCGATCCCCGAACCGCGGAAGGAACTGTCCAAGTATGCTCCGAAGATCGTATCCATGAACATCGATCCGGATAAGATCGGTGAAGTCATCGGACAGAAAGGTAAGACCATCAACGGTATCATCGAGGAGACCGGCGTTAAGATCGACATTGATGATTCCGGACGTATCGATATCTGCGGCGTAGAGCAGGAGGGTATCGATAAGGCACTCCAGATCATCCACTCCATCGTGGATCCGATCGAAGTGGGCAAGACCTATGAAGGAAAGGTTGTACGCATTATGCCGTACGGCGCATTTGTACAGCTGTCTCCGAACAAGGACGGTATGATCCATATCTCCAAGCTGGCTCCCCACAGAGTTGCGAAGGTAGAAGATGTAGTAAATATTGACGACATTGTTCGCGTTAAGGTGCTTGAGGTGGATCGGATGGGTAAGATCAGCCTCAGCCTGAAGGATGCAGATCGCTAAACTATAAAAGCCGCACGGACTCGGACGATATTGTAAAGCAAAATATGCAGTAATTACGTGCGTCATGAGATCCACGGAGCGCCGGAAGGCACGAAGTGTTGAATAGGAGGTTACAAAATGCGTTACGGTTTTTTTGACGAAACAAAGAAGGAATATGTGATCGAGCGTCCCGACACTCCGGCACCCTGGGCTAACTACCTGGGGTCTCCGGAGTACGGTGCGATTGTTTCCAACAATGCGGGCGGTTACAGCTTCGCAAAGTCCGGTGCCAACGGACGTATCCTGCGGTACGTGTTCAACCAGTTTGATCAGCCGGGCCGTTATATCTATCTTCGTGACAATGACACGAAGGATTACTGGTCTGCATCCTGGCAGCCGGTAGGCAAGGATCTTGCCACCTACAAGAATGTGGTACGTCATGGTACCGCATATTCCAAGTTTGAAACGGATTATGCAGGCATTCGTTCGGACGTTATGTATTATGTTCCGCTGGATGCAACACATGAAGTTTGGTATACCAAGGTGACGAATACCTCTGACAAGGCCCGTTCCATTACAGTTACGGGATATGCTGAGTTCACAAATGACTGCAACTACGAGCAGGATCAGGTGAACCTGCAGTACACCCTGTTCATTACACGTACCTATTTTCAGGGGAATCGTGTAAAACAGACTGTGAATGAGAATGTGAAGAGGGGAGCCGTAAATGGCAGTTCTGCACAGTGCAAGTTCCTTGGTCTGGCAGGTTCGGAGGTCTCTTCTTACTGCGGTGATAAGGAACTGTTCCTGGGCGCTTATCACAGCTACGGCAATCCGGTTGGCGTGGAAAACGGGGACCTGGGCAACGGCCTGAATTACAATGCAAATGGCTGCGGCGCGCTGTCTACCGTACTGGAGCTGGCTCCCGGCGAGTCCAAGTCCATCGCTTTCGTTGTGGGCATGAAGGGCGACGATGAAGCATCGGCAGTTCTGGATTCCTACGCAGATGTGGAAGCAACCGTGGAAAAGGAATATGAAACTCTGGTCGGCTACTGGCATGAGAAGCTGTCTCATTTCCAGGTAAAGACTCCGAGCAACGAGTTCAACTGCATGATCAATACCTGGAATGCATTCAACTGTTTCATGACCTTTATCTGGTCCCGTGCAGCATCCTTTATCTACTGCGGACTGCGGAACGGCTACGGCTACCGCGATACCGTACAGGATATCCAGGGTGTGATCCATCTGGCACCGGAAATGGCAGTCGAGAAGATCCGTTTCATGCTTTCCGCTCAGGTAGACAACGGCGGCGGACTTCCGCTGGTTAAGTTCACACACAATGCAGGTCACGAGGATACACCGGATGATGATTCCTATGTTAGAGAGACAGGACATCCGGCCTACCGTGCAGATGATGCACTGTGGCTGTTCCCCACGATCTACAAATATATCGCGGAATCCGGCAATCTGGACTTCATCGATGAAGTTATCGTATATGCAAATAAGGACGAGGGCTCTGTATATGACCATCTGAAGAGAGCCATCGACTTCTCCATGAACCGTCTGGGCGATCATGGCATGCCGGCCGGTCTGCATGCAGACTGGAATGACTGCCTGCGTCTGGGCAAGAAGGGCGAGTCCACATTTGTGGCTTTCCAGCTGTACTACGCAATGACCGTGATCCGGGAGTTTGCACAGTACAAGAAGGATGAAGTTTATCTGGCATATCTGGATGATATCCAGCCGAAGCTGTATAACACACTGCAGACCCTGTGCTGGAACGAAGACCGTTTCATCCGTGGGTTCAAGGAGGACGGTATGGTCATCGGTCAGAGAACCGATCCGGAAGCTTCCATGTGGCTGAATCCCCAGAGCTGGGCTGTCATTTCCGGACTTGCAACACCGGAGCAGGCAGATCTGGCACTGGACAGCGTAAACCGCGAACTGAATACGGATTATGGTTGTATGGTTATGTACCCGCCGTACCGTGAGCATGCTTTTGACGGTGCGCTGATGCTTCTATTCAATGCATGCACCAAGGAGAATGCAGGCATCTTCTCACAGCCTCAGGGCTGGATCATTCTGGCAGAAGCGCTTCGCGGACATGGTAATCGTGCATATCAGTACTTCATGGAGTCTTCACCGGCTGCCATGAATGACAAGGCAGAGATCCGGAAGCTGGAGCCGTATTCTCACGGTCAGTTCACAGAGGGGAAGGACAGTCCGCATCACGGACGTTCACATGTACACTGGCTGACAGGTACCGCATCCACCGTTATGGTAGGCTGCGTTGAGGGTATTCTGGGTATGCGTCCGGACTTCTACGGACTTCGGATCGCACCGAGTGTATCCACTGAGTGGAAGGAGTTCGAGATCACCAAGCTGTTCCGAGGCAAGCAGCTGCACATCGTGGTAAAGAATCCGGAGGGTAAGGAGTCCGGCTTCACATCCATGACCGTGAACGGCAAGGCATATACGGACAATTACATTCCGGCTGAGGACCTCGCAGAGGTAAATGAGATCCTCTTCGTGATGTAAAACAGTTTAGTTGTGATTTCGGATCGGATATTTGCTTAGATGATCCGGATATGCAAAAATGTATTATTGACGCTGAATTCGGAGCAGTTCGACAGACTGCTCCGTTTCGGTGATTATGCGGAATCAGCATAATTTGAAACAGGGGTGAAAGAATGGCTGCTGCGAGAAACTCAACAGCAAGAAACAAAGCATCAGGTAAAAGTGCATCGGGAAACGGAAGAGGAAATACGGGCAGGAGCAGTTCCGGAAGAAGTGCGTCGGCAAAAGGAACCGGCAGAGGAAAGAGTGCCTCTAAAAGCACGGGAAAAACTTCGGGAGCAAAAGTCTCTCATATTATCAATGACGATGATGAGAAGGCTCTCAGTCCGGCGCGTGTAAGAGAGATCTATCTCTTTGTATATCTTGCCGTTTCTGTTTTTATGCTTTGCAGCAACTTTGGGATCTGCGGTTCTGTCGGAAATGTGATCAGCGGTTTCTTCTTTGGTCTGTTTGGCTGGGCACAGTATCTGCTTCCTTTTTATCTGTTTTTTGCGGCTGCATTTTTACTGTCCAATGGTCCGAAGAAATCTCTGATCCGCAGACTGATCTGGATCGCAGTGTTCCTTATGGTGATATCCTTTATCGCACAGCTGATCCACGGAACAGAGAATGTCACGGCTAAATCGCTTTATATGGACGGCTATACGGATCATAAGGGCGGAGGCTTCCTGTTCGGCGGGATTCTGGCACTCTTTTATGCCATGATCGGAAAGGTCGGCGTGATTATACTGACGATCCTCTTAATGATCGTTGCCGTGATCATGATCACCGGTATTTCGGTGATCGATGTTGTGAAGAAGCTCTTCACGGTTTCCTATCGTGAAGAGGAGGAACTGGATGATGATTGGGAGGAACCCGACGAACCGGATTATGAAACTCCGGCGATGCGGAGAAAACGCTCCGGACGGGAACTTCAGATGGATCTGACGGTACTCCCGGAGGAAGCAGGAAGCGTTGATAAGTCCTCAGGAAAACGAAGCAGAAGGGCAGCATCGAAAAAAGAAGCATTACCTGCTCCGGTACCGGAGGAGGAAATGACGGAGCTTCGGCCGGATCCATATAATGATACGGTAGAACAGCTGAAAGAAAATGCCAGACTTCGTGTTCGGGCAAATCAGTCCGCACAGGGCAGAGATGTTTCCGGACAGGAAAAGGATACCTCCGGACAACGAAACGCCGCAATGGTTCCTGTTTCGGAAGACCGTGGTCTGTCGATTCCGAACGCCCGATCTTTTCAGCAGACGGCGGCAGGTATGACGGCAGCAGGAATCACGGGTACGTCAGGTTACGAAGATAAGGGATCGTCAGGCGCAGGTATGGCAGGCACAGGAACGTCAGGGGCATCCGGCATGAGATCCTCAGAGGGACCGCGTGATTTCTTTGATCTGAAACCGGCACGTGAATCCTACTACGATGAAGTGGGCGGCGATTTCGATGCTTTGTACGGGCAGGAAGAGAGCACGCAGGAACCTGGACGTTCAACGTATGAAACGGACACGGGATCCGGAATTGAGATACAAAACGAAACCGAAGATGAAACCGGATTTAATGCGGTACATAGGACAGAGAATCCCGGAGTAAACGGTTCGGCTGTGGAGGACGATGCGTATATTCCCGCAGCTTCCGAAAAAACACAGGCGGCTGTAAAACCCGGGGGGAAAGTGAACCATCAGGATACGGTTCAGGCTACGCAGGAGATCGCACAGCAGCTTCAGGCAAAACCGGAACTGCCGAAGCGGAAACCCTATCGTATTCCTCCGGTAAATCTTCTGAATCCGGTCAGACGAAGCGGCCGGAAGAGTGATACCGACATCCGTGAAACGGCTATGAAGCTGAAATCCACCATGGAAAGCTTCGGCGTTAATGTGACCATTACGGATTACAGCCGCGGACCGGCCGTGACCCGGTATGAGATGGCACCGGAACAGGGTGTCAAGGTCAGCAAGATTCTGTCACTGCAGGATGATATCAAGCTGAATCTGGCGGCTGCGGATATCCGTATTGAAGCACCGATCCCCGGAAAATCCGCTATCGGTATTGAAGTTCCGAATGCGGAAAATGAAATGGTTTATTTCCGGGAACTGATCGATTCCGACAACTTTAAAACTGCAAAATCAAAGATCGCATTTGCCATCGGCAAAGATATCGGCGGTCAGATCGTTGTCGGGGATATCGCGAAAATGCCGCATCTTCTGATCGCGGGTGCTACGGGTTCCGGTAAATCCGTCTGCGTGAATACCATCATCATGAGTATCCTCTATAAGGCAAAGCCGGAAGAAGTAAGGTTCATCATGGTGGATCCGAAACAGGTGGAACTGACTGCCTATAACGGAATTCCGCATATGCTGATCCCGGTAGTCACGGATTCCAAAAAAGCGGCCGGAGCGCTGAATTGGGTCGTTCAGGAGATGGAACGCAGATACAAGCTTTTTGCTAATTATAATGTGCGGAATCTGGAAGGATTTAATAAGAAGTTTGCGGAAGAGGTCGAAAAGAATCATCTCGATCCGAACGAACCGGGACCGAATCCCATCGATCCTCAGAATCCGGATTTCCGGTTTATGCCCCAGATCGTGGTCATTGTGGACGAGCTTGCAGATCTGATGATGGTTGCAAAGGCAGAGGTGGAGGAATCCATCGTCCGTCTGTCCCAGCTGGCACGTGCTGCCGGCATTCATCTGATCATTGCGACCCAGCGTCCTTCGGTAGATGTCATCACCGGTCTGATCAAGGCCAATGTACCGTCCCGGATCGCATTTTCCGTATCCAGCGGTACGGATTCCAGAACGATTCTGGATATGGTGGGTGCGGAAAAACTGCTTGGTAAGGGCGATATGCTGTACTTCCCGACGGGAGTTCCGAAGCCGCTTCGTGTTCAGGGTGCATTTGTATCCGACGAGGAAGTGGTGGCCGTCACCGACTATATCAAGAAGCAGTGCGGAGACGCGGAGTATGATGAAAACGTGACCCAGTCCATTGATGCAGGTATCTCTGCCGGCGGAGCTTCCGGAGGAGATTCCGGAGACGGAGAGGCGGAACGCTACGATGAATACTTCGAAGAGGCCGGTCGTCTCATCATAGAGAAGGATAAGGCTTCCATCGGATACCTGCAGCGGGCCTTCCGGATCGGTTTCAACCGCGCGGCCCGGATCATGGATCAGCTGGCGGAAGCCGGTGTGGTAGGACCGGAAGAGGGTACAAAACCGAGAAAGGTTTTGATGACCATGGACCAGTTTGAAGAGTTCATGTCATTATAGATAATCATGAAAAGAAAGTTGGAAACAGTATGCTGACAGATATTGAGATCGCCCAGGCGGCAGAGCTTTTGAAGATCCGTGAGATCGCATCGGAGATGGGGCTTACGGAGGATGATGTGGAATCCTATGGCCCTTATATGGGAAAGTTTTCCGATGCATATTTGAAGAGTATCGAGGATCGTCCCTTCGGAAAACTGATCCTGGTTACGGCGATCAATCCGACTCCTGCGGGAGAGGGTAAGACTACGGTGACCATCGGACTGGGAGATGCACTCCGCCGTGCGGGTAAAAGAGTGATGATCGCGCTCAGGGAGCCGTCTCTTGGTCCGTGTTTCGGGATCAAAGGCGGGGCTGCAGGCGGCGGTTACTCACAGGTGGTTCCGATGGAAAAACTGAATCTGCATTTCACAGGCGATTTTCATGCGATCACCAGCGCCAACAATCTGCTTGCTGCGGCACTGGACAATCATCTTCAGCAGGGAAATGCACTTGGGATCGATCCCAAACGGATCGTTCTGAAACGTTGTCTGGACATGAATGATCGGGCGCTGCGAAATATCGTGATCGGTATGGGAAAACGCGTGGATGGTGTGGTCCGGGAGGATCATTTCATTATTACGGTAGCTACCGAGGTAATGGCGATCCTCTGTCTGGCGGAGGATATCCATGATCTGCAGCAACGGCTGTCCAGGATCATCGTGGCCTATACATATCAG
The DNA here is from genome assembly GCA_024681515.1 of Eubacterium sp. GTDB lineage: Bacteria > Bacillota > Clostridia > Lachnospirales > Lachnospiraceae > Eubacterium_Q. The sequence continues at coordinate 108,935 of JAILAR010000174.1, read as the reverse complement.
GGAACTCCGGTGACGGCGGCCGATCTGAAGGTGGTAGGCTCCATGACGGTTCTTCTGAAGGATGCGATCCGTCCCAATCTGATCCAGACATTGGAACATACACCGGCGATCGTTCACGGCGGTCCGTTCGCCAATATTGCCCATGGATGTAATTCTGTCCGGGCAACAAAGACGGCGCTTCGAAGTGCGGATTATGTGGTTACGGAAGCCGGATTCGGTGCTGATCTGGGTGCGGAGAAATTTTTGGATATCAAGTGCCGGATGGCCGGACTGAAACCGGATGCGGCAGTTCTGGTGGCGACTGTTCGGGCGCTGAAATATAACGGCGGAATCCCGAAGGATCAGTTGTCGCAGGAGGATCTGGATGCGCTTGCAAAGGGAATCTGTAATCTCGGAAAACACATAGAGAACCTTCAAAAATACGGCCTTCCCATTGTTGTTACATTGAACCGTTTCGTATCGGATACGGAGGCGGAGATCGAATATGTAAGAAACTACTGTGCAGAGCGGGGATGCAGGCTTACCGTGTCGGAAGTTTGGGCAAAAGGCGGTGAAGGCGGAGCCGAGCTTGCAGAGGAGGTTCTGAAACTGGTGGACTCCGGAGCGAGCAATTACCATCCGATCTACGATACCGCGCTTTCGTTGGATGAGAAGATCAAAACCATTGCAACCGAGATTTATGGTGCAAAGGATGTGGAATACACACCGGAAGCCAAGAAGGCACTGGCGGATCTTACCTCTTTGGGATTTGGAGAGCTTCCGGTCTGCATGGCCAAGACCCAGTATTCCCTGTCGGATGATCCGAAGCTTTTGGGGCGCCCGGAAGGCTTCACGGTAAATATCCGTGAGGTATATGTATCAGCAGGAGCCGGCTTTGTGGTGGCGATCGCAGGTTCCATCATGACCATGCCCGGCCTTCCGAAGGTACCGGCCGCAGAGCGGATCGGGATCGACGAAAACGGAATGACCGTGGGACTGTTTTAGACGAGAATATGGAGGAGAATCTGATATGGCAGAAATCATTGATGGTAAAAGAATATCACAGGAGATCAAGGATGAGATCCGGGATAAGGTGGAAGCTCTGAAAGAGGACGGGATCGAAACCACCCTTGTCGTGATCCTGGTCGGAAATGATCCGGCTTCCGGGGTCTATGTAAATAATAAGAAGAAAGCATGTGAATATACAGGGATCAAATCTCTGTCCTACGAGCTTCCGGAGGATACGAAGGAAGACGATCTGCTGAAGCTGATCGATGAGCTGAATCAGGACAACTCCGTGGACGGGATCCTGGTACAGCTTCCGCTTCCGAAGCAGATCAATGAGGACCGTGTGATCCGCAGGATCTCCCCGGAGAAGGATGTGGACGGTTTCCATCCGGAGAGCGTGGGACGGCTTTCGATCGGTGCCAGGGGATTTGTGTCCTGCACACCGGCAGGTATTATCGAACTGCTGAAGCGGAGCGATGTTGAGATCGACGGAAAAAGCTGCGTGGTGATCGGCCGAAGCAATATTGTCGGAAAACCCATGGCCATGCTTCTGCTTCGGGAGAGCGGAACCGTGACTGTCTGCCATTCTCATACAAAGAATCTGAAAGAGATCACCCGTCAGGCGGATATTCTGGTGGTTGCCATCGGAAAACCGCAGATGATCGATGGCTCTTACATCAAAGAGGGTGCTACCGTGATCGATGTCGGTATCCATCGTCTGGAGGGAAAGAAGCTTTGTGGCGACTGTGCATATGCTTCCTGTGCGGAAGTAGCGGGTAAGATCACTCCGGTACCCGGTGGTGTCGGCCCCATGACTATCGCCATGCTGATGGCCAATACCTATCAGGCGGCTCTGATGCATCACGGCCGTATGTAATCAGCACATTTCATTCGTGGTGTGCACTGCGGTATCATAGGATGATATGCAATATGAAAGAGAATTCACTGAAGATAGCCCTCATTACATTGGGCTGTGATAAGAACACGGTAGACAGTGAGGAAATGCTCGGGATCCTGACTGACAAAGGATATATTCTCGAAGAGCTTCCTGAGGATGCGGATGCAGTTATCGTGAACACCTGTTGTTTCATCCACGATGCATTGAAGGAGAGCATTGATACCCTGTTTGAGGTTGCGGAATATAAGAAAAGCGGCAGTCTGAAATACCTGATTGCCGCAGGCTGTATGTCCCAGCGGTATCAGGAGGAGATCGTTGCCGAAATTCCGGAGGTGGACGCATTTGTCGGAACTACCGGGTTTACGGCGATTGCCGAAGTTCTGGAACGATTACAGGCCGGAGAACGGGGCATTGCCGTTTTTCCGGATGTGAACCGGGTGACCGAAGAGAGTCCGCGGCAGATCACGAACCGGCCATATACGGAATACCTGAAGATTGCGGAAGGCTGTGATAAAAAATGCACCTACTGCGCGATCCCGCAGTTTCGCGGACATTACCGGAGCATTCCCATGAACCGCCTGGTAAAAACAGCGCAGGAACTGGCTGAGGGAGGCATACGGGAACTGATCCTGGTGGCACAGGAGACTACGGTTTACGGTGTGGACCTTTACGGAGAAAAAAAGCTGGCAGAGTTGCTCCGCCGGCTTGCCGGGATCGACGAACTGGCCTGGATCCGGGTACTGTATTGTTACCCCGAAGAGATCGATGATCAATTAATCGAAGTAATGATGGAGGAACCGAAGGTTCTGCACTATATCGATATGCCACTTCAGCATACCGAGACCCGGATGCTGCAGCGAATGGGCAGGATCTTCACGAAAGAAAAACTGTACGAACTGGTGCGTCGGCTTCGGGAGCGGATCCCGGATATTACGCTCCGAACTACGCTGATCACCGGATTCCCGGGAGAGACGGAAGAAGAGCATGAAGCGGTGCTTGAAACCCTGAATGATCTGGAATTTGACCGGGTCGGCGTCTTCCCTTATTCCAGAGAAGAAGGAACCGTTGCAGCAGACATGCCGGATCAGATCCCGGAGGAGGATAAACTCAGGTACCGGGATGAGATCATGGAGCTTCAGCAGGAGATCTCTGCGGATAAAAACGAGGCACTGGTGGGAACTTCCATGAATGTGATCATAGAGGGATATATTCCTGAGGATGATGTGTATGTGGCGCGGTCTTACCGGGATGCACCGGATGTGGATGGTATGGTTTTCCTCGAAACGGATCGGGAACTGATCTCCGGAACGATCCTGCCGGTGGTCATTACCGGCGCGACTGAATACGATCTTACGGCAAAGCTTGCCGACGCGTCGAAGGAGTAAGCGGCTGTACATGGGGATTGCATTCAGGACGTAAAAGTCGTATAATCATTTTTATGCGTTTTGCAACATGATCATAATACCTGCAGGAACGCAAAAAAGGAGTTGTTGATATGAATCTGCCGAATAAACTGACCGTGTTCCGCGTTATACTGATCCCGGTCTTTGTAGTATTTATGCTGGTGCCTGATATTCCGGGTGCAAAATGGTATGCGCTCTTTTTCTTCTGTCTGGCTTCCGTAACGGACTTTTTCGACGGTTATCTGGCCAGAAAGAATAATCTGGTGACGGATTTCGGAAAGTTCATGGATCCGCTGGCAGATAAGCTGCTGATCTGCTCGGCCCTCATTGCACTTTGCAGCAACGGCAGATTTCCGGCCTGGATCGTGATCATCATCATTGCCAGGGAGTTCACCATCAGCGGTTTCCGCCTGATCGCTTCCGACAACGGACGCGTAATCTCGGCCAGTATGTGGGGCAAAGTAAAAACGGTGATCCAGATGTTTGCCGTGATCATGCTGATCATGGATCTGAACAATGTATCAGGTACAGGAACCACAGGGGACGGTGTGATTTATGTGATAGAGCAGTGCTTTATCTATTTGGCACTGGTGCTTACGGTAGTATCTCTGATCGATTACATCGTAAAGAACCGTGATGTGATCAATACAACAAAATAATACATGATCATCAGCACAGGACAGGGACTTACGGGACCCGTCCTGTGCTTTTTTATTGTGCATATGGCTATTTGTACAGTTTTTCAAATGGATTTCATATGTTTTTTTACAGGCATTTAATAAGAAACAAGTTGAAAACTGAAACCAAAAGTAATAAAATATACTGGGCGAAAAATGGGTTTGCCGGAAAAAACCTGTAATCATGTAACCTGTAATCATGAAATATATGGAGGACTAAAGATGAGCGAAAAACAAAAGTACTCTGCCGGTGAACGTATCGCAGCGCTCCTTGACGAAGCAAGTTTCGTTGAGATCGGTGCGTATGTTACTGCAAGAAGTACGGACTTCAACCTGAAGGAATTCGATACGCCGAAGGACGGTGTTGTGACCGGATATGGTGTGATCGATGGAAAGCTGGTGTACGTCTACAGTCAGGATGCTTCCGTGCTGGGAGGATCCATCGGTGAAATGCATGCGAAGAAGATTGCAAACCTTTACAATCTTGCCATGAAGTGCGGTGCTCCCGTGATCGGTCTGATCGATTGCGCCGGCCTTCGTCTGCAGGAAGCTACGGATGCACTGACCGCTTTTGGACGGATCTTTAAAAAGATGTCCCAGGCATCCGGTGTGATCCCGCAGATCACGGCGATCTTCGGCACCTGTGGCGGTGGGACGGCGATGATCCCGTCTCTGACGGATTTCACATTTATGACCAGCATGAATTCCAAGCTGTTCGTCAATAGTCCGAATGCATTAGATGGTAATTATGAAGGAAAGGTAGATACCTCCGCGGCTTCCTATATCAGTGAGAATACCGGTCTGGTAGACGCTGTATGTGAGACTGAGGCAGATGTTCTGGCCGAGATCCGGAAGCTGGTAGGCATCCTGCCGTCCAACAATGAGGATGTGGCACTTATCTCCTGCGGAGATGAGCTGAACCGCACGATCCCGGGCATTGAGTCCATGGATGCGGAGCAGATCATTACCAACATTGCGGATGATCTTCAGTTCACTGAAGTGAAGAAAGCTTACGCAAAGGATGTGAAGATCGGATTCATCCGCATGAACGGAGCTACGGTGGGCGTCGTTGCAAATGCAGACAAGACGCTGACTTCCGCCGGCCTTTCCAAGGCTGCACGGTTTGTTACCTTCTGTGATGCCTTCAGCGTTCCGGTGCTGACACTTGTCAACGTGAAGAATTTTGCAGGAACCGTAGAAGAGGAGAAGACCATTTCCGCTGCGGCTGCAGCTCTTTCATCCGCATATGCGAGCGCAACGGTTGAGAAGGTAACGGTCGTTACCGGAGAGGCATATGGTTCCGCTTATATCACCATGAATTCCAAATCTCTGGGTGCGGATATGGTATATGCATGGCCGTCTGCAAAGATCGGCATGATGGAGTCCAAGATGGCAGCACGGATCATGTATGCAGATGAGATCGGTGCGGCAGAGGATAAACTGGCAAAAGAGCGTGAGATCGCTGCGAAGATCGATGAGCTTCAGAGCAGTGCACTTGCTGCTGCAAAACGTGGATATGTGGATGACATCATTGAGCCGGATGCAACCCGGAAGAGAGTCATTGCCGCATTTGAGATGCTCTCCACCAAGCAGGAGGACGGACCGGCAAGGAAGCATGCCGCACGATAAAACAGAAGAAGAATACAGAAGAACGGAGGATAATCGAATGAAGAAGAAGCTGATTCTGATCCTCAGTCTGATGCTCCTGTTTTGCCTGTCCGCGTGCTCGACGGAGGACGAGAAAAACTTCGAGTACGACAAGTCTACCATGATCGATATGACGAAATCCATCGTCACGACCTATAAAGACATGAGTGGATCCAGGGCGGACTATCTCCTCAGCGACGGAGAGAATTATGAGAAGACGGCGATCGCCGGCTTCCAGCAGGCACAGACAACGGATAAAGTGGGAAGCTTCGTTGGCTTTGACACTTCAGAGGATGCAGTTACATTTGAAAATGGAACGAAAGGCAAGGTCCTGTGCTCCATTATCGTTAAATTTAAAGAGAGGGATGTCCGGTTTTCGGTATCCTACAGCGAAAACAAGCTGTTTAAGGCTCGCTATGATGAAGAATACAGCTCCATGGAGTATTACGCCTCCATGTATGGTTACGAGAGTCCTGATGACTTTGTACAGAAGGAAGAAGCTCTGAGCGCCTATGGTTACAGAACGGATTCAGCAGAGCATTTTATCACAGACCTTCTTATGATGTCTCAGACGGAGCCGGTACTTCCGTATACTCCGCTGGAGTGTGAGGTTTCCACGGTATACAGCAAATCGGAACTTCTCGTGAACGGTGCAAAGAACATGGGCGTCGGTATGGGCGTTGTGTTCATTGTACTGATCTTTATCGCATGTATCATTTACCTTCTCCGGTTTGTACCGAAGCTGTTAGGCAAGGAGGCGAAAAAGCCGAAGCCAGCAGCTGTTAAGGTTCCGACTGCTCCGAAGGCCGATCAGAATAAAGAGGCAGCTCCTTCCGCAACGCCGGCAATGGCAGCTGCACCGGTTCCGAATGTGGAACAGGGAGAGGAAGTAACGGATGGAGAACTGATCGCCGTGATCACTGCGGCGCTGCATGCATACCTTTCCGAAAATGCTTCAGCAGGTTCCGAGATCGCTCATCCGCCGGCATATACGGCAAGCAATGACAAGCTGGTGGTTCGTTCCATCCGCAGGGTCAGCTGAGCTATCCGGTGAGATGATCGCGGATCAGAATGATCAGAAGATGATCAACTCGAATCTACTCGAAAAAAAGAATTTATCCATTTGAATAATTTGACTCGAAACAGAGTTCAGGAGGAATATCATGAAAAACTATAGAATCACAGTCAATGGAACCACTTATGATGTAGCGGTTGAAGAAACCGCAGGCGGTGCGGCTCCCGCTGCAGCACCTGCACCGAAGGCAGCAGCTCCGGCTCCGAAGCCGGCAGCTCCCGCAGCAGCACCCGCACCGAAGGCAGCATCCGGCTCTGCCGGCAGCGTAACCGTTGCTTCTCCGATGCCCGGTAAGATCCTTGGTGTTAAGACCGAGGTCGGCAAGAGCGTTAAGAAGGGTGAAGTACTGATGATCCTCGAAGCGATGAAGATGGAGAACGAGATCGTAGCACCGGAAGACGGAACCGTAGCTTCCGTAAATGTCGGTGTGGGCGATTCTGTTGAGGCCGGCGATACACTTGCAACACTGAACTAGGTTCTCATCACTCATATAATTCACGGAGCGCTTTAGGCGTATAGCGTTAATTAAAAAGGAGGAAAAAATGCTGGATATATTACGGAACCTGGCAGAGCAAACCGGTTTCGCCACCTTGGACTGGAAGAATTACATCATGATCCTGATCGCATTTATCTTTATGTATCTTGCGATCGCCAAGGGGTTTGAGCCGCTGCTGTTGGTTCCTATCTCGTTTGGTATGTTCCTGGTGAATATGTTCCCGGACATTATTGAGGAGGGTGGGCTTCTTCACTTCTTCTATTTGTTGGATGAGTGGAGTATCCTTCCGTCTCTGATCTTTTTAGGTGTTGGTGCCATGACGGACTTCGGTCCGCTGATCGCATATCCGCCGAGTTTCATTCTCGGTGCGGCCGCGCAGTTCGGTATCTATGGTGCATATTTCCTGGCGATCGCCTTTGGCTTTACAGGAAAGGAAGCAGCTGCGATCTCCATCATCGGTGGTGCGGATGGACCGACATCCATCTTCCTTGCAGGAAAACTCGGTATGGGAAGTACGCTTCTCGGCCCCATCGCTGTGGCGGCATATTCGTATATGTCGCTGGTACCCGTTATTCAGCCACCGTTCATGAAATTGCTTACGACGGAGAAAGAACGTAAGATCAAGATGCCGCAGCTGAGACAGGTGACCAAGCTGGAGAAGATCCTCTTCCCCATCGTTGTAACACTTGTTGTATGTATGATCCTTCCGACAACAGCACCGCTGATCGGTATGCTGATGCTCGGTAATCTCTTCCGTGAGTCCGGCGTTGTAAAGCAGCTGACAGAGACAGCTTCCAACGCATTAATGTATATCGTTGTTATCCTTCTCGGAACCTCCGTTGGTGCGACCACCAGCGCTGAGGCATTCCTGAAGTTCAGTACACTGAAGATCACGTTCCTGGGACTTCTTGCCTTCATATTAGGTACGGTCATGGGAGTCTTGTTCGGAAAGCTAATGTGTGCCATAACGCATGGCAAGGTCAATCCGCTGATCGGTTCCGCGGGTGTGTCTGCTGTACCGATGGCGGCCCGTGTATCTCAGAAGGTGGGAGCGGAGACAGATCCCACGAACTTCCTTCTGATGAATGCCATGGGACCGAATGTGGCCGGTGTTATCGGAACGGCGGTTGCGGCCGGTACGTTCCTGGCTATATTTAACGTGCATTAACTGAGCCATGCACATCCGGTTCGATTTGATGTGCGGCAGCTTGCTCCCAGGCACATCAATATCGAAGCGTATGTATACGGCGAAGCCGTAGCATCGACGGGCGCTGCACGCCGGTGGCGTGCGTTAAGCGCCGAATCGACCAAGCCGGCAGGCGCGACCGCGACGCATGCGGAGAGGCGGCATGGCGAAGGTGAAAATTGCGATATATAAAGAATTTTGATTATAGAATTCGAGGAGAAGAATATGTCTGAAACGAGAAAAGTAGGAATCACTGAGACAGTGCTGCGTGATGCACATCAGTCTCTGATCGCAACCCGTATGACCACGGAAGATATGCTTCCCATCATCGATAAGATGGATCAGGTTGGTTATCATTCCGTAGAGTGCTGGGGTGGTGCGACATTTGATGCATGCCTTCGTTTCCTGAAGGAGGATCCGTGGGTACGTCTTCGTAAGCTTCGTGACGGTTTCAAGAACACGAAGCTTCAGATGTTGTTCCGTGGCCAGAACATTCTGGGCTACAATCATTATTCGGATGATGTGGTAGAGTACTTTGTTCAGAAGTCTATCGCAAACGGTATTGATATCATCCGTATCTTTGACTGTCTGAACGATCTCCGCAACCTGGAGACGGCTGTCAAGGCAGCAAATAAGGAAAAGGGACATGCACAGATCGCGCTGTCCTATACGCTGGGTGATGCATATACTCTGGATTACTGGAGAAATATCGCCCGTGAGATCGAGGAAATGGGTGCGGATTCCATCTGTATCAAGGATATGGCAGGCCTTCTGGTTCCGTACGAGGCAGAGCGTCTGGTGAAGGCTCTGAAAGAAGGTACCAAGCTTCCGATCCAGCTGCATACGCATTACACCTCCGGTGTGGCAGCCATGACTTATATGAAGGCGGTAGAGGCCGGCTGTGACGTGATCGACTGTGCGATGTCACCCATGGCTATGGGTACTTCCCAGCCTGCGACTGAGGTTCTGGTTGAGACCTTCAAGGGAACTCCCTATGATACAGGCCTGGATCAGCATCTTCTGGCTGAGATCGCAGATTATTTTGCTCCGCTTCGCGAGAAATATCTTGCCAGCGGTCTGATGAGCACCAAGGTCTTGGGTGTAAATATCAAGACCCTTCTGTATCAGGTGCCCGGTGGTATGCTTTCCAACCTGGTATCCCAGCTGAAGGAGCAGGGTAAGGAAGATAAACTGAAGGACGTGCTTGAAGAGGTACCGCGTGTACGTAAAGATTTCGGTGAGCCGCCGCTTGTAACTCCGTCTTCTCAGATCGTAGGTACTCAGGCTGTTCTGAATGTCGTACTCGGTGAGCGTTACAAAATGTTTACCCAGCAGTCCAAGGATCTTCTGGCCGGTAAGTATGGTCAGACGGTAAAGCCGTTCAATCCCGAGGTACAGAAGAAGGCCATCGGAGATGCAGAACCCATTACCTGCCGTCCGGCTGACCTGATCAAGCCGCAGCTGGCGGAAATGGAGAAGGCAATTGCACAGTACAAGCAGCAGGATGAGGATGTCCTGTCCTATGCACTGTTCCCGCAGGTTGCTACCGAATTCTTCCAGTACCGTGAGGCACAGCAGAAGAAGGTGGATGTCAGCAAGGCTGATACCAATAATATGACATATCCTGTATAAGTATATTACAGAACTATGAAACACCGCAGCTGACAAGATCGGCCTGCGGTGTTTTTTTGCGCGATTTACGAATTCTGTGTTCATAATGCAGGATTCATGTTAAGATGATATAAGATGGATGATTTTGAAAAGTGCTTATAAAGCGTTTCTGAAAGAAAGGATACAGGATGAAGGTAAAAACGAGAGAACAGCAGATCATAGTGGATTTTTGGGCGGCAGTGGATATGGGGAGCAAACAGAAGAAGCAGGTGATCCATGCGGAAGGTTACAGGGCGGAAATGCATATTCCCTATATTCCGGATTATAACGAGGATCATATGCTGAACCTGTATTATCCGAAAGACTATTATTATAAGGACCATGATTCGGAAAGTATTGGTGGCGATAAACTTCCTACAATCATCAATATTCATGGCGGCGGCTGGATGTTCAGTCATCTGGATGATTCTCATGACTATATGGCCCAGCTGGCTGCCAGAGGATATGCGGTTATGGGTATGGGGTATCAGCTGGTACCGAAGGTGGATGTCCGCACGATCGTACAGGAAATCTATTGCAGCATGCACTGGCTGGAACAGTATGGGGAACAGCGCGGATTTGATCTCTCCAAAGTACTGCTGACCGGCGATTCCGCAGGTGGTCATCTGGCTCTTCTGGTAGCGTGCATCCAGGCGAGCGAGGCCCTTCAGACGATCTACGGTGTAGCGCCGGTTCATTTCCCGATCACAACCGTTGGGATCAGCTGTCCATGTCCGGATACAAATGAATTATATATTGTTCCCTCCGGAAATCCGGAGGATACGCAGAGGATGTCCCTGGCTTACAAGGAACTGCTTCTTGGAGAACAGGGGCTTGCGGCCATAAACAGCCGTGCGCTCAGCTTCTGGGAGACACTCGGATTTGTCAGAAATCTGTCTCAGTTTCCTCCAATCTATCTTATCGGTTCGGAAAATGAATTCCTGCATTATCAGACCCAGACCTTGCTTCGGCAGCTTCAGGAGAAAAATCTGAGGCATGAAACGCTGATCTGGAAGAAGGAAGATGGACAGCATCTGATGCATGTCTTCAATGTGGAGCATTGGGACTGGTATGAGGGCAGACTCACGAATGACCGGATGCTTGAGTATTTTCGTAAATGTTATGAAAATGCCTGATGCAATTTTAAGGTTATAAAAAGAAAAGGATTTTTGTAAATCATGCAGAAAATGATCGTTGTCGGCGGTGGAGCGGCCGGTATGATGTGCGCCATCCACGCTTCAAAAAAGTATAAAGTTACGCTCCTGGAAAAGAATGACAAGCTGGGAAAGAAGCTTTTTATCACGGGAAAGGGAAGGTGTAATCTGACCAACGCCTGTGATGAGGAGACGTTTTTAAAGAATGTCATGTCCAATCCGAAGTTTCTATACAGCGCTGCAGTGGCTTATCCACCGGCAGAAGTGATGAGATCGTTTGAGGAATGGGGACTTTCCATCAAAACAGAGCGGGGAAATCGGGTGTTTCCGACGTCGGATCATTCCTCTGATGTGATCCGGACATTGGAACAGGAGATGAAACGCTGCCATGTGGAGGTCCGGCTGAACGCTCATGTAAGGGGGCTTCTGACCGAGCAGGTCGAGACGGAAGAAAGTAAGACGGCGGATATGGAGTCGCGAATGGCGGTTGAACAAAAGGCTGCGGTCACAGGCGTCCGGCTGTCCGACGGAACGGAGCTTCGGGCAGATGTTGTTGTGCTGGCGACCGGTGGGATCTCCTATCCGGGAACCGGTGCTTCCGGAGAAGGTGTGGATTTTCTGAAGAAAATAGGGCTGGATATCCGTCCGTTTCAGCCGTCGCTTGTACCCATGGAAAGTGAGGTTTTGATCTGTAAACCGATGATGGGTCTTTCTCTGAAAAATGTTGAAGTCTCCTTTTATCGGGAGAGCAAGCCGAAAAAACCGGTGTATAAAGAATTCGGTGAAATGCTCTTTACCCATTTCGGTATCAGCGGACCTATCGTGCTGTCTGCTTCGGGAAAGCTTCAGAAGCTTTTTACAGAGGCGGGAAAACCGAAGGAGGGGATCGAGGCACGGATCGACTGGAAGCCGGCTCTGACCGAAGAACAGCTGGATCAGAGGATCCTGCGGGACTTTGATACGGCAAAGAATAAGACGGTTTCTAACGCGGTGGAAGGACTGCTTCCCAGATTGGCCATACTTCCCGTGCTGACAGCGGCCGGAGTGGATCCGGAGAAACGGGTGCATGATGTGACTGCCGAAGAACGAAGAGGACTTGTTCATGCGCTGAAAGCTTTCTGTCTTCCGATCCTGGGTCTCAGGGGCTTTGACGAAGCCATCATTTCCGCAGGCGGTCTCTCCGTGAAGGAGATCGATCCGAAGAGCATGGAAGTGAAACGGGTTTTGGGGCTGCGTGTCGCAGGAGAGATGATCGACTGTGATGCTTTGACCGGCGGCTTCAACCTGCAGATCGCCTGGTGCACGGCCCGCCTTGCGGCGCAGTAATACCTGAATCGTAATTATCCGGTAGATACGTGCGAAATTAGGGTTATGAGCCGGCTTCCATGGCCGGTACATAAGGCATTGAGAGGAGCATGGTATGGAAAAAAGAAAACGAAAAACAAAACCGCGACTTCGCCTTGTGATCATTATCTGCTGCATCCTTCTGGTCCTGTCCTTCGGAATGATGCTTGGACTGGCGGATTACGTGATGCGTGTAAAAAGACAGTCTCTGGAAGACGCCATCGCATGGCAGAGCGACCACTATGACACTTCGTTTTATGATAAACTCGAAAAAAAGGATTATTTAGTCAGTGCGGAGGATGGATACAAGCTTCATGCGCAGCTTCTTGTGAATCCGAATCCCACGGATCGTTATGTGATCCTTTCTCACGGGCATACGGACAACCATATCGGTTCACTGAAATATGTTCCCATGTACCTTCGGCTGGGCTTCAACTGTATCATCTACGACCTGCGTGCACATGGGGAGAATGAACAGACCTTTGTCACCTACGGTGTACGGGAAGGGGCTGACCTGTACAGCCTGATCAGGGATACCCGGGAGAGGTATCCGGAGCTGAAGACACTTGGGCTGCATGGGGAATCTCTGGGAGCAGCTACCACCATTTCCAGTCTGAAATACGGGGCCCAAAATCCAGCAGGCTTCGTGGACTTTGCGGTGGCAGACTGCGGCTTTGCAGACATAGAAAATGTTCTCCGGGGTGTGCTTAAAAAATCCCGTATTCCGTCATTTCTTGTGGATCTGGCGGATCTGGGGGCAAGGCTTCGCTATGGTTATGCCATAATGAAGATGAGGCCTATCGATTCACTGGCCGAGAATACCGTGCCGATCCTCTTCGTTCATGGGGCAGAGGATGATTTTATTCCGCCGGAGAATTCAAAGCGTATGGCGGCGGCTACAAAGGGGATGAGCCGGATCCTTCTGGTTCCCGGGGCTACGCATGCAATGTCGATCCTGACAGATCCGGAAACCTACGAAAAGACACTGGATGCCTTTTTGAAAGACATTTTGAAATAAACCTGATTTTTGGCTATTATGCTGTATTTTCGACAAAAATCAAAGAATACTTGTTCAGAACATACAAAATATGGTATAGTATAAAATGGTATTGTGCATATGTGATGATTCTCGTAATGATTCATATGTTTGTTTTGAGAGAGAGAATATGGGGTTACATATGAGTATGGAAGACAACAAAACTTATACCGATTTCTTAAAACGACTGGTGGTTATAACGCATGTGGAACCGTTCGATCATCCGAAGTATAAGATCCTGATCGAAGATATCTGTGAGTGTTATCGTCTGGCCAAGGGGGTTACGGAATTTTATACGACCCCTGTTGCAGAACGTCAGAGGAACGGGGAGATTTTCTGCGATTTTGATAACGGACGAGGTGATATGGAGCTTTTGCGTATCCGGATCGTGTCTACGACACAGGCGATCGTCATTGGGGTGCTCTATACCTCCTTTGATGATCCGGAACGTACACCGGAGGAGATGGAACAGCTGGAGAACATGCTTCGGATCATTCTCGGATTTGTATCCCGTAAGCGGATGGTCCGGATGATCGAGGATTTCGGATTCCATGACATCGATGGATATAATAATTATCGCGCGTATGCCAGGTATCTGGTGATGGCAAATATGGAAAACCGGCTGGGTGGCAAGGTTGCATTTCATATAGACCTCCATAACTTTAATATGGTGAATCAGGAGGTTGGACGGCAGAACGGTGATCTGGTTTTGAAGAAGTATTATAAAATGCTTCTGGATGCGATCGGTGATACCGGGATCGTCTCCCGACTTGGGGGCGATAAGTTTATCGGCATCTGCGACCGGAGTGTAAAACGGAGTGTCTATGAGATGTTTGCCGGAGTTCCGGTTCCCTACGGTATGGGAGAGAAAAATCGGATCCGGGTTTCCGCAGCGGCCGGGGTTTTTATGATCCCGAATCCTTTCATGATGAAGACCCCCGGGGACATCATGGATAAGATCATGATCGCTGCAAATGCCGCAAAAAGCCAGACGGACAGTGCCATCGTGGTTTACGATGACCGGATGAAATCGGAGAAGGATCACATTAAGAAGGTTCAGACGGAGTTTCGGCTCGCACTGGAGAAGGAGGAATTCCAGGTATATTATCAGCCGAAGGTTGACATCGAGACCAGACAGATCGCGGGTGCTGAGGCTCTCTGCAGATGGCTGAAGGATGGGAAGATCGTTCCGCCTATGGAGTTTATTCCAATCCTGGAGATGAATACGGACATCTGTGATCTGGATTTTTATATGCTGGATCACGTCTGTCAGCACATTCGCAGATGGCTGGATGAGGGCAGACAGGTGGTTCGGATTTCGGTGAATTTCTCGAGAAAGCATCTGGTGGATGTGGATCTTCTGGATCACATCCTCGCTGTGATCGATAAGCATCATGTGCCGCATGAGTATATCGAGATCGAGCTGACTGAGACTACAACGGACGTCCTGTTCAGGGATCTGAAGCGCGTGGTCAGCGGTCTTCAGCAGGAAGGTATATGGACGGCAGTGGATGACTTCGGAATGGGGTATTCTTCTCTGAATCTGATCCGCGAGATTCCATGGAATGTGCTTAAGGTCGATAAGAGTTTCGTTCCCAAGGATGATGAGGAGGAAAACAGTGTTTCGCACCTGATGTTCAAGCATGTGATCTCTCTGGCTCAGGATATGGGACTGGAGTGTGTGATCGAAGGAGTGGAGACGGTATCACAGCTGGATGTGCTTCGAAGAAATAACTGTAATATCGCTCAGGGATATTTCTTTGACAGGCCGCTGCCGCTTTCGGAATTTGAGGCCCGGCTGGATCAGGGTGGTTATCCGGAATAAAGAACGATTTACATCGACAGGACCAATGCGGAGAAAAAGGAAAGACATTTTCCTTTACGATCTGCTTCTAAATGATATTCAGAAGATCACAGATCAACAAATGAAAACAGCGAGTCGCTTATCGCAGCGGCTCGCTGTTTTGTGTATTCCTATGATAAAGCTTCGTATTTTTCCGTGAGTTCAAGGTCACTGATCATGGTGATCCGTCCGGCATCGTACTCGGAGGTTACCCAGTCATAGATCTTCCGGATCAGTTCATCGGTCTTCGGGAGTTCTTCCAGTCCCTGCTTTCTCCGGTATTCGTTTACCCAGTATGCCACGCCGGCCAGACCGGAGGCGTTGTTCACCGATACCTTGGGCGGTCTGTTCAGGATGGCTTCCGTATCGAAGATGTTGTAGATCTCGGGATTCTTCATCATACCGTCTGCATGGATACCGGCTCTGGTAAGATTGAAATTCTCGCCTACGAAGGGAGTCATGGGTGGGATGTCATAGCCGGTTTCCTTCTGCAGATATTCGGCGATCTCCGTGATCACCTGTGTATTCATGCCGTTCAGGTGGCCGCGCAGGGAGGCGTATTCGAATACCATGGCCTCCAGCGGTACATTTCCGGTACGTTCCCCGATGCCGAGAAGAGAACAGTTCACGGCGCCGGCCCCGTACATCCAGGCGGTGGTGGCGTTGACAACGCCCTTATAAAAGTCGTTATGGCCGTGCCACTCGATCATTTCCGAAGGAACATCGGAATAGTGCTGAAGTCCGTAAATGATGCCGGATACGCTCCGCGGCAGGGCGGCTCCCGGATAGGGTACGCCGTAGCCCATGGTGTCACAGGCCCGGATCTTGACGGGAATTCCGCTTTCTTTGGACAGTTCCATCAGAGCATTGGCAAAGGGAACTACAAAACCATAGAAGTCCGCACGGGTGATATCCTCGAAATGGCATCGGGGACGAAGCCCGGCCTCGATGCACTCCTTCACGATGCCCAGGTATTTGTCCAGGGCTTCTTTTCTTGTGAGTCCCATTTTGTGGAAGATATGATAATCTGAGCAGCTCACCAGGATACCGGTTTCCTTAATACCGATGGAGCGTACAAGCTCGAAGTCCTTCTTGTTGGCACGGATCCAGGTGGTGATCTCCGGAAATTCATAGCCCAGCTCCATGCATTTTTCCAGTGCTTTCCGGTCTTTCTCGGAATAGACAAAGAATTCGGTCTGACGGATCATGCCTTTTGGACCGCCCAGCTTATGCAGAAGCTGATAGATGTGGACCATCTGCTCCGTGGTGTAGGGAGTCCTGGACTGCTGTCCGTCCCGGAAGGTGGTGTCGGTGATGAAGATATCTTCGGGCATGTTCTCAGGAACACGCCGGTAGTTAAAGGCGATCTTCGGAGTCTCCGTGTAAGGAAACATTTCCCGGAACAGCTCGGGATCCGGTGTGTCCTGCAGCTGATAGATATAGGGATCCTGCTCAAGCTTATAGGTCTTATTGCTTAAAATAATATCATTCATCCTGTGCCTCCGTGTTTTTCCATGGTTCAGATCAAATGCATAATAAAAATTTATCAAACAGTGGGTACTTTACAGTTTTTAGCACATATAGTATTATTTGTAAAATGAATAAAATAAATAGCAACAATTCGATTATCGAATTATTTGGAAAGGAGCGTGTGGAAAACTATGGATACGGAATCCATCAGAACGTTTCTGGTACTTGCAAAAACAAGGAATTATACAAAGGCGGCTGACCAGCTTTTTGTTGCACAGTCAACGGTGACCAACCGGATCCATGAACTGGAAAAAGAACTGGAATTCTCTCTCTTTACCCGGACAAACCGCAGTGTGGAACTGACGGTCAAAGGGGAGAAGTTCAGAGTGTATGCGGAAAAAATGATGGAACTTACGGAGAATTCCCTGGCAGAGATCTCATCGGATCTGATGTATGACCATTATCTCCAGATCGGCAGTGCGGATTCCATCTATGAAGGCCATTTGGCCGAGCGGATCAGAGAGCACAGACGAACACATCCCGGAGACTATCTGAAAATATCCATCGGTCTGTCGGATCATCTGCTTGATCAGGTGCAGAATGATATGCTGGATGTGGTATTCACATATCTGCCCATCAAGAAGAATTCCCTGCACTGTGAGCTTTACAAGCAGGATCAGCTGGTGCTGGTGACCAGAAGCAGGAACAGGCGTTATAAGGACGGGATCACCGAGGCCCGGCTGCTGGCAGAAAAATATCTGATGTGTAATTTTGCGCTTCAGGACGTGGGACAGTATATCCGGAAACTATTTCCGAAGTATCATCAGTTTGAACTGGAGATCGATGACTGTATGAAGATCGTTCCCTTTCTGATGGATCAGGATTACTATACGTTTCTGCCGAAGGATATGGCGGAGCACTATCTGGAAAAAGGAAAATTACGGGTGGTTCCGCTGATCGATTTCAATACACCGGTGATCAACAGCTATATCATTTACAAAAAGAGTCATGAAGAGATCTGCAGGGAGATCTTCTGCTGAACAGACGGACTCAGGGCAAGTGGAAAATGCCTGTTCACAGGCAGGGTACAAGGTGTTATAATCAAAGGGAAGCAGGCCAAAGATGAGTGATATTTTATGACACATGATATGTGATGTGTGTCACGTGATATATGACGTTGGCCGGCCTGAGGAAAGAGGGTGTGGGGCGTGCATTCGATCAGAACCAAAATATCAGCGGTTACGATAGGCGCTATCGTCATTACCATGATGATCGCGGCTCTTTTCGGCGTGCTTGCCATCCGAAATATCAACATCAACAGTTCCGAGCGGATGCTGCGTTTGCTCTGCGAAGCAGGGCAGAAAAACCTGGATTCCAGTCTAGGCAGTGTGGAAAAGGATGTGCAGTCGATCTCCGCCTATGTGGAGTCGGATCTGGACGGACTTGATGACCAAAAGCTTCAGGCTCATCTTGACAGGATCAGTACGATCTTTAAAAAAATGCTGGGTAAAACAAATGGGGTGGTCACCTATTATTACAGGATCGATCCGTCTGTTTCATCAAACGTGAAAGGCTTCTGGTTTGTAAAGACAGATGACGAGGGTTTTCAGGAACATGAAGTGACGGATATCACGAAGTATGATATTGAGGACACCTCAAAGCTGGTCTGGTTTACCGTCCCAAGGGCGACCGGAAAACCTGTCTGGCTTACACCGTATGTTACGGATAACCTGGACGTAAAAGTGATCTCGTATAATACCCCGGTTTATCTGGACGGCCGGTTCGTCGGAGTGATCGGTATCGAACTGGATTATTCCTTTATGGCCGAGATGGTAAATAATATCAAGTTGTATGAGAACGGATATGCATTTATCAACGACCAAAAGGGCAATCTTGTATACCATCCGCAAATGGATGTCACCACGATGGAGAAACTCCCCGAGATTCCGGAGGGGATCATAAACCGGGAGGATATCATTCGTTATCAATACGAAGGCGTTGATAAAATGGCGGTCAGCCTGCCTTTGATCAACGGGGATCTGCTGAATGTTTCGGTTCCCGTAAGTGAGATCAATGCGGGTATGCGTAAATGGATCAATACCATCATCATCGCTTTTTTCATCCTGCTGGCAGTATTCATTGTATTTATCCAGCGATTTACCGGTCGGATCATTAAGCCGCTCCGTGAGCTGACGAAGGTAGCGGAGCAGATCGATGAAGGGAATTATGACCATTCATTGGACTATGACAAAGAGGATGAGATCGGAAAGCTGACCCAGACCTTCAGCAATGTATCCGCCCATCAGAAAAAATATATCACGGATCTGAATGAAATGACGAAGCAGCTGACATTGCAAAAGGAGGCACTGAGTTCCCTTTTGGACAACATGCCGGCCATGAGTTTCTCCAAGGATGCGGAAACAGGAGTGTATCTGGCCTGTAACCAGACATTTGCGGACTATGCGTATCTGAAGAATCCGGAGGCGGCGGTGGGCCTCACGGATGCCCGGATCTTCGATCCTGTAACGGCGGCTCATTTTGTAGAAACCGACCGCAAAGCACTGGCTGCTGAAGAGCCGATCGTTTATCTTGAGGATGTGTTGGATGCAGGGGGGATCCCCAGACAGCTTCAGACAACAAAACTGATCTTTTTTAACGCGACCGGGCGTAAGTGTATTCTCGGCGTCTGTACGGACGTTACGGATACTCGTGCCAAGATGCAGGCGGACAGGATGATCACTGCAATGGCTGCGGATTATCGATGCGTTTATTATATCGATCTTGATGAAAATAAAGGTGTCTGCTACCGGAATGATCCCGGAGACAAGGATCTGACTCCTGCAGGTGTACATTTTACATATCTGGATCGTGCCCGTTGGTATGCGGAAAACTATGTCACGGAAATGTACCGGGAAGGCTTTCTGGAGTTTATCGATCCCGACAATATCCGGGAACGGCTGATTAACCAGCCGATCATAGCCTATCGCTATCTGGCAAAGAAGGGGGATCATGAATACTATGAGATGATCCGGGCGGCAGGTGTTCGCCGTGCGGAGGAGCGAGATGATCACATGGTGCATGCCATCGGTCTCGGTTTTACGGAGATCGATGCGGAGATGCGTGAGACCATGGCTAAAAATGACGCGCTGGTTGAGGCACTGACCCTGGCGGAAGAAGCCAGCAAGGCAAAGACGGTCTTCCTGTCCAATATGAGCCATGAGATCCGGACACCGATGAACGCCATCATCGGTCTTGATACGCTTGCGCTTCATGATGATTCGATATCCGATCAGACGAGGGATCATCTGGAAAAGATCGGAGGAAGCGCACGGCATTTACTGGCGCTGATCAATGATATTCTGGATATGAGCCGTATCGAGTCCGGGCACATGGTGCTGAAAAAAGAAGAATTCTCTTTCCGGGACATGTTGGATCAGATCAATTCCATGGTTTCCACGCAGTGCTCGGACAAAGGACTGCAGTATGAGTGTCGGGTGCAGGGGGACGTGGAGGAATTCTATCTCGGTGATGATATGAAGCTGAAGGAAGTGCTCATCAATATCCTTTCCAATGCGGTAAAGTTTACGGATGCGCCGGGAAATATCACCATGACGGTTGAAAAGACAGCGGAATATGAAGAACGGTCTACGTTCAGGTTCTGTATCCGGGACACGGGCATCGGAATGAGTAAGGAGTATCTTCTTCGGATATTTGAGCCGTTTTCCCAGGAGGACGGAAGTACAAAGAACAAATACGGCAGCACCGGTCTTGGTATGGCGATCACAAAAAGTATCGTTGAGATGATGAACGGAACGATCCGTGTCGAATCGGAAAAGGGTGTGGGAACAGAATTCACGGTAGTTGTCACACTCCGGAATTCTTCACGATCGGATAACGGTGGGGAAAGAACCGTTGCTTCGGAAAGTCAGAACAAAGAGAAAAAACGGGCTGATCTGGCAGGGCGTCGGGTTCTCGTGGCCGAGGATATCGAAATGAATGCCGAGATCATCATGGATGTTCTGGAAATGGAAGATGTGGAATCGGATCACGCCGAAAACGGAAAGATCGCCTTGGAGATGTTTGAAAACAGTGCTCCCGGAACGTATGCGGCGATCCTGATGGATATTCGGATGCCGGTTATGGATGGACTGGAAGCAACCGCGGCCATACGAAAGTCAAAACGCGCGGATGCGAAGAAGATACCGATCATTGCGCTGACGGCAAATGCATTTGACGAAGACGTGCAGAGATCTCTTCAGGCGGGAATGAATGCACATCTTTCCAAGCCAATCGAACCGGAGCATCTGTATCAGACGCTGGGTGAATTGATCTATGAGGCAGAGCAAGGTGCCGAAGACGGTCATTCCGCGTTGAAATGAAAGACAGCGTAGAGGAGTTTATGATCGGAGCATTCCGCGTCGGAAACTCCGCTGGAAAGCTCCGAAAAGTCCCGGCTTACCACGATGTTGTCGATCGCAAGCTCCCGGCGAAGGAATGTGATATAGGATCTGTCAGGGCGGTTGACGTAGTAGGCGCCACCCAGATAACTGATATCTTCGAGGTTAAAGCTATTCAGGTCTCCGAAGAGGATATAGTGATCGCACATGGCCAGCTGCTCGGCGATGGTTTCCATCTGCGTGATCCTGAGGGAACGGTTCTCATAAGAAAGGTGCGTGACGAAAACATCCAGTTTCAGGGGAGACAGATCCGGCACGGAGATGACAGCGTGTCCGACGGAGCGGTCTTCACCGTTTCCGGAATACAGAGAAATGATCTCAAAGCTCTCGATGGGATAGCGGGAGAGGATCGCGGTTCCGTATTCGCCGGCCCCGAGAGAAATGGCCTTTGAAAATGCATAGTAGGGATAACCGGCCAGGCGTGCAAGCTCGGCCGGTTCGTCTATGTTGCCGGATCGTTCGCACATCACGTCCACCTCTTCGAGACCGATGATATCCGGAGAGATATCCAGGATGGCCTCGGAGATCTTATCCAGCCCTTCCGCTCCGTGTTTGATGTTGAAAGTGGCCAGCGTAAGATCCATGCTGCTGACATGTTTTTCCGTAGGATCGGTGGTGGTTTCAGTGGCGGATTCTGATGTGGTATCCGTAGTGCTTTCGGAAGATGGATCTGCAGTTTCTGCCGAAGTATTTTCCGTGGCAAGTGCCGTGGTATGAGTTGTGGCCGGGATCGTGGTGGGTGTTTTAGACGCATTTCCGGAGCAGGCAGTGCAGAGAAAAAGAAACGCAGACACTGCCGCGCATAAAACCCTATATCGATCGACCGGTTTCTTCATACTGTGTCTCCTAAATATTTTCCTGCGTTGGAATCCTGTTTTTTCTATGTTTTCTTTTTTTGATTCAGACCATGTCTTACCGTGTTAAAAAAAGTATATTTGAAATGTGTTTTTCTGACAAGTTGTAAATAGTCACTTTAAAGTCACATTGGTCTGGTATAACTGATGCGGTAGACATGATTCAGATGAAATAAAAGGGAAAGCAGGGGTTAACGAAGTATTATGGAGAAAAAAAGATTATTTATTACGTTTGTTTTATTAGTTGTTGGTGTGATCCTGTTGGCGCTCCTTACAAAGTTCTGGCTGAAATCCAGCGGATTGGATGTGCAAAACGTCAAAAACAAAGTGACTAAACCTAAATCCTCCACATACAGCTGGATGATTGAACATGAATATGAATATGAAACAGAAGAAGTTTGGCCGGCGGATATTTCCACCGGCCTTTTTTTCTGAACGAAATCTGATCAGAACAAATCAAAACAAGGGTTTTCCTGTTCAGAAGATCGAAAATATGATACGATTTATGAAAGACCGTGATAAAAACCGAAAATCAGAAAGAGAAGGGGAAGTTGAATGAAAAGAAAAAAAGTGATCACATTTGTGATCAGTATTGTTCTCGCATTAGGGCTTGTGCAACCAATGGGGGCTTGTGCAGCTGCGGAATCTGCTGAAGGTCTGTCCCGGGAGGCAACCTATGACACAGAACCGGAGCGGATCCTTGCGTCCATGACAACAGAAGAGAAGATCTGTCAGATGATCATGGTGGCTCCCCGGTACTACATCGATGATCAGGGAAAAAAACGTGGTGTTACCGTTCTCCCGGAGTATCAGGCAGAGTTCCTGTCGGAACATCCCTTTGCAGGCGTGATCCTGTTCGGAAACAATTCGGAGGATACGGAACAGATCATGCGGCTCATCGATTCCATCCAGAAGGCGAACACCGTGGGTGGTGCGGCTACGCAGCTGCTGATCGGTATCGATCAGGAAGGTGGAGATGTCACCCGTTTAAACGAGTGTGTACAGGGCCCGGGGAATATGGCACTTACTGCAACCGGCAGAGATGCGGATGTGACAACTACTTATGAGATCATCGGTATGGAACTGGCGGCTCTGGGGATCCATGTGGATTTCTGTCCCGATGCGGATATAAACAATAATCCCTCGAATCCCATTGTGGGAACCCGTTCCTTCTCGGATGATCCGGAGATCGTCTCCCGGAATGTGACACTCGCGATGAATGCTCTGCATGAAAGTGATGTGATCGCCTGCCCGAAGCATTTTCCCGGACATGGAGATACAGGGGAGGACAGTCATACAAAACTACCGAGGATCGATAAGTCTTATGAGGAGATCCGGCAGCTGGAGCTCCTTCCCTTCCAGGCAGGTGTGGATCAGGGTGCCGACATGATCATGACCGCCCACATCCAGTATCCGCAGATCGAGACGAGAACGTATCGATCCATTCAGGACGGGGCGGAGGTGCATCTTCCGGCGACCCTGTCTAAAACAATTGTAACGGATATCCTTCGTGGAGACATGGGCTTCGAGGGCGTGGTGATCACGGACGCCTTGGACATGGATGCCATTGCGAAGCATTTTGATCCACAGGATGCGGCGGAAATGGCCATACGTGCCGGTGTGGATATTCTGTTGATCCCGGGAGATATTACAACGACTGCAGGAATGGAAGCGCTTGCAGATAATATCACGGCTCTGGCTGAAAAGACAGATGCGGATGCGGAGCTGGCTGCAAAGGTAGATGCAGCTGTGCTGCGTGTTCTGAAGCTGAAGGAAAAGTATGACCTTTTGAAAGCCTATGACGGTTCGGACATTGAGGATCGCATCAGAGCTGCGAAGACGGTCGTCAGCACCAGAGACAATCATGAGATCGAGTGGGATATCACAAAGCGTGCCATCACCCTGGTGAAGAATGAAGATAATACGCTGCCGCTCATACAGAAAAACCAAAAAACGGTGCTCCTGTCTGCATACAGTGATGAACCCCTCCCCATGGAGTATGCAGTAGATCTGCTGCGTCAGGAGGGAAGACTGCCGGCTGGATCCACCTATGAAGTTCATTGTTATCAGGGAAAGACGGCTCCTGAGGACAGACAGGAGGTGTTGGACTGGATCGACGGGGCAGACAATGTTGTGGCGATCTCAGAAATGGGGAGTTCCGGATTTCTGACCGGAAACTCTGCGGGACTGCTGGATGAGCTGATCGAGAAGACACATGCACAGGGAGGGAAGTTTATCCTTCTCAGCGTATCCCTGCCTTATGATGTGGCCAGATTCCAGGAGGCGGATGCGATCCTCATCACCTACGGTGCGCGCTCCATGAATATGGATCCGAGAGAAGATGCGGAGCCCATGAAGCGCTATGGTCCGAATATCGCGGCAGGCGTTTATCTGGCACTTCAGGATGAGGAGAAACCGGTGGGGAAGCTTCCGGTGAATCTGCCGAAACTGAATGCTGCCGGTGACGGTTATTCCGAGGAAATTCTGTATGCCCGGGGAACCGGACTCACCTACGAAGAGCAGGAACATTACGCAAATGAATGGGTGCAGGGTAAGTGGTACGATAAGAACGGAAAGCAGACTTATACCGGCATCGGCAGCTGGAACCGGACCTCAGAGGGGTGGACGTTCACGGATTCGAAAGGCTGGGCAGCAAAAAAATGCTGGCAGAAGATCAATGGCAGGTGGTATTTCTTTGATAAGAAGGGACGAATGGAAAGCGATGCCTACCGCAGCGGGTACTATCTGACGAAGAGCGGTGCCTGGGATGAAGAGGAGAAGGTCTCCGGTTGGAAGGAATATACCGGGGGATGGATCTTTAAGGGAGCGGGCGGCATGAAGCTGAAAGACCGCTGGATGAAAATTGACGGCAGATGGTATTTCTTCAAAAATACGGGTTACATTGCGGAGAATGAATTTGTTCAGGGTTACTGGATGAACGGAAACGGTATCATGGCTGAGAATGCTAAATATGGCTGGCATAAAACCACAAAAGGATGGTGGTACGGAAACAGCAAATGGTATGCAAAGAGCAAGGCATATACCATCGATGGCGTGTCCTACAGCTTTAATGCTTCAGGATATATTGCGGAGTGATTTTATTTGAAAACGCTCACCAATGTGCGGAGGAATCGATATGGGTTATCTGATCAGTGAAACAACGAGAGAGGAACGGGAAAAGATTGTCGCGGAGTCCATCGGAAATATCAACGGCTCTTGTGATGGTTGTATGGCGGGGCTGGCGGATATGTATCAGGAGTACATTGACGGAAAGAAGGAGATCCGCGAGATCAACATGGAGTTCCGCGCGCGGTATGAGTCCGGAATAGAAGGTCCGACCAGAGAAGGATGCGGCTATGAAATACGATAATTTGAGAATATAGTTGACAGACAGTCTCTTTTTACTACAATAGTAAGGGGAGACTAACTATTTCAGGAGCATGGAAATGACGCAATATACAGTCACGGGAATGACATGTGCTGCGTGTCAGGCCCGGGTTGAGAAGGCGGTTGGAAAACTAGCGGGCGTAAGCTCCGTAAGCGTTTCGCTGCTTACCAATTCCATGGGCGTTGAAGGAGATGTCAGCGAAGCGGACGTGATCCGGGCCGTGGAAGAAGCCGGATATGGCGCAAAACTGAAAAACGGAGGAATCAGGGAAAGGCAGAGTGCCTCAAAGCGGCTGGCGGCGGAAGAAGAGGCTTTAAAGGATCACGAGACGCCGAAGCTTGTGAAACGGCTGGCCTGGTCGCTGGGATTTCTTCTCGTGCTCATGTACATTACCATGGGCCATAATATGCTGGGCTTTTCGGTTCCGGGATTCCTTCATAACAACCATGTGGGGCTTGCACTTACGCAGATGTTGCTGGCCATTATTGTGATGTTTATTAACCGTGCGTTCTTCATCTCAGGATTTCGGACCCTTTTGCACGGAAGTCCGAACATGGATGCTTTGGTTGCACTGGGATCCTCCGTTTCCTTCGGATGGTCCCTGTATGTGCTTTTTAGAATGACGGTCATGATTTCCCAGGGAGCGGCAGATGCAGATCTGACGGAGCTGTATCACAGTCAGCTTTACTTTGAGTCGGCCGCAATGATCCCGGCACTGATCACGGTCGGAAAGACACTGGAATCCCTGTCCAAGGGACGTACCACGGACGCGTTGAAGAATCTGATGCGGATGGCGCCGAAAAAGGCCACCGTTGAGCGAGGCGGATCAGAGCTGGAAGTGGATATCGATGAGGTGCAGGAGGGAGACATCTTCGTTGTAAGACCGGGAGAGTCGATCCCGGTGGACGGAACGATCATAGAAGGAAATGCTGCGGTGGATGAATCGGCGCTCACCGGAGAGTCTGTTCCGGTGGATAAATCCGTCGGAGATACTGTCAGTGCCGCCACCATAGATCAGTCAGGATTTTTCCGGGCAAAAGCCAGCCGTGTCGGAGAGGATACGACCTTTTCCCGGATCATCCGGATGGTCAGTGATGCGGCAGCCACAAAGGCCCCCATCGCCAGGATCGCGGACAAGGTTTCCGGTGTTTTTGTTCCCACAGTCATAGCCATTGCGGTGGTTGTATTTGCTGTATGGATGATCCTGGAAGAAGGAGCGGCATATGCTTTGGAACGCGCTATAAGCGTACTGGTGATCAGTTGTCCCTGTGCCCTGGGACTCGCCACACCGGTTGCAATTATGGTGGGTAACGGCGTGGGGGCAAAAAACGGAATCCTGTTCAAGACAAGCGAGGCTTTGGAAACCACAGGAAAGGTGCAGATCGTGGCGCTGGATAAGACCGGAACCCTTACTGCAGGAAGGCCGGAGGTAACGGATGTCATTTCCGCGGATGGTGTGTCGGAAGATGAACTTATTTCAGTGGCTTTCCTTCTGGAAGCGAGGAGTGAGCATCCCCTTGCAAAAGCAGTTGTAAACTACGTGAATGATCCGCCCTGTCCGGCGTATCCGGTAACAGACTGGAAGGCACTGCCCGGAAACGGCATATCTGCGGAGCAGAACGGACAGCGCCTGTATGCGGGATCCGGAAGGTTTATCCGTACGGTATGTAATGTGGATCCGGGCATGGAGCAAAAGGAACAAAGCCTTTCCGGGGAGGGGAAAACTCCGCTCTTTTTCGTCAGAGACGGCAGTCTCCTTGGAATAATAGCGGTTGCCGACGTGATCAAAGAGGACTCCGCCCAGGCGGTAAGGGAACTGCAAAGTATGGGCATCGAGGTCGTCATGCTCACCGGTGACAATGAACGGACAGCCCGGGCCATCGGAAAGCAGGCGGGCGTCGAACGCGTCATAGCAGGAGTGCTCCCGGACGGTAAGGAAGCTGTGATACGGAATCTGCAGAGATACGGAAAGGTTGCCATGGTTGGTGACGGGATCAATGATTCTCCGGCGCTTACCCGTGCGGACATCGGGATCGCCATCGGGGCGGGTGCAGATGTTGCGGTGGATTCGGCCGATGTGGTGCTCATGAACTCAAAGCTTACGGACGTATCCGCCGGAATCAGACTCAGCCGCGGAACGCTCAGAAACATTTATGAGAATCTGTTCTGGGCATTTGCGTATAACGTGATCCTGATCCCCATGGCGGCAGGGCTTTTTCCCGGCATCCACATGAATCCGATGTGGGGAGCGGCTGCCATGTCGCTTTCAAGCTTTACTGTCTGTCTGAATGCGCTCCGACTGAACCTGTTTAAGGTTCATGATGCATCGCGTGACCGTAAGCTTAGACACCCCGCGACGGTTGAGACTTCGCTCATCGGGAGCGGCACGAACGATGCAAATGTGACGAATGTGACGAATGACGAACAAAAACCGAATGAGATCATACATAACAAAACGGAGGGAAAGAAAATGACAAAGACGCTGAATGTTGAGGGAATGATGTGTGCGCACTGTGAGGCGCGGGTAAAGAAAGCACTGGAAGCGATCGAAGGGGTTGAACTTGCAGTTGCAGACCATAATGCCAATACGGCTGTTGTGACACTCAGTACGGATGTGGCGGACGAGGTGCTTCGCAAGGCTGTCGAAGACCAGGACTACACGGTCGTGTCCGTGCAGTAAACAGCGGAGGTTGTATTGATCAAATCTTTTTCTGAATGGTTTTATTCAATAAGATTTGACATCTATCGGAATCTATGATGATTCGAAACAGAAAGGCGGCAATACCGGGTTGCCTTTCTGTTTTTTTATTGTACGAGGCAGGTGTAAATGTGCCGCGCGAGTGATTATAAAATACAGCAAGAATTCTGAAAAAATAAAATGCTAAAAACGACAATGTTGTCATGATTTCGATATTAGAAAAAAGGAAAAAGCGGTTATAATAATTTTGTTTGATAAACCCGAACGAAGTGAGGGTTATGAGCCGGATTCCTTGGCCGGTTCATAAGGCAGAGAGGAGGAGGAAAAATGGCAAAGGAGACATTACAGTTATCTGCGAAGGACGAGACCTTCGTTCTTACATCGGCTGAAAACACGAACTATCTCTATTTTCCGATCGCCGGTGAAGCCGGGCTGAAGGCCTGCGTGACACCGAATCTCGGCGGAGATTCCAAGCTGGATCAGGAGCATTTTGTGCTGGAACCGGTAAGTGTGGAGAATCTTCATAACAACAAGGACACCCGGAATTTCTGGCTGAATTTCGGTGACGGTAAAGTATGGTCCGCTGTGGGAAGTTCGGCGGAGCAGGAAGCAGAGCGGTTCACCGATGCCCAGGAGGAAAGCCGGGTAGAAGGCGGTTTCCTCTGGCAGAAGGCGGTGCGTGCGTCGAAGAAATACGGCATCGAAGCTGAGGTGACATCCTTTGTTCCGGTGGATGCCAATGTTGAGATCATGCGCGTTTTGCTTCGCAACACCGCGGATCAGCCGGTCTCCTTTACCCCTGTGGCGGTGATCCCGCTGTACGGCCGGTCGGCGGACAATCTTCGGGATCATCGAAATGTAACCTCCATGCTTCATCGTGTCAGTGTATCGGAAGAAGGCGTGCAGGTGAAACCCACCATGTCCTTTGATGAGAAGGGACACAGACTGAATCATCTGAGCTACTATGTTCACGGCTCCGAGGGAACCGGAGATAAGGCGGAAAGCTTCTTCTCCACCACGGAGAGCCTGATCGGGGAAGGCGGCAGCTTCCTTCGTCCCGAGGCAGTGATCAAAGATAAGCCGGGCATGCCTGCCGGCACGAAGATCGACGGCAGGGAAGCTGTGGGCGGTCTGAAGTTCATGAAAAAGACCCTTTCCCCGGGAGAGGAATGTGTGTACATTCTTCGTATCGGTGCGGAAGAAGATGAGGCTAAGATCGCTGCATTGGACACATCCTACAGCAAGGATGCGGATGTGACCGCAGCCCTGGATAAGACCGGTGAATACTGGAAGAAGAAAGTAAACGTGCATTTCCATACCGGAGATCCGGATTTTGATAACTTTATGGCATGGGTATCCTTCCAGCCTTTCCTTCGCCGGATCTACGGATGCTCCTTCCTGCCGTATCATGACTACGGCCGCGGCGGCCGCGGATGGCGGGATCTATGGCAGGATTGTCTGTCCCTGCTCTTCATGGAACCGGACGATGTTCGTAAAATGATCGTGGCAAACTTCGGCGGTGTCCGTGCGGACGGAACCAATGCCACCATCATCGGAGACGGTATCGGTAACTTTATCGCAGACCGGAACGGTATTGCCCGCGTATGGATGGATCATG
Source organism: Eubacterium sp. (assembly GCA_024681515.1). Classification (GTDB taxonomy): domain Bacteria; phylum Bacillota; class Clostridia; order Lachnospirales; family Lachnospiraceae; genus Eubacterium_Q. The sequence goes on along the minus strand of JAILAR010000174.1, from coordinate 79,054 downwards.
CGTTCTGGCCCTTCCGGACACTGAAACTTTACATCGACCAGACCGGTGATCTGGGTATCCTGGACGAGACGGCTGGTTATTTCAAGGATCCTCAGGCCAGCCGGGCAACGGCCATCGACAGTGACTGGAAGCCGGAGGACGGAAATCAGCTTAGGACCGCAGACGGTAAGGTCTATAGCGGAAACATCATCGAGCATCTCCTGGTGGAGACCCTCACCGCATTCTGTGAAGTGGGAGAACACGGGATCATCCGGCTCCGGGGTGCTGACTGGAACGATGCGCTGGATATGGCGGCAAAGCGGGGCGAAAGTGTTGCATTTACCTTCGCCTACGCCATGAACCTGGAGGATATCGCAGATACACTGGAAGCATACGTGGCGAAGACCGGCAAAACCACCGTGTCCGTAGCGAAGGAACTGAAGCCTCTGGCAGAGATGGAGGAAGCAACCTACGGTGATACGGAGAAGAAGCTGGAAGCTCTGAAGATCTACTGCGACAGCTGCATGCAAAATGTCTCCGGAGAGCAGGTGGAATTTGAGATCGATCAGATCGTGGCTTCCCTTCGGAAGATGGCTGCATGGCAGAAGGATTTCCTTCGTGGGCAGGAGTGGATCAACGGCAAGGCCGGTGAGGGCTGGTTTAACAGCTACTACGATGATCATGCCAACCGGGTGGAGAAGTACACGGAAAATGACGAAGACGTGCGGATGATGCTGACCGGTCAGGTATTTGCGGTCATGAGCGGCACGGCCGAGGAGACTCAGGTGGCGCAGATCGCAAAGGCGGCAGATCATTATCTCTATCGGAAAGAGATCGGCGGTTATCGTCTGAATACGGATTTCCGTGAGCTTAAGATGGATATGGGAAGAATGTTCGGTTTCTCCTACGGTGAAAAGGAGAACGGCGCGGTATTTTCCCACATGGCAGTCATGTACGGAAATGCACTTTATACCCGTGGCTTTGCAAAGGAAGGCTTCAAAGTGCTGAAAACCCTGTCCGATACATCTCTGGATTTCGAAGTGAGCCGTATGTATCCGGGAATTCCCGAATACTTCAATATCGACGGACGAGGCATGTATCCGTATCTGACCGGCGCGGCATCCTGGTATCTGATGACCATGATCCTGGAGGTTTACGGTGTGCGGGGGAAGAATGGTGATCTGGCTTTCTGTCCAAGGCTTCTGGCAGAGCAGTTTAATGAGAACGGGGAAGCGGTGATCGAGCTCTTCTTTGCAGGAAAACCGCTGAGGGTTACCTTCCGGAATCCGAAGAATCTGGAATTCGGCAGCTATCGAGTGGGCAGTCTCGCTGTAAACGGAGCGGTAAGAACCGTTCCGGAAGGAGAGGAAGCAGTGATCGGCCGGAGCGAAGTGGAAGGCTTCGGAGACGCCGTAACGGAGATCACGGTAGTATTGGAATAATAAGAAAAATATAAAGGAGAAGGTAAAATGAAGTACGGTTTTTTTGATGATGCAGCAAGAGAATATGTGATCGACCGTCCGGATACACCGGAGGCATGGGCAAACTACCTGGGATCACCGGAATACGGAGCACTGATCTCCAACAATGCAGGGGGCTACAGCTTCGCAAAGTCCGGAGCCAGCGGACGGATCCTGCGCTATCAGTTCAACAGCTTTGACCGTCCGGGTCGGTACATTTATCTGCGTGATAATGATACGAAGGACTACTGGTCGGCCTCCTGGCAGCCGGTTGGAAAGCCTCTGGATCAGTATAAGAGCGAGTGCCGCCACGGTCTGGGGTATACCCTGATCAAGGCGGATTATGCAGAGATCGAGAGTACCGCCTCCTACTATGTTCCGAAGGATAAGGAATATGAGGTCTGGGCGCTGAAGGTGACGAATAAGTCCGACAAGGTACGGTCCCTTACGGTTACCGGTTATGCGGAATTTACCAACAACAGCCATTATGAGCAGGATCAGGTGAACCTGCAGTATTCGCTGTTCATTTCCAGAACCTACTTTGAGCAGAACCGCGTGATGCAGCAGATCCACGGCAATCTGGATGCTTATCCGGAAGGAGTCCTGATGGATGGCAAGAAGGTGCTGGAGCGCTTCTTCGGTATGGCAAAGTCCGAGGTGGATTCTTACTGCGGAGCTAAGAAGGATTTCCTCGGCGCTTATCATGATTACCGTGATCCTCAGGGTGTAGCGGAAGGAAAGCTTTCCGGTGCTATGAACTACAACCAGAATTCCTGCGGCGGTCTGGCTACCGTGGTTACTCTGGCTCCCGGCGAGACGAAGGAAGTGATCTTCCTGCTGGGCGAAAAGTACAGTGCCGAAGCTTCCGAGATCATCGCAAAGTACGACGGAGAAGAAGGTATCGTTGAGAAGGAGATCGGTGAGCTCCGTGACTACTGGGAGAAGTATCTCAGCCGGTTCATCGTTAAGACTCCAAGCGCTGAATTCAACTCCATGATGAATGTATGGCATGCCTATAACTGCTTCATGACCTTTATCTGGTCCAGAGCGGCTTCCTTTATCTACTGCGGACTTCGGAACGGCTATGGCTACCGTGATACCGTGCAGGACATCCAGGGCGTGATCCATCTGGCTCCGGAAATGGCTGAGAAGCAGATCCGCTTCATGCTGTCGGCTCAGGTAGACAATGGCGGCGGACTTCCGCTGGTGAAGTTCACTCACAATGCCGGACACGAGGATACACCGGACGACCTGTCCTACGTGCAGGAGACCGGACATCCCGCCTACCGTGCGGACGATGCACTGTGGCTCTTCCCCACGGTTTACAAGTACATCACGGAAACCGGAGACCTGTCCTTTATCGATGAAGTGATCCCCTATGCCAATAAGGATGAGGGAACGGTATATGATCATCTGAAGAGAGCCATTGATTTCACCCTGAAGCATCTGGGTCCTCACGGCATGCCGGCCGGCCTTTACGCGGACTGGAACGACTGCCTGAGACTCGGTGCAAACGGAGAGTCTTCCTTCGTAGCTCTGCAGTTTGTATATGCGCTGGATATCCTTGCGAAGTTTGCCGAGTACAAGAAGGATGACGCCTATATCGCATTCCTGGCAGATGAGAAGGAGAAGATGAAGGCCCTTATCAATGATATCTGCTGGGATGAGGATCGGTTCATCCGCGGCTTTGCCGAGAACGGAACGGTTGTGGGAAGAAAGGCGGATCCGGAAGCCAATATGTGGCTGAATCCTCAGAGCTGGGCTGTCATTTCCGGACAGGCAGACGAGGAGCAGAAAAAGCTTGCCATGGATTCCGTCTATAATATTCTGAATACAAAATACGGTGCGATCCTCATGGATCCTCCGTTCCATGCTCATGCCATCGACGGTGCTCTGGCGGTTGGTTACAATGCGGGAACCAAGGAGAACTCCGGTATCTTCTCCCAGACACAGGGCTGGCTGATCCTGGCAGAGTCCCTGATGGGACACGGCAACCGTGCCTTTGAGTATTACATGGAGAACTGCCCGGCAGCCTTCAATGACCGTGCGGAGATCCGTCAGATGGAGCCCTACTGCTTCGGTCAGTTCACGGAAGGTAAGGCAAGCCCCTGCTTCGGTCAGTCCCATGTGCACTGGCTGACGGGAACCGCTTCCACCGTGATGGTTGGCTGCGTGGAAGGAATCCTGGGCTTCCGCCCCGATTTCTACGGCCTGCATATCTCCCCGTCCATTCCGTCTGACTGGGATGGATTCGAGATCGAGAAGGAGTTCCGCGGAAAGAAGCTTTTCATCAAGGTGACCAATCCCGACCATAACGAGTCCGGTGTGAAGGAGATCCTTCTGAACGGAAGCGCGCTTACGGGAGATTACATCCCCGCAGATCAGCTGAAGGATGAAAACGAGATCGTAGTTACACTTGGCTGATGCAGACCGGTTACCCGAAATATAAAGATGTTCTGACCAAATCCATGAAGGAACTCGGATATTCCAATACGGAGATCCCTTCGGAGATTCCGGCGGATAAATGCATGATCCGGATGAAAACACAGGATCTGCAGCCGGCTGCCACCGCACAGACGATGGTCGGGATCTATGATGCGGATGATAAAGTGGGATTTCTCACATGGCCCGGAGATCTGGGCGAAGTAGTGGCTGTCCTTTCGGGAGGCCACAGGTTCGTTCTTGTCCTGTTCCGCACGGATCTTATAACGAAGGAAGAGAAAAGATATTATTATACATCGGCAGGAAACTGGGTTGAGACCGAAATGACGACCGTGTCCGAGATCGGACAGAAAGCCGGGGAGGATGCGATCATTCAGATCGCAGCAGGAGAAACAAAGGAATTGAAAAGCTTCGAATAATAAATCTGACTACTGATAATGTGAATCAGGGCGCATCCGGAAATGCTTCGGGTATATGAGCATTTCCGGATGCGTTTCGTTTTATAACATATGGAACTCCGGCTGCAGTTTGCTGAAGGTACAGTAATACTTAAAACCCAGAGAACGGAGCAGCTCGGCGCCCTCAGCGAAGGCATGTCCAACATGAACCGTATCGTGGGCATCGCTGCCGAAGGTGATGATCTCACCGCCCATTTCCCTATACAGCTTCAGAAGCGTGGGATGGGGGTGTGCAAAATCCATACCGCGATACAGGGATCCGGTGTTCAGCTCGATGCCTTTGCCATGATCCAGGATCGCCCGGAATATGGCTTCAAAAAGCTCCAGGTAGTCACGGACATCGAAATTGTCAGCCTTTGTGGGACCGTAACGCAGGATATAATCCATGTGCCCATAGACGCTGTAATCCGCAAAGTGTGTTACGTTATAAAGGATATCCTCAAAATACTTCCGATATCCCGGAGCTTCTCCCCATTTCTCGAAATAAGCCGGGTAGTAGGGGTCAAATCCGTCAACAACGTGTGAGGAACAGATGATGAAGTCCAACATCGGATACCGGGCAGAAAAACCGGACATTTTCTCACAGGTGGAGGGCATGATCCCCTGTTCGATACCGATTTTCAAGGTGAAATCAGGCTGATATTCTTCTTGCAGGGCGCAAAGAGCCGGAAAATATCGATCAAAATCCAGCTGAAAATCATGGGGTGAGCCTGTATCCATCGGAAAATCTTCATCATGATGATCTGTAATGCATATTTCTGTCAGGCCTTTTTCCCTGGAGGCAGCAATCAGATCCCGGATGGGGGTCGTGCAGTCGCTTGAGAATTCCGTATGAAGATGATAATCGGGATAGTGAGCAGAATTGTGATTTGTATTATGATTTGAATTCATGGTGCAGATTCCTTTCCGTATGCTTCGGATCTTTGTATCTGTATCTGTATCTTGTATCTGTATCTTGTATCTGTAACGATTGTGATTATAGGGTTTTTACGGGAGAAATTCAAGGAAATGGGAGAAACTGAGAAAAACTATGAAAAAACCGTGAAAAACACACTTGAAAAACGACCTCAAAAAAGGTATGATTGTGGTATGTGAGTGATACGTTCACAAATTAATTTCCAGGAGGAATTAGAAATGGCAGTTAAGGTAGCAATTAATGGTTTCGGTCGTATCGGTCGTCTGGCTTTCAGACAGATGTTCGGTGCAGAAGGTTATGAGGTAGTTGCGATCAACGATCTGACAAAGCCTTCCATGCTGGCACACCTGCTGAAGTATGATACAGCTCAGGGTGGTTACGCCGGAGTGATCGGACAGAACCTTCACACAGTTACGGCTGATGATGAGGCAGGTACGATCACTGTTGATGGAAAGACCCTTCAGATCTATGCAAAGGCAAATGCTGCAGAGCTTCCGTGGGGAGAGATCGGTGTAGACGTAGTACTTGAGTGTACAGGTTTCTACTGCTCCAAGGATAAGTCTCAGGCTCATATCGATGCAGGTGCCAAGAAGGTTGTTATTTCCGCTCCGGCAGGTAATGATCTGAAGACAATCGTATTCTCCGTAAACCAGGATACACTGACAGCTGATGACAAGATCATCTCCGCTGCATCCTGTACAACAAACTGCCTTGCACCGATGGCTAAGGCTCTGAATGATTATGCTCCGATCCAGTCCGGTATCATGAGCACAATCCACGCTTACACAGGTGATCAGATGATCCTTGACGGACCGCACAGAAAGGGTGACCTTCGTCGTGCACGTGCAGGTGCTGCAAACATCGTTCCGAACTCCACCGGAGCAGCTAAGGCAATCGGCCTTGTTATTCCGGAGCTGAACGGCAAGCTGATCGGTTCTGCACAGAGAGTACCGGTTCCGACAGGTTCCACCACCATCCTGACAGCAGTTGTTAAGAAGGCTGGCGTTACCAAGGAAGACATCAATGCAGCTATGAAGGCAGCAGCAAGCGAGTCCTTCGGCTACAACGAGGATCAGATCGTATCTTCCGATGTTATCGGTATGAGATATGGTTCTCTGTTCGATGCAACTCAGACCATGGTAGCTCAGATCGCAGATGATCTGTATGAAGTACAGGTAGTTTCCTGGTATGACAATGAGAATTCTTACACATCTCAGATGGTAAGAACCATCAAGTACTTCGCTGAGCTTGATAGTTCACTGAATGACTAATCAGCCAAGCGGCCTCGAAACATATTAAAACCTATCGCAAGGGTCCGGTCTGTTTTGGACCGGGCCCTTACTTTATTAGATTTTAATAACATTTTTTATTGCTTTGTGAACGTAGATCGGCATGTCCGATCATAAAATATACGCATTAGGAGGTATAAAATGTCACTGAACAAGAAATCCGTAGATGATATCAATGTAAAGGGCCAGCGCGTGCTTTGCCGCTGCGACTTCAACGTACCGCTCAAGGATGGCAAGATCACAGATGAGAACCGTCTGGTAGCTGCACTCCCCACGATCAAGAAGCTGATCGCTGACGGCGGCAAGATCATCCTTTGCTCTCACCTGGGCAAGGTAAAGACCGATGAGGACAAGCTCACCAAGACCCTTGCTCCGGTTGCTGTACGTCTGTCCGAACTGCTGGGTCAGGAAGTAAAGTTTGTTGCAAACGAGAACGTTGTCGGACCGAACGTTGTTGAAGCTGTCAATGCCATGAATGACGGGGATGTGATCCTTCTTGAGAATACTCGGTTCCGCAAGGAAGAAACCAAGAACGGAGAGGAGTTCTCCAAGGATCTGGCAAGCATCGCTGATGTATTTGTAAATGATGCATTTGGTACTGCACACCGTGCACACTGCTCCAACGTGGGTGTTACCAAGTACGTGGATACCGCAGTTGTCGGTTACCTGATGCAGAAGGAGATCGATTTCCTGGGCAACGCTGTTGAGAATCCGGTACGTCCGTTCGTAGCGATCCTCGGTGGTGCTAAGGTTGCGGATAAGCTGAACGTAATCTCCAACCTGCTTGAGAAGTGTGATACACTGATCATCGGCGGTGGTATGGCTTATACGTTCCTGAAGGCTCAGGGTAAGGAAGTTGGTCTGTCTCTGGTAGATGATTCCAAGATCGATTACTGCAAGGAAATGATCGAGAAGGCAGAGAAGCTTGGCAAGAAGCTGCTCCTTCCGGTAGATACCGTTGTTGCGGCAGGTTTCCCGGATCCGATCGATGGACCGATCGAAGTGAAGACCGTATCTTCCGATGCGATCCCGGCGGATATGGAAGGTCTTGATATCGGCGAGAAGACCCGCGCACTCTTTGCTGACGCTGCAAAGACCGCTAAGACCGTTGTATGGAACGGACCGATGGGTGTATTCGAGAACCCGACTCTGGCAGCAGGTACCATCGCAGTTGCGCAGGCTCTGGCTGAGACTGATGCTACGACCATCATCGGTGGTGGTGATTCCGCAGCAGCATGCAACCAGCTTGGATTTGGCGACAAGATGAGCCATATCTCCACAGGCGGCGGTGCTTCCCTTGAATTCCTTGAGGGTAAGGAGCTTCCGGGTGTGGCAGCAGCCAACGATAAGTAATCGTCGCGAACGTATTAAGCGGCGCACGGATTCGATATGCGACCGTCATGCTTGCATGACACGGTCGCAATATCGATATTCGTATGGCGCGCGATAGCGCGCCGGAGCATGAGCGAAGCGAAATGCGACGGTCGCCGCGGGAACGGCAAAACGGAGCATGAAGCAAAACATGTATCAAAGCGAAATGCGACGGTCGCCGCTAAAATAATTACAGATAGGAGAACAAAAATGGCTAGAAAGAAGATCATCGCAGGAAACTGGAAGATGAACATGACTCCGACCCAGGCAGTTGCACTTGTTGCAGAGCTGAAGGATCTGGTTGTGAATGATGCAGTAGACGTTGTTTACTGTGTACCGGCGATCGACATTGTACCGGTTGTTGAAGCAGTTAAGGGAACCAATGTTCAGGTTGGTGCCGAGAATATGTATTTCGAGGATAAGGGAGCTTACACCGGAGAGATCTCAGCTGAGATGCTGGTAGATGCAGGTGTTAAGTATGTTATCATCGGACATTCAGAGCGTCGCGATTATTTTAAGGAGTGCGACTGCACACTGAACAAGAAGGTTAAGAAGGCAATTGCAGCAGGTCTTACACCGATCCTTTGCTGCGGCGAATCTCTGGAGCAGAGAGAGATGGGCGTGACCATGGACTGGATCCGTCTGCAGATCAAATCTGATCTGCAGGGTGTTGCAGCTGATGATGTTAAGAATCTGGTTATTGCTTATGAGCCGATCTGGGCTGTCGGTACCGGTAAGACTGCAACAACCGAACAGGCACAGGAAGTCTGCAAGGGCATCCGCGACTGCATCGCTGAGATCTATGATGCAGCAACTGCTGAGGCTGTCCGCATTCAGTATGGCGGATCCGTAAATGCAGGTAATGCTGCAGAGCTGTTTGCTCAGCCGGATATCGACGGAGGTCTGGTAGGCGGCGCTTCTCTGAAGGCTGACTTCGGTAAGATCGTTAACTACTAAGGAAATCTTCGGCCGCAAGGCCCGGGATAATAAAAAAATAAGGGGGTTATTATGAAGAAGTTTTTTGCTGAATTTAAAGAATTTGCTTTGAAGGGAAATGTCATGGATATGGCAATCGGTGTTATCATCGGTGCTGCCTTCAAGGGGATCATTGATGCGCTTACAGAGTGCATCATCAACCCGATCCTTGGCTGCTTCATTCAGGGCGGACTTGAGGGATGGACGGTTACCATCGGTAAGGCAGAACTTGGAATCGGTGCTTTCATTATGGCGATCATCAACTTTATCATTCTGGCCTTTGTTTTGTTCTTAATGGTCAAGGCAATGAATAAGCTGATCAATCTCCGGAAGAAACCGGAGCCGGAAGCAGAGCCGCTGACCAAGAAGTGCCCGCTGTGCCAGAGCGAGATCGACATCAAGGCGATCAAGTGCCCGCACTGCACCGGTGACATTCAGTAATTCAGTTACAGAAAGGGGAGCGTTCCAGGCGGACGCTCCTTTTCATATGCTCAGGAAAATAAAATATAGTTTATGTTTTCTGCGATGATCATATTTCTGAAATTTAGACCATTTCGAAATTATGTTAACACTTGCATATTTACGGAAAGGGTTGTAAGATAATCCCATGAGAAATGGACGGACCGTCTGCTAACAATGTATGGGGGTCCCGGTTTTATCAATAAGTGAGATGATCATATGTCAAAAAAAGAAAAAAGAATGAATATCCTTCTGACATTTGCCTGCCTGATCCTGCTAACGCTGATCGGCTTTGGAACGTACGTTGTGGTTCGTCCGATGTTTCAGGATGCAAATGCGGAAGCGATAGACGGTAAACTGAAATATGAAGGCGGTCAGGGTGGAGGAAACGGAGGAACGAATGCCTCTGTATCCACGGAAATATCATCTGAAGAGCAGAAAGAAAACACTCCAATCTATGAATTTGGTGGGAAAGGAAATTCTTCGGAAGATAATACAGGAGGAGTGACGGAGGCGCCGACGACGGCCCCGACTGTGGCACCGACCACAGCACCGACTACAGCACCGACCACGGCCCCGACTGTGGCGCCAACCACAGCACCGACGACGGCCCCGACAGAGGCTCCGACTGTAGCGCCGACAGAGACTCCGACAGAAGATAAATCCGAACAAAAATCAGAAGAAAAGTCCGAGCAGAAATCCGAACAAAAATCAGAAGAAAAGTCTGAACAAAAATCAGAGGAAAAGTCCGAACAGAAATCGGAGCAAAAGTCTGAAGATAAATCAGAAGAAAAGTCAGAAGACAAATCCGAGAAGTCCGAAGAAACCGGAGATAATACAGAAGATACGGGAAAGAAACCGGAAGATAATACGGAAAATGCATCTGATTCATCTGGAGATCCGTCTGAAGATTCATCTAATGATTCTTCCGGTGAACAGCAGCCATAGTAAAGAGTACTACGAACTGCTTAGAAAAAACAGGAATGTAATGCAATGAAAAAAGCAACGATCGGGCTCCTTGCGCATGTGGATGCGGGAAAGACAACTTTGATCGAACAGCTTTTGGTGGCTGCCGGTAAGAGGGCAGAGGCCGGACGTGTAGATCATGGAACCGCTTTTCTGGATACAGATGCACAGGAACGGGCAAGAGGAATCACAATTTCATCAAAGATGTGCCGGATCGACGTCGGGGATCTTTCCATGATCCTGATGGATACTCCGGGACATGTGGACTTTATGGCAGAATCCGAAAGGGTTCTGCCTGTTCTTGATGCAGCGATTCTTGTGATCGGTGCAGGAGAGCGGATCCCGGCCCATGCACAATATCTCTTCCGCTTGCTGAAAGACCGATCGATCCCCACTTTGGTTTTCTTTAACAAGATGGATCTTCCCGTGCCTTCTGCCGGGCAACTGTCTGAAATGCTGAGAAACATGCTTGGCGACGGTTTCATATCCGCAGAAACCCTGTTTGATACGGAGGGGAAATATCTGTCACCGACTACTGACACGGTTGAGGAGATCGCGGTTCTGGACGAGAAACTGTTGGAACGGTTTCTGAATACGGGAATCCTGACGGAGGAAGATATGCTTCGTCTTTTCCGAAGAGGAAAACTCTTTCCCTGCTGCTATGGATCGGCTCTTCAGGGGCAGGGGATCGACCGCCTCCTGAATGTGTTAACGGTCCTTCTGCGGGCTGACAAAGAGGAGGATCCGACGTCTCATGACAAATCAGACTTTGAAGACGTTCAGAAAGAAACCTCAGGTGAGGAGCCTTTGGGTGCGTATTGTTACAAGGTTCTCTATGACGAAGCAGGAAACCGGGTTACTTTTTTGAAGATACTCAGCGGACGGCTGAATGTCAGGGAAGCTGTCGGATATTTGGGGAAAATCGCAAAGGGCACAGAAATGAGCTCGGCTGAAAACGGAGCTGTTGAAAAAGAGTATAATGAAAAAGTAACGCAGATCCGGTTATATGACGGCCGGTTTTATCAGGCAATCCAGTGTGCAGAGCCGGGTGAGATCGTCGGGGTCACGGGTCTTACTGCGACCGCTGCCGGCTGTGGGATCGGGATCGCGCCTTCCGTGAAACCGGAAGAAAGCCGTCCCATGTTACGATTTCGACTGCTCCTTCCGGAAGTTATAGATGCAAGGCAGTTCCTGCCTAAACTCCGTATGCTGGAGGAAGAGGAGGACACCCTTTCCGTTGAATGGCAGGAGGAACAGGAAGAGATCGATGTTTTGCTGTACGGAGAGGTTCAGCAGGAGATCCTGACAGAGCGGATCCGGGATCGTTTTGGAATAAATGTGAGCTTTGACGAAGGAACCGTGGTTTATCGTGAGACACTTTCCGGTCCGGCCTATGGTGTGGGACATTTTGAACCGCTTCGGCATTATGCGGAGGTTCATTTTCTGATGGAACCCATGCCGAGAGGCACAGGAATCCTCCTGGAAAGCCGGCTTTCCACGGATGAGCTGGGACGAAACTGGCAGCAGACGATCCTGAATGCGGTGGAACAGGAGGCTTTAAAAGGTGTTCTCATAAATGCACCGCTTACCGACCTGAAACTGACGTTGGTGGCTGGACGGGCACATGCAAAGCATACCGAAGGCGGTGATTTCCGTGAAGCAGCACTGAGAGCGATCCGGCAGGGACTGATGGAAGGGAAGGCAGAAGGAAAGACGATCCTTCTGGAACCATATGTTCGTTTTACACTGACGGTTCCGTGTGATACGGCCGGACGGGCGCTCTATGACATGAATCAGCTGGCGTCGGAGTGCAGCATTACGAAGCAGTCTGAGACACTGACGATCATCGAAGGCAGGGGGGCCATATCAAAACTACGTAATTATATGACAGAGGTTCGCACTTACAGTCATGGGGAAGGCATATTTCGCATGATCTATGATGGTTTTGACCTCAGTCCGGAGCAGGAAACGGTGGTGGAAAGATTCGGATATCAGCCGGAATCAGATCTGACCAATCCGGCAGGCTCTGTCTTTGTGGATCATGGAGCTGCAGACTATGTGTCCTGGTGTGAGGTCTCGGAGCGTGCTCATCTGGAGCCAAGATTTCGTAGCTTTTATCCGGAAACAGATGAAAACGATGAAGTCGATGCGGCGGGAAAGAATCAGGCAGGGAAGAAGAGTCCTGCCCTTTCCGAGTGGTTGGAGGCCATCGGAACCGAGGAAATCGATCAGATACTTCAGCAGGCAAGCCATGCAAATCAGACAGGGGAACATGCGAAGGAACGAAGAAATCGCTGGAACAGTGCAAACCACCGAGGCAGTGGGCAGTCCTCATCAGAGCGGTCTGCCGCAGGCTTTGCAAGCCGTCAGAAAAAAAAGCTACGTACGCCATACCTGCTGATCGACGGTTATAACATCGTTCATGCATGGGAGGAAACAAGGGGGATCGTTGGACAGAATCTGGACGCTGCACGGCAGATCCTTCTGGATATGTTGGTTGAATATCGTGCGCTGATCAGTCAGGAGATCATCGTTGTTTTTGATGCGTATCGGGTTCCCAGGCATCATTCGGAGATACAGGATTATCAGAATCTGCATGTGGTTTACACAGGCAAAGCGGAGACGGCAGACCAGTATATAATGCGTTTTGCAGCAGAGCAGGAAAAAAACTTTGACATAACCGTGGCAACCTCGGATGGGATGGTGCAGCTGATCATACGATGTGCTGACGCTAAACTGCTGTCCGCGAGGGAACTCAGATCGGATGTGCTCGAGAAAAAACGAAAATTCCGTGAGACGTATCTAAGTGATCAATAAGAAAATGTACAATAATCAATGAGGAGGGGATCCGATTCCCCTCCTCGGCTTTTTTGATTATTAAATAATGGTTTAGATTCTTATGATTATGAAAGCTTTGTTTCCGTCATCCAATTCAGGGAATTTGCGTAGGCCTCTTCCTCAACGGTATAATCCCCCTCTGTGAGCGGATAGTTCGGATCCTTTGTCAGGATCAGGTTCTTCACCAGCTCCCTGCACAGGAACGGGTTTCGCACCAGCAGCGGTCCTACGGTATAGGTGCCTGTAAAATGATTTTTCGTTACGCCTTCCTGCCGGTCTTCGGATCTGAGGAACGGCGTTTCTTTATTTTCCACGGTTACTCCGGAATGGTTTTCAAATCCTACCAGCTGCTCCTCACCGTAGGGAAGCAGAAGATCATGGACCGTGCGTGCCTTATATTCCGTAGAAAAATCCAGCAACCCAAGACAGGGATAGGTTTTATTCGGCATACGGATCTCTTTTCCGAAGAGTTCAAAGGAATTTCCCGTAGTGAGGATATAGGTGCCTCCCTCGATGGCTTTTTCGAACTCTGCTTTGTATTTCCGAAGATCGGTCAGTGCCAGGATCAGGCTGCGCTCGACGCCGCTGCCCATATAGATCCAGTCATAGGAGGCAATATCCTTCGGATCCTCCAGTGCCAGCCGGTCTATCTGCACTTCGATTCCCTGTTCCCGCAGGTGGAAGGCGAGGGCACGGACATTTCCGCTGTCACCGTAAAGGTTCAGCAGGTCATGATAGAAGAATCCGATCCGCAGTTTGAGAGTTTTGATTTTCTTTGTTTTCTTTTTGCTCATTTGTATGCCTCCACTTCCTCCAGAAATGGTGGAATATAATCAAAATTCAGGATTCCGTATACGTCGCCGTCCGTACGCCTGAGTTCCTTTGCCAGTCCGGACAGGGTCTCCATCCGGTGGATCTTTTCCGCAGGAAAACCGGCCAGTTTGCATCGGAGCACAAAGTCTGCCGCGTAGGGGCCGGCACAGATCACTTCCTGTACCTCTGGAACGTTCAGAGATTCCATGTCCAGATCATAGAGCCAGGACAGATCAAAATGGTTGTATCTGCGGCTGATCTCCCGGAGTCCCATGACCAGAACCTTCTTTCCCGGGCGGCGCAGCGTATGGTAATGGGCCAGATTGTAGGTTGCATTGTTTTCCGCCTTGCAGTTGATCGCAACGAACCGTCTGCCGCATTTTTCGGTTTCAACATAGATCTTCTCCGAAACCTTTTCAGCGCTGAGTACTTTTTGGGCCACTTCATCAGGAATCCCCATCAGCTTTGAAACGCCGTATGCCGCTGCCAGATTGTACATATGGAAGAGCAGTGGGACATCCACTGGGATGGTCATTTCATTGTTCAGCGTAAGAGTTTTGTCCGATTCATTTACGGAGGTTACGGTATAGTCCGGAGTCCCGCGGGAGAAACCGCAGCCCGGGCAGGAGAAATCACCGACGGTTCCGTAATGTTTCCAGGAAAAATGCAGGTGCTTTCCGCATTTGGGACAGTAAGCGCAGTCGGCAACCGCTTCCGGAAGTTCATCAAAATCCTTGTCCGTCCGATCAACGCCGTAGGAATGGAAATGCGCCGGGTGCCTTAGGGATACCTGTTTTGTGATCGGATCGTCTCCGTTGCAGAGCAGCTCGGCATTTTCCGTGATCCCTTTTTCTACCTCGCGATATACAAGGTCATAATTTCCCTGTCTGGGCGGCTGATCCCGGGTCAGGTTGGAGAGCACGATGAGGCTGGGGGTGATGTATTTGGTCACCACCTTCAGATAACGCTCGTCGACTTCCAGAACGATGGCATCCTCAGGGATCTTTCCTCCCCAGGTCACATGCTTCAGCATAGTGGAGGCGATGCCACGGATCATATTCGATCCTTCCAGATTGTGGCAGACGGTTCTGCCGTCCGCACGTAGAAGGTTGGCGATGATGGAGGTGGTGGAGCCCTTACCGGAGCTGCCCGTCACCATGATCACGTCCTTCGGATATTGCAGCTTGGAAAGATAGGAGGGGAAGAGTTTGATCACAAATTTCCCCGGAAATGTGCTTCCATCCTTATGAAAGATCCTCTCGGCCAGCAGGATGGACTTGCCGAGAAAGGTACCGATCAGTCGTACCATAATTCAAGTCCTTTCTGATATTGTGCTTTTCGAAGCTTATGATTTATTTGGAAACTACCATGGCCAATGCCGGGCAATTCCATGGCCTATTCTACCATAATTGCTCACTCCTGTGAATAGTATCAGGAAGAGTATCGCGAGTGATTCCGCGTTGACGATAAAATACCGAAATGATAGAATCGTGTTTGTAGAGGAGAATAGAGCGCGCCACTCCGCAAAATGAGGAATAAAAGGGGATCATGAATATGGATAACGAGCATGGTGGTGGATTGAATCCGCAGCAGATGAATGATCAGTCTGGTTCTGGCCGGCAGCAATACGGCCAGCAGGGCTACGATCCGTCGCAGCCATATGGTCAGCAACCATATGGCCAGCAGCCGTATAGTCAGCAACCATATGGCCAGCAGCCGTACGGTCAGCAGCAATACTATCAGCAGCAACCGTATCAGCAGCCATACGGTCAGCAGCCGTATGGCCAGCAGTCATATGGTCAGCAACCGTATGACCAACAGCAATATATCCAGCAGCAATACTATCAGCAGCAATATAGTCAGAAACCTTACGGCCAGCCGCAGGCACTGGACCAGCCGATCTATGGTCAGCCACAGGGGTATGCACAGCAGTATTATGGTCAGCCACAGGGACAGCTTTATTACGGCTCCCCCGGTCCGGCGCCGAAAGCACCGGGCTCCGGCAAAGGCAAGAAGATTGCCATCATCTGTTCCATTGCAGGTATGTTAGTTGCAACCGCTCTGATCCTGATCTTCTTTGTGTTTGGTTCCTCGAATGGCGGTTATTCAAGCAAGGAAGAGCTGGCAAAGGCGTTTGTGGAAGCTATGAATGACAAAAAGCCCGAAAGGGTAGCGGATATGATCGTGCCGGGTAAATACCGGGCGGCGTTGGATGAGTACGCAGAAAACAGCAAAGGAATGACAGCAGAGGAAATTCTGAAATCAGATTTTTTTGCCAGGATCAGTGCTGATTTTGAGTGCAGATATCTCAGGGTGGAGGATCGCCGCACATACGATGAAGATGATATAGAGGATCTGGAAGATGAATTTAAGCGGTATCTGAATAAGGAGATCAATATCGAGGAAATGCAACGCGTACGGGTGTATTTTGAATATAAGGGGCAGTACGGATCTGATTCGACCCACTATGATGACTGGAAAGAAAAAGGAGATACCTTTACATTATATAAGGTCGATGGACTCTGGTACCTTTCCATATTCTGACATTATAATGATTTCGGATTATAGTAATATACGAACACGATAGAATTTAAAATAATGATTGCAAAATATAAAGGAATGTGATATATTTGCTAAGTATGATTTTCAGCTTTAAGGAGGTTTACCCGTGAGAACCGGACTTACCATAGCATTTATCGTTGTTTGTATATTGCTCAGCATCGTAGTTCTGATGCAGGAAGGCAAAGAAAACGGACTGACCGGTACACTTACCGGCAGTGCTGACACCTACTGGTCAAAGAATAAAGGACATTCCAAGGATGCGATGATCAAGAAGATCACTGTTGTTTTAGCCGTTCTTTTCTTTGTACTGGCGATCCTGCTCAGTTCCAAATGGGTTGCGTAACAGCATATGATAAACATGTAAATGGTGCTTCGGACGTTCTGTTCGGAGCACCATTTATATTATGAGAATTATTCCCAGATGACATGATTTATGGTATTCTAATAGTAACTGTGATGAAACTATCCTGATTATGGGGATAATCAGGAATTGGGGATTGGAGAAGGACTATGAGTGATATAGATGATAAATACGAAAACGAGCTGTTGATGCAGGACTGGAGGGAGCGTCTGCTTTCCCTTATGCAGTCCAAAGAGTATAAGCCCATGCGACTGAAGGACCTGTGTTATGTTATTGGGATCACCGGCGGACAGCGGGATGATTTTCTGGACCTTCTGAATAATCTGATCCGGGAAGGAGAGATCGTCTGCTCCAGAAATAACCGGTATCTTCCCAGATCCAAGGACTCGCTGGTCGGTGAATATATCGGAACACGGAAGGGCTACGGTTTTGTCCGGGTTCCCGGATATGAAGAGGATTTCTTTATTCCCGAGAAGGGTGTAAATGGGGCCTTTCAGGGGGATAAGGTAATGATCCGTGTCGAAACGGCAAAACGCGGGCCGAGAACGGAAGCCGAGGTGCTGAAGGTCCTGTCCCGAGGGATCACTGCGGTCACCGGAACCTACCGGGAGCAGGATCGTATCGGCTTTGTGATCACCGGCAACAAGAAACTGGGAACGGACGTCTATATCCCGGAAGGCAAAAGTATGAAGGCTGTGGACGGAAATATTGTTGTTGCCGAGATCGAGCGTTATGACACGGGTGGCGGTGCTCCGGAAGGCCGGGTAGTGGAGATCCTCGGGCATATCGATGACCCGAAGGACGATGTACTGGCCGTGATCCGGGCATTCAATATTCCGGAAGAATTCCCGGAGGAGGTTCTTGATCAGCTCCGGGACATTTCTGACTGCGTGACTGAAAAGGATATCGAAGGACGCAGAGATTTTCGTGAATGGGAAACGGTTACCATCGACGGAGAAACCGCAAAGGATTTCGATGATGCCATCACTCTGACAGAGGAAGACGGGATCTATCATCTGGGTGTGCATATTGCAGACGTGTCCAATTATGTGAAGGAAGGCAGCCCTCTGGATAAGGAGGCACTG
Source organism: Eubacterium sp. (assembly GCA_024681515.1). GTDB lineage: Bacteria > Bacillota > Clostridia > Lachnospirales > Lachnospiraceae > Eubacterium_Q. The sequence goes on along the minus strand of JAILAR010000174.1, from coordinate 61,080 downwards.
CGCCGCGGTACTTCGGTTTATCTGGCCGATACGGTGGTTCCCATGCTGCCACATCAGCTTTCCAATGGTATCTGCTCGCTGCAGGAAGGCAAGGACCGATTGGCTTTGTCCTGCCTGATGGATATTGACAGTACGGGGCAGATCCTGTCTCATGAGCTTTGTGAGGGTGTGATCCGTTCCAACGCCCGGATGACCTACACGGATGTGAATGCACTGATCGAAGGTCTGGAGGATGCCCCGGTTCAAAAATACGAGGCTTTGATCCCGCTGTTTAAGCGGATGGCAGCGCTGTCGGCGATCCTTCGGGAGCGGCGGCATGCGAGGGGTTCCATAGACTTTGACATCCAGGAGACGGAGATCGTAGTGGGCGAAGACGGAAAACCCATTGAGATCCGGGCCCATGACCGCAACGTGGCGACAAAGCTGATCGAGGATTTCATGCTTGCCGCAAATGAAACCATCGCCGAAGATGCGTTCTGGCAGGAACTTCCCTTTGAGTACCGTGTTCACGAAGCACCGGATGAACGCAAAGTGGAAGCCCTGAAATTCATGCTGCGAACCTTTAAACTCTACATCCATGGAGGAAGGGAAGCGGTGCATCCCAGGGAATTCCAGCGGATCCTGCAGGAGATCGAGGATCAGCCTTATGAGGCAATGATCTCAAAACTGACGCTTCGCACCATGCAGCAGGCGCGTTACGGAACCGTTTGCACGGGGCATTTTGGGCTTGCTGCCAAGTATTACTGCCATTTTACGTCGCCGATCCGCAGATATCCGGATCTGCAGATCCATCGGATCCTGAAGGAAAATCTGCACGGAACCCTGGACGAAAGAAGAGTGTCTCACTATGAGCATATCCTGCCGGAGGTTGCGGCTGACAACTCTGCAAAGGAACGCCGGGCAGATGATGCGGAGCGGGATGTGGATAAACTGAAACAGATCGAGTATATGGAAGATCATCTGGGAGAAAGCTATGACGGAATCATTTCCGGATTTAACACCCAGTCGATCTTCGTGGAACTGCCGAATACCATCGAAGGCGTGATACCGCTGGGAAGTCTTTCGGATGATTTTTACGATTACCATGAGGAATCCTTCCAGATGATCGGCAGCCGGACCCGGAAGGTCTTCAATCTGGGAGATCCGGTTCGGATCCAGGTGGTCAGCACGGACAAGGCGGAGCGAAGGATCGTATTCCGTTTTGATAAGAGCACGGACTCAAAAGGAAAGAGTAAGGCAGATAATCAGTAGGAGTTAAATAATAATGAAAAAGGAAGCAGAAAAACTGATCGCAAATAACAAAAAAGCGTATCATGACTATTTTATCGAGGAAACCTATGAGGCCGGGATCGCACTGGCCGGAACGGAGGTAAAGTCTCTCCGGTTGGGGCAGTGCAGCATCAAGGAATCCTATGTGGGCGTGGAAGGAGGAGAGATGTACATCTATCATATGCACATCAATCCTTACGAGAAAGGAAATATTTTCAATAAAGATCCCCTTCGGACCAGAAAACTACTTCTGCATAAGTCGGAGATACGGAAACTGTCCGGTGCGGCGTCTGCAGACGGCTATACAATCATGCCGCTGAAGGTGTATTTTAAAAACGGCCGTGCAAAAGTGGAGATCGGCCTGGCAAAGGGTAAAAAGCTGTACGATAAGCGTGCGGATATCGCAAAAAAGGATATGAAACGCGAAGCCGAGAGGGACTTCAAAGTGAGAAATCTGAAGTGACAAGACACAGAAAAATCGCTTGATTTTATGATTTGATTTGAGTAAAATATAGAACGGTTCTGCATGGCGGATGGTATGCAGGATCTGAAATGATTTCTCACTATTTTGAAAGAAGGCAAAGGCATGAGTCAGGAAAAAGTAGACCGTTACAAAGAGGAAAAGATGAACCGTCAGAAGAATATGAAAAAGGCGAAGATTCGGAAGCTTCTGATCGCGTTTCTGATCGCACTGATCCTTGGTGCATTGATCGGATTTCCTTTGGGTCGTTGGATCTATAACTATCAGCAGGAACACCAGGACAAAGAGGACATCTTCATTTCGGCACATGATTATGAAGACTGGTTTAATCAGTACTGGGTAGACAATTATTCGGACCTGTATACAGGATCGGAATTGGCGAGTGAACAGAGCTCCGAGGGAGGCGCGGAAGCAGATACCGAATCAGGAAGTGAAGATTCCGGAAGTGAGAGTCCGACCTCCGAAGCAGGAGCAACGGAGGAACCGTCATCCATTTCAACGGATCTGACGGAAGAAGGTCCGGACAAGAACTGATGAATTACTGATATAATTGTTCGACATTATCCTGAATTATACCAGCGGTTGAATTTACAAAGATCTTCCGCTGCGTTATAATACATATAATAAACCAGGGGTTGTACTGGTTTCGACAGGGATTTTGAAATCCCGGCAGCCATCCGTGGTCCGTGATCCACGTTAAAAGTGCGGAAAAAAATAAACGCTGAAGATAAGAATTTAGCACTGGCTGCCTAAGTGCAGCCTGTCGGCCCGTGAGTCATCCGCTGCTCACAGGATCCGGCATCAGAAAGGCGGAGAACGTTCTTCCCAAAGCTTTGCGGGTTGAAACGATTTATGAAGCTACCGGACTATGAAGTCTGTCTTTGGACGTCATAGCGAGGGAATCCTAAAACAAAGACTGCGATGGGAGATACCGGTATGGAAGGGTCTTTGGACGCGGGTTCGATTCCCGCCAGCTCCATAAAAAAACGCCGTCAGGCGTTTTTTTTGTGAGCGAAGGGAAAAAGCGGCGAGACCGAGGAGCGAAGCACCTACTTTCTTCCGTTCTGGATCATCAGCCCACGGGTGCAGCAGGCTGCATATGCCCGCAGGCGTCCGGAATCTCCCAGAAGGGTGTCATCCGCGGCTATATAGGTGATCTTTCGATCCTCCGGATTTCGGTAAGTGATGACTCCTTCGTACCCGAAACAGGGAAGAAAAAATCCTGAGGCGGTTTCTTTGGTGATCGTACATACGGCATCCCGGTTGTAAAGCGGAAGTGTCAGGCATGCGGAATTCGATTCTCCGCGTAGGGTTGCGCCGTGTCCGGTGGTGACCAGAGGATAGGGCAGAGGTGTGGACAATGTGATGGGCAGGGTAAGATACAGCCGCTCGCCCTGCCGGTCCATGGCCGGTGCGCCTAATGTGAAATCCCCATCGGAAAGCATGGTAAGCGCCTGCATTCCGGCAAGGTGGAACATCCCTTCCATATCGTCCCGGTTGTGCAGCAGTACCAGATCCCGGTTTCGGCGACTTCCGGAGGAGAGGTAAGACAGATACACGCCGATCAGCTGTCCTCCGTCATATTGATCCTCGCGCCGGATCCCCAGATACCGCTCCACGGTTTTCTGCTTTACGTTCGGGAGCCCCAGGGCATATTTGAAGGGGCGGATCATCTTCAGATAATCCACGGAGATCAGCGGACTCATATGATCCGGGATCGATTCTCCGAGCTGCTGCCGGATCTTATCCATACGGCATCGTACAAAGGGGATATCAAACGTATCTCCGTTGAAATGGAACAGAGTGGTCTTGCCCTTGCAAAGCTCCATAAAACAGCGGATCATTTCCGGCTCACTGCGGCCGTCATCATTGAAAAGCTGAAGAATATGCCAGGAGCCGTCCTTCCAGTAGTTGATCCCGATGATGTAGATGAATGCATTATGCGCAGAAAGCCCTGTGGTTTCCAGATCAAACATGAGTACCTGATCCCGTCCGCGGGCCGAAGCGGTGTGATCCCAGGCGGGAATTTTAGTTATATCAATTCTTTCGTCAAATCGTAACATTTTCTTTCCTTTTTTATGTAAATATGATAGAATCCATTATATCACACATTTTTCATGTTGAAAGTATTTGAAAATGTGATATAATTTCGATAGAGAAATATTTTGTTAATGGAGGAAGGCATCATGATGCAACCACTTGACGTTAAAAATCAGAAATTTAAGAAGGGACTTTTCGGCTATAAGGCTGTCGATGTGGATGAGTTTGTTTCCACTGTCGGACGTTACTGTGATGAACTAGTTACCGAGAATGCCAAGCTGAAAGAGGAAAAAGAAAAGCTTGACAAGCTTATAGAAGAGAAAAATCTTAAGATCTTTGATCTTGAGAAACAGGCAAACGGAGATTCAAAGAAAGACGATAAGAAAGCTTCAGGTTCCTCTAATGCATCAAAGAAAGATGACAAGAAGAACGATAAAAACGACAAGAAGGGGAAAGCAACCACTGAATTCTTCGAGAAGGCAAATGAGACCACTGTTGTCGGCGGTGACGATGACGAGGTATTTGTAGGAGAGATCGAGGAAGCCAGAAAACCGAGCAAGGCGATGATCGGTGATGGCGAAGAGGAAGGCGGAGACGATTTCGAGTTCCTGTAAAAAGCCAGATTATCAGCGAGAAAGAGTGCTGCGGCAGTGCGGCACTCTTTTTTCGAGAGATTTTGTGCGCGGCATGGCTTATGCATGGCTTATGCATGGCTTATGTTATGCATGGCTTATGATAGAAGGAGCAGACATGATACATTATGTGAAGGGCAGGATCATAGAGACCGGTCGGGAGAGTGTGATCCTGGATAATCAGGGGATCGGATATGAGGTATATACCACGGGACGTGTCCTCCAGGATCTGATCCGTAAGGGCAAGGAAGAAATCCTGCTTTATACACATTTGCATATCAAGGAAGATGAATGGACGCTGTACGGATTTCCGGATCGCTCGGATATTCAGGCGTTCCGAAAGCTGATCTCGGTCAGCGGCATCGGACCGAAAGGGGCGCTTTCCATCCTGAATATCATGTCGGTGGAAGAACTGTATTATGCGATCCAGTCCGGCGATGCAAAATCCATAGCAAAAGCTCAAAACGTCGGACCGAAAACGGCGCAGCGTGTGGTGGTCGATCTGAAAGGCTCCTTTGAGATCACAGGCGCCGGTTTGGAGACAGGTTCAGAGACTTATGGCACAGGCGATACGGCAGACAGAAATGTGATCAGTGAAACGGCAGAGGCGCTCACTGCACTTGGGTATTCCAACATGGATGCCCTCCGGGCCATCCGAAAAGTGGAAGGCGCAGAATCCATGACCGTGGAGCAGCTCCTTTCGGCAGCACTCAGACATCTGTAAAATATAGAGACAGAGAATACTATGGAACGACGAATCATTACCACCGAGGCTACACCGGAGGAAGCAAAGGTTGAAGCGAGTCTTCGCCCTACTTCCCTGGCAGAGTATATCGGTCAGGACAAAGTAAAAAAGAATCTTGCGGTATTTATCAAGGCTGCCAGGAAAAGGAAAGAATCGCTGGACCATGTTCTGCTTTATGGCCCTCCGGGACTTGGTAAAACCACCCTTGCTGGGATCATCGCCGAAGAAATGGGAGTCCAGATCAAGGTGACCAGTGGACCGGCCATCGAAAAACCGGGAGAGATCGCAGCGATCCTGAACAACCTTTCGGAGGGAGATGTACTATTTATCGATGAGATCCACCGTCTGAACAAACAGGTGGAGGAAGTGCTTTACCCGGCTATGGAGGATTTTGCCATCGACATAGTGATCGGTAAGGGCGAAAGTGCCAGATCCATCCGGCTTTCCCTTCCGCATTTCACATTAGTCGGAGCTACGACCAGAGCGGGAATGCTTTCGGCTCCGCTCAGGGATCGATTCGGAGTTGTGGACCGGCTGGAGTTCTATTCCATCACGGATCTTATGCGGATCCTGATCCGCTCCGCTAAGGTTCTGGGTATATCCATCGATGAAGAGGGTGCGCTGGAGATTGCAAAACGTTCCCGCGGAACGCCGCGTCTGGCAAACCGGCTCCTTAAGAGAGTCCGCGATTTTGCCGAGGTTGAACATTGCGGCGAAATCGATTATACTATAGCGAAGAGAGCACTGGATCGGTTGGATGTGGACAGTGCAGGACTTGATCAGACGGATCGGAATCTGCTGGAGACCATCATAAAACAGTTCCACGGCGGTCCGGTAGGATTGGAAGTGCTTGCCGCTGCGATCGGCGAGGACAGCGGTACGATCGAAGATGTCTATGAACCGTACCTCATCAAGAACGGTTTTATCAACCGCACGCCGCGCGGACGCGTCGCTACAGAGCAGTCGTATCGGCAGTTGGGCCTCGAAGGCCTGCTGGCGGATAATAAATAAAATCAGAACGGAGCACGGACTTAATCGTAAAATAATAGCTGACAGGTGATAGACACGTGCGAAGTGATGATTTCACGGAGCGCTTTAGGCGCGTAGTGTGGAGATAGGAGGATCTCAGTCAATGGCACAGAAGACGGATATACCCGTAGTGATCGGAGGAAAGGTCTATACCCTGAGTGGATACGAAGGGGAAGATTATCTGCAGAATGTTGCGACCTATATCAACGGGAAGATCGCGGAGTGCAAAACCTCGGAACAATATCGGAGGATGAATACGGAATATCAGGGAGTTCTGCTGGCGCTGAACATCGCGGATGATTATTTCAAAGCGAAGGCCAGGGCAGAGGAGATCGCCCGTGATGATTCCGAAAAGGAACAGCAGCTCTATGACCTCCGGCATGAAGTGATCGAGGCACAGATCAAGCATGAGGCTGCGCTGAAGCTGGTGGAAGAGTATAAGGAGCAGATCAACGCCTTGCAGCGAAAGATCGTTCAGCTGGAAGCGGAGAAAGACAGAAATAAAGGTCAGGAATGATGATGAGTAAACCTGAGTATAAAAGACCGGAAATACTGGCTCCCTGCGGGAATCCGGCTGCTTTTCATGCGGCTCTTTCGGCAGGTGCGGATGCCATGTATCTTGCGATGGATCGATTCGGCGCAAGGGCGTATGCCGGCAATTTTCAGCAAAATGAGCTTCTTCAAACAATTGAAGAGGCTCATTTGCATGATAGGAAGATTTATCTGACGCTGAATACGTTACTGAAAAATGATGAGATAAAGGCGCTTCCCGAGGCACTGGATCCGCTTTACGAAGAGGGACTGGATGCTGTTTTGGTACAGGATTTCGGGGTTTACCGGTTTCTTCGGGAACGTTATCCGGAGCTTCCGCTGCATGCGAGTACCCAGATGAATCTCTGTTCCGTGGAGGGTGCGAAATTTGTAAAGTCCCTCGGATTTACCAGGGTCGTTCCTGCAAGGGAACTGTCTCTTCATGAACTCAGGGAGATCAGGGAGCTGGCGGACATAGAAGTAGAGGCTTTTGTACACGGTGCCATGTGTGTCTGCTACAGCGGACGCTGTTATCTGTCTTCGTTTGCAGGCGGTCGCAGTGGGAATCGCGGGCGCTGTGCCCAGCCCTGCCGGGAAATGTATAATGGGTTCTATCCTTTGTCGATGAAGGATCTCTGTACATTGGAGGATGTTCCGGCTCTGATGGAAGCAGGGATCGATTCTCTGAAAATTGAGGGAAGGATGAAGAATGAATACTATGTTGCGGCGTGCGTGGATGCGTACCGCAGTATGGTTGAGGATGTGCTGCAGGGAGAATTTTGCCCGGAGCGTGCCGCAAAGTACAGGGAAAGACTGACGGAAGTTTTTCATCGCGGCGGATTTACACGGGGCTACCTGAATCAGTTTTCCGGGCCGGATATGATGGCGGATACGAATCCCGGACATACGGGGGTGGAGATCGGAAGCATCCGGAAGGTTGGTGACGGAACGATCCGTGTTCAGTGTGAGAAATCGGTAAACAGAGGGGATTCTCTGGAAATTTCCGCATCGCCGGAAGACGTGATCAAACTTACTGCTCCCGTGGATTCAGGGGCAGGATCGGAGATCAGTCTTCGTGCACCGAAGACAAAACGGTTACATCCGGGAATGCCGGTGATACGTGTTCGGAATGCGGCGCTTATGAAAGAACTTGAGGAGAGGTTTTTATCAAAAATGCCGCTGATCCCGGTGAAACTCTCCGTGAAAACAGAAGCCGGAAAACCGTTTCAGATGATCGCTGCTGCAAAGAATCTTTCGGTTACGATCCAGGGCTCTGTGGCAGAGGAGGCAACCGGAAGGCCGATTACGGATGAGACGCTGAAAGAGAAAATCGGCGGACTGTCCGGGACAGGATATGCGCTGTCAGAGCTTTTGATCGATAATGATGGACAGAGTTTTCTCCCGGTATCGGAGATCAAGAACCTTCGAAGGGATGTGCTGCGCGAACTTCGGGATAAGCTGCTGGAGCAAAGCAGGCGGACGCTTTCGAAGGCGGGATCCGGGTGCGGTTTGGACGCAGAGAATCCACGTTTTATTACGCCGGAGAATCTTCATGATGGGCTGACGGAATTATCACATAATTCGTTTGGAATTAATTCGTTCGGTATTTTTCCGGAAGATCTTATGGCGGATCCCGCAGACGATTCGGGAAATATTGTTTTTGTATCCACGATGGAACAGGCCGCCCACGCACTGAAATATGAACCCGGGACAATTGTATTTGACTATGGAATCCGGTATATGGATCCGGATGATATCCGCAGCCTCAGACAGAAAACGGATGGACAGATCCGATTTCTTATCGGGTTTCCCTATATTTACAGAACACAGATTGAAGCCCGGATGGAGGAACTCCTGCGTCTGGCTCTGGAACTGGACGGTGCCTATGTGAATGGTATTGACAGCTTTGCATGGCTGAAACACCATCTCGGAGACAGCGGCTGGCCAAGGACATTGTATCTGGGAGACGGGCTTTATCGGTACAATGATCGGGCAACGGATTTCTTCTGTCTGGAGATGGGACTTCTCGCTGATGATCTCTGGCTGGAAGAGCCCTGTGAGCTGAGTCTTTCGGAGCGCCGTGAGATTTATGTGCCCGGCGATGTGAGGCGGACCACCACGGTGTACGGACACCTGCCATTGATGCTCACTGTACAGAGAAATGATCTGCATCATGAGGAGCATCTGACAGGGGCACGCGGACAGCACCTGATTCTTTTACAGAATCCGGAAATGTGTTATAATATTCTTTTAAGCGGTCTTCCGGTTCTGCAAGATACGGCCGGTGAAGCGATTGCTGTCCGGCTTACGACAGAAGTCTCAGAGGAAGTGGACCGTCTGCTGGGCGGCGAACTCGACGAGTTTTTGGAGACGCCGAAGAAATCAAAGCTGAAAGGAATCCGTCATAGAGGTCTCTTATGATCAATATCATCAGTACGACATCTAAATATCTGATCCTGGTGCTGATGGCACTGTATACGATAAAGTGCTTTACCTACTTTACGAAAAAGACGGCAAAGAAAAGGAAGAGAAACCTGAATCTGCAGGTATTTGATATCTTTGCCATCCATTTCCTGTGCCATGCGACGCTGTTTCTTAACACGCGGGATAAGACGGTTTTGGCCTATTATCCCATCGAGCTGCTGATCGCGATCCTGTATCTCCTGATCTTTCATGCGGTATATCCGAAGGCGTCCCGGATGCTGATCAATCTGATCACTTTCCTGATGCTGCTGGGATACACCATGCTGACCAGGATCGATCACAGTCTGGCGGTGCGGCAGTTTATTCTGGCAACGGTCTGTCTGTTTATCGCCAGCTTTGTACCGTGGATCATGGGAAAACTCCCGAAAATGAGAAACTGGACGATCTTTTACGGTGTTACCGGGATCTTCTTTCTGCTTACCGTTTTTATTCCGCATCTCGGTGTCAGCATTTACGGCGCAAGAAACTGGATCCAGATCGGTCCGATCTCCCTGCAGCCCATGGAGTTCGTGAAGATTATTTTCGTGCTCTTTGTGGCCAGCGGTCTGGTGAAGGCGGCGACGCTGAAGGACGTGGTGATCAACGCCGTCATTGCCGCGGCGTTCATGGGAGTTCTGGCTGTGGAGAAGGATTTCGGAGCTATCGCCATCTTCTATATCGCGTATATTTCCATGGTCTATCTGGCAACCTCAAGACCGGTTTTTCTCATTGCCGGGATCGTATTGGTTGTCGGGGCGGTGGTTCTGGGGTATCTGCTGTTCAAGGATACCTTGTTCGTGCATATTTCCGTCCGCGTGGAAGCGTGGAAGGATCCCTGGGCATACCAGAGTACCGGAGGATATCAGATCTGTGAATCCCTGTTTGCCATCGGAACCGGTGGTTTCACGGGAGTCGGACTCGGCAAGGGAATGCCGTATTACATTCCGGTGGTGGAAAGCGATTTCATTTTCTCGGCTATGTGCGAGGAATTGGGTGCTATCTTCGGTCTGTGTCTGATCCTGGTTTATCTGAGCGGATTTATCGCCATGACGAATATCGCCATGAAGTGTAAACAGCCGTTCTACAAATATATGACGTTTGGTTTTGCCATCAGCTTCATCGTTCAGGTGCTGCTTAATATCGGCGGTGTGACGAAATTCATTCCGTCCACAGGTGTGACCCTGCCACTGATCAGTTACGGTATCAGCAGTATGTTCGGCACCCTGATCATGTTTGCCATGATACAGTATGTCTATATCTTCGTCGGAAAAGAAGGAGAAGAGTTGCATGAAGAGGAACGAGCCCTCAGAGCAGCCGAGGAAGCGCAGCCGTTCTACGCAGGATACGGCGGAACGCCCGGAGCGCAGTGATCGGTCGGAGGCGGCAGGACGTCGCAGCCGTTCATCAGCGGATGATCCGGAACCGGTTATTCGCCGCAGCCGTTCATCGGCGGACAGCGTGGGATCTGCCGGCCCGGAGGATACTCCGCCGGAAAATGCTCCTGAAACTACGCCTGAAACTCCATTGGAGGAATTCCTGCATCGTCAGGAACGAAGAGAAGAAAAGAATAAACGAAAGAATCGTCCCATCGTCCTGCTGACCTATGTGTTCGTGCTGGTTTTTCTTGGCATGTTCGGATATGTGATCTATTTCCTGGTACAGGATGCGAACCGGGTGGTTGCGAATACCGGAAACCGCAGACAGGATGTCATGGCAGACCTGGTACAGCGAGGAGAGATCCGGACCTCCGACGGTACGGTCATCGCAAAGTCAGAGCAGAAAAACGGTGAGGAAGTGCGTATCTACCCTTACGGAGAACTGTTCTGTCATGTGGTGGGATATAACGGCTACGGCCGCTCCGGTCTGGAACTGGCTATGAACTTTCAGCTGCTGACTACCCATGAGAATATTTTCAAACAGGTGCAGGATGATCTGCAGGAGCAGAAGAAGCCAGGAGACAACGTGATCACGACCCTGGATTATAAACTGCAAAATGCCGCTTCCAAGGCCATGGGAAATCACAAGGGCGCTGTGGTAGTGCTGGAGCCGGATACCGGCAAGATCCTTGCCATGGTCTCCAAACCCGGCTTTGATCCGAATGAAATGGACAAGGTCTGGGATGAGATCCATACCGTAGAAGGGGAAAAGAGTACGGTGCTTCTGAATCGCGCTACCAGCGGACTGTATGCGCCGGGTTCCACGTTTAAGACCGTTACGGCGCTGGAGTACATCCGGGAGCATGGAAGTACGGAAGGGTACAGTTATACCTGCAAGGGCGAGGATTCCTTTAACGGGGTAAAGATCGTCTGCTATAAGCACAGGGAGCACGGGGATGTGGATCTTGAGCATTCCATCGGATATTCCTGTAACACCAGCTTTGCGAACCTCGGGATGAAGAGCATTTCCATGGACGGACTTCATTCCACTGCGGAGGACCTGCTGTTCAATCAGGAGCTTCCTTACGACGGCAGCACATCTACATCTTCCTTTGTCCTTACCGGAAGCAGCAGCCGGGACATGATCCCGCAGACTGTGATCGGTCAGGGAGATACGCAGATCACGCCGCTGCATAATGCCATGATCATGTCGGCCATTGCCAACGGCGGTGTGCTGATGAGACCGTATCTGGTTCAGGAGATACGGAATTCTTCCGGGGCTGTGGTAAAAAGTTACAGCAGTTCCGCAGAAAAAAAGCTGATGACGGCAAAGGAAGCAAAGGAGCTTTCCGAGCTGCTGAAAGCGCCTGCGGAATACGGAACCTCTTCCTGGAAGTTTAAAAACTACCGGCATAAGATCATCGGTAAGACCGGTACGGCGGAAGTGGATTCGAACGGAAGATGTAACTCCTGGTTTGTAGGTTATTCCAATCCGGAAGATCCGGATATTGTGGTCAGTGTTGTGATCGAGGATTCCGACAGCGACGGTCTGACCGGCGTGGAAGTTGCGGGAGCCATCTTTGAAACCTATTATCCGTAACGACCACAAAAGAAACATAAAGTTCTCCTTGCCTTAGATGGTTTAAATTGTTATAATTTTATTAAGTTTTTACACACCATAAAACAGGGAGGACACGGCCGTGACCAAAGCAACGAGCTGTGGTGGTGTGGTGATCTTCCGAGGGAAGATCCTGTTACTTTATAAGAACTACAGGAATAAGTACGAAGGCTGGGTATTGCCGAAAGGGACAGTAGAGCAGGGAGAAGATTACAATCAGACCGCCCTCAGGGAAGTCAGGGAAGAATCCGGAGTATCTGCACAGATCATGAAATATGTGGGAAAAACGAATTATTCGTTTACTGCCGCAAATGATGTGATCGATAAGGAAGTACACTGGTATCTCATGATGGCGGACAGCTATTTCAGTAAGCCACAGCGCGAGGAGTATTTCTGTGATTCCGGTTATTATAAGTATCACGAAGCATACCACCTCTTGAAATTCCCGAATGAGAAGCAGATCCTGGAGCAGGCATACAGTGAGTACCTGACACTGCGAAGTGCGAATCTTTGGGGAAGCAAAAAATATTTTTAAAATATTTTAGCAGGAGCCCGGGAATCCGGGCTCTTGCCATGAAAAACCGGATAATAATCCGGATTAATAATCAGATCAGGAATTGGATCAAGACACAATGTATGAGCTGAAAAACAGTGGAACAGACAATGAAACGGGTAATGTAACGGAACCGGCGGGCAATACGGAGCCGGTAACAGTCCCAGAATCTAAAGCTTCAATAGTAAAGCCATCCGGAGAAACGAAGGTGGACCGGGCGGCTGTTTTTCGTGAGAAAATGAAGAGTGCCCAGAAACGTCGCCGCAGGAATATCATTCTGGATATTCTTCTGATCGTATTCATAGCGACCTTTATCATATCCGGCGTTTTTCTTCTTCGTTATTATCTGGCTTCCAAGCAGAATAAAGAACTGATGGGCAGTCTGAAAGAAATGATCGACATGGACGCGGCGCCGGATCCTACGTCCCAAAGAGGCAGTCAGACAGATCCCGGTCAGACGGATCCGGGCTACAAACCCTCGGATGCCGAGGTGCCGGAATATGTGACCGAAGACGGGAAGACGATCCTGCGGATGTACCGGGCCCTGTATCAGAAAAATAATGCATTTATCGGCTGGCTTACCATTCCGGATTCCAACGTGGATGTACCCGTGATGTATACGCCTTCCGATGAACAGAAATATCTTCGAAAGAACTTTGACGGAGACTATGCCTTGGCTGGAACGCCCTTTATCGCAGAGGGCTGTGATCCGGAAAAGCCTTCCGCCAATATCATCATCTACGGACACAACATGAAAGACGGGAGCATGTTCTCGGATCTTCTGAAGTATAAAGACGAAGAGTTCTATCGGTTTCATAAGTATATCCAGTTTGATACGATCTATGCGCGTGGAAATTATGAAGTGATCGCAGCCTTCCCCGGACAGGTTCTGAATCAGGGAGACGAGGGATTTCGGTATTATTATTTCTATGACACGGACAGCGCGGAGGAGTTTAATACCTACGTCAGTGAAGTGAAATCCAGATGTACGTACTCCATTCCGACAACCGCGGAATATGGTGATGAGCTGCTTACTCTGTCCACCTGTGAGGATTACGGTGCGTCGGAGGGAAAGCGGTACGTGGTGGTTGCGAAGAGGATAAGGTAGTGATGGCTCATTTTTCGAGCATAAAGAAAAAGAGACGTCATAGACGTCCCGAAAGGTGTGCCGGCAGTGGGACTTGAACCCACACACGGTTGCCCGTAACAGATTTTGAGTCTGCCTCGTCTGCCAATTCCGACATGCCGGCGAACACTTCGTGATTGTATCACAGAGGCGCGCTCGTTGTCAATAACGTGTGGGTTTAGCCCGTTTTGTGTGGTTTTAAGGCGAGTTTTTATTGTGGGGATTTTTCGGAGGGGTTATGTTTCAGAGTAAGAAAAGAAAATCGCTGGATGGAGTGATCAAACAGATCCAGGTGGATCTGGCGAATAATTATAAGGACAATGCAGTGGAAAATCTGAAGCGGCTGAAGACCGAAACCGAAGCGGCGATCACGGCCGGAGAGTTAAAGCCAAAAGAAGTTACGGAGCTGCGTGGGATCATCGAACACTACGAAAATGACGTGAAGAATTTTAAACGGACTTATTAATTCACGGAGCGCGTAAGCATGAAGAGGAGGTTGTATGGCGAAAACATTGCATAATCTTATAGATCAACTTATCCGATATGGATCAGATAACGGTTTACTGGAGGACGGCGATCAGATCTATACCAGAAACCGTCTTCTGAAACTGTTTCAGGAGGAGGAATATCCGGAAACGGCTGAAACGGAGGATGTGCAGCCCATCGAACTGGAGGAGATCCTCCGAGGGCTTCTGGATATCGCCGTGGAACGTGGTCTTTGCGAGGATTCGGTAACTTACCGAGATCTTTTTGATACGGAGATCATGAACTGTCTGCTTCCGCGTCCGACTGAGGTTTCCCGGACATTTTGGACGAAGTATAAGGAGTCTCCGAAAGAAGCCACGGATTATTACTATGCCTTCAGTAAGGCGTCAGACTATATCCGGACGTATCGCGTAAAGAAGGATCTGCGCTGGAAGGTGTACAGCGAGTACGGAAAGATCGACATTTCCATCAACCTGTCCAAGCCCGAGAAGGATCCGAAAGCCATCGCGGCTGCAGGAAAAGCGAAAAGCAGCAGTTATCCGAAATGTCTGCTCTGTATGGAAAATGAAGGCTATGCCGGCAGAGTGAATCATCCCGGACGTGCGAACCACCGGATCATTCCTCTGATCGTAAACGGAACGGAGTGGGGCTTGCAGTATTCACCCTATGTATACTACAATGAGCATTGTATCCTGCTGAACCGTCAGCATGTGCCTATGAAGATCGAAAAGGATACATTCCGGAAACTGCTTGATTTTGTACGTCAGTTTCCTCATTATCTCATGGGATCCAATGCGGATCTGCCTATCGTCGGTGGTTCCATCCTGTCCCATGATCATTATCAGGGTGGGTGCTATACCTTCCCCATGGCAGAGGCACCCATCGAATCCGAGGTCATCATTCCCGGATATGAGGACGTGGAGGCAGGAATCGTTCGTTGGCCGCTGTCCGTGATCCGGATCCGTTCAAAGGACATAAAGCGGCTGGTGGATCTGGCGGATCATATCCTGCATTGCTGGCGTCCGTACAGTGATCCTTCGGCGCTGATCTTTTCCGAAACTGCCGGTGTTCCGCATAATACCATCACGCCGATCGCCAGATGCAGGGACGGGATCTATGAACTGGACCTGACACTTCGGAACAACCGAACCACGGAAGACCGACCGCTGGGACTGTTTCATCCGGGCCCGCAGTATCATCACATCAAAAAGGAAAATATCGGTCTTATCGAAGTCATGGGGCTTGCGATCCTTCCGGCCCGTCTGAAAACGGAGATCTTTGAAGAAGTACGCACGGCGCTTCTTTCCGGCGGGGATCTGTATGCGACGGAGACGTTGGCGTCTCACGCGGCCTGGGCTGAAAAGATACGGCTGAAATACGTTATTACAGAGCAGAATGTGGATCAGATCCTCATGCAGGAAGTCGGAAATGTTTTCGTCGGAGTGCTTGAAGATGCAGGTGTATTCAAACGCACACCCGAGGGACAGGAAGCATTTCTCCGATTTGCAAGAACCCTGTGATCTGAAACGAAATACACAAATCTAAAACCGATAATATTTATAGAATTCAGGAGGCATATCATGAAAATCTTAGTCAGCGGAGGAACCGGTTATATCGGCTCCCATACATGTGTTGAATTACTTCAGAGCGGCCACGAGGTTGTGATCTTTGACAACCTTTACAATTCCAAGGAAGAAGTTGTCGGCCGCATCGAGAAGATCACCGGTAAGAAGGTCACTTTCTATAAGGCAGACATGCTGGAGCCGGAATCCATGCGTCGGATCTTCGAGGAGCATACATTTGACTGTGTGATCCATTTTGCAGGACTGAAGGCGGTGGGAGAGTCCGTGGCTAAGCCGCTGATGTACTATGAAAATAACATTGCAGGAACACTGAATCTTTGCAAGCTGATGAATGAATTCGGCTGCAAGCGGATTATTTTCTCCTCCTCGGCAACGGTTTACGGCGTTCCGAAAACGGTGCCCATCACGGAAGATTTTCCGCTGTCCACAACGAATCCCTACGGTTCCACAAAGCTGATGCTGGAGCAGATCCTGACGGATTTCACGGTGGCGGATCCGGAGTGGAGCGTTGTGTTGCTCCGATATTTCAATCCCATCGGTGCGCATGAGAGCGGCCTGTTGGGAGAGGTACCGAACGGTATCCCGAACAACCTCATGCCGTATATCATGCAGGTGGCTGTGGGCAAGCTGCCGGAGCTGGGTGTCTTCGGAAATGACTATGATACCCATGACGGTACCGGTGTCCGTGACTATATCCACGTGGTGGACCTGGCCAAGGGACATGTATGTGCCGTAGACAAGGTTATGAACGCACAGGGCACGAACATTTATAATCTGGGAACCGGAACCGGTTACAGCGTGCTGGATATTGTTCACGCCTTTGAAGAAGCAAACGGCGTTAAGATCCCTTATCAGATCAAGGCCCGCCGTCCGGGAGATGTGCCGATCTGTTATGCCAACCCAGCCAAGGCTAAGGAAGAACTGGGCTGGGAAGCAAAATTCGATCTGACACGGATGTGCAAAGATTCCTGGCGTTTTGCGCAGGCGTATGAACGTGGGAATTCGTGAATAAAGGAGTTTTTCCGTGAGTAGAAGAAATAATCGGGACATCGTGATGCGGCGTCTGATCATCCTGTTTTCCGTCATAACACTGGCGGCTATCGGCTTTTTGATCTTTTTCCTGTCCCATACCATTTCCAATAAAGAGAGCTGTCGGGATGCCGGGATCGAAGAATTTCAAAGCGGGAATTATGAACGTGCCATCAGTTCCTTCCAGCGGAGTCTGGCAGAAGAACAGTGGTTTTCCACGGCCATGGATCTGGATACCCGGATGTATCTGGCCAAGTCGTTTCTGCGTCTGGAAAAATACCGGGATGCGGTAGATTGTTATAAAAAGCTTCAGCAGGATAATGACGGATCTCTGAATAATGACCTGATCCTCTCCATGCAGGAAATGGCTGAGGCACAGGCTGCCATTAAAGAGGGTGGCAGCGGCGTTCCGAGTGATGAAACGATCCGCCGCCTGCAGCAGCTTGCACCGGATCAGCCTTATCTGTATCTTCAGCTGGCATCGGCATACAATCGAAAGGGAGATCTTTCCTCAGCGAAACAGGCGCTGATCTCATATCTGGATTCCCGGCCGCTGAACACATATGTGGCGTACGAGCTTTCCACGGCGTATCTGAAGGAAGGAAATCTGACGGAGGCAAAGAATCTGATCGACAAAGGACTAGCCTGCAAGGACGAAACCTACACGGATCTTCTGGAGTACAATGATGCCGTTCTCCTGGAAATGAACGGGGACTTGGAGGGCGCATTCCAGAAACTGGAAGAACTGCACAGCCTCTATAAGGATAACGAGACGATCACAAAGGAGTATGATTTCCTTTATACACGGGTGCATCCGCATACAGAACCGGTGAACCCGCATAATGATGCGCTGGAAGATAATTCCGGTGAATGACAAGGTGCGGTTCATTCCGCAACAAAGACAGACATACAGTGATGTATCGAAGGATCGTTTACGGTGATAGATAATCGGACCACAGATCGGAGGCAGGGACATGGCCGGAAGTAAGAAGCTCCCGGAAAATTTCAGATCACGTTTTCAGAAAATGCTTGGCGAGGCGGAGCTTTCCGAGTACGAAGAGTGCCTGCAGCGTCCGATGGAGCATGGTCTTCGGGTAAATACCCTGCGAATGACACCGGAAGAATTTGCAAAGTTTTATCCGCTTTTATCAGGAACGAAGAGTGCTGAAACCGGTCCGGAAAGTATCCCCTGGTGCAAAAGCGGAATCTATCTTGATGATCCTGCTGAACGCAAAACGGAGGAAGGGGCGGAAGGTGCATCAACATTCTTAGCTCCGTCAAAGCATCCGTTATACTATGCGGGAGCCTATTATCTTCAGGAACCCAGCGCCATGCTGCCGGCGGCGGCACTTCCGATCGAGCCGGGAGACCGGGTCCTGGATTTGTGCGCGGCGCCGGGAGGAAAGTCCACGGCTCTCGCAGAAAAACTGAAGGGAACGGGACTTCTGGTATCCAATGATATCAGCGCCAGCCGTGCAAAAGCACTGATCAAAAATCTGGAACTCTTTGGTGTGGAGAATGCCGTAGTGACTGCGGAGACACCGGAGCGGCTCGCGCTTCATTTCCCGGATTATTTTGACAAGATCCTGATCGATGCTCCCTGCTCAGGGGAAGGCATGTTCCGGAAATCTACGGCAATGATCAATGACTGGACGGAGGAAAAAACCAGGGAATATGCCGCACTGCAAAGGGAGATCGTGGAGTATGCCCTGCGGATGCTTCGTCCGGGCGGCATGCTTTTATATTCTACCTGTACCTATGCACCGGAAGAGGATGAAGGTACGGTGGCTTATATTCTCAGCAATCCGAATGCACGGGAGAAAGGGCTCCGTCTGGCCCGGATTCCCATGCATCCCGGATTTGTTCCCGGAAATGAGTCCTGGCTCAGCCGGGAGTTTTATAGTACCATCGAAGTGGATCCGAAGGATCCTGACTTTGCAGAGTTGCTGAAGGATCTGCCGAATACCGTTCATCTCTATCCGCACAGGCTGCGGGGAGAAGGACATTTTGCGGCGCTTTTTATGAGTGGCGAAGACGTCAGTGGTACTGAAGATAAAGAACAATCGACTCAACCGGATAGTCAGAAACAATTCGAAAACCTCAGGAAAAAATGTCCTGAATTTGCGGAATTTGCAAGGCTCATCCATCGCGGTTTTGATCCTTCCAGATTAAAGCTTTCCCAGGGATACCTGACATATCTTCCGGAAGCAAAGCCACAAAAACGAGCGCACGATTCATCCGGCAATCCGTCTCAAAAAAGCGGATCCCTGGAACGGTCTCTTTCCGGCCTGCGTGTACTTCGCAGCGGATTGTTCCTCGGAGAGATCAAGAAAAATCGTTTTGAGCCGTCCCAGGCATTGGCGATGACACTGACGCCGGAGACCTTTCAGAATGCACTGCGACTGACTCCGGATGATCCTCGGGTTATAAAGTATCTTCGGGGTGAAACGCTGGAGATGGAGCCCGGAGAAGCGGAGGACGGATGGGTACTGGTAACGATCGAGGAGCTTCCTCTTGGCTTCGCAAAAGCCAAAAACGGAATGCTCAAGAACAAACTGCTCCCGGGTTGGAGGATGAACTAAACGGAGCGCGTAAG
Organism: Eubacterium sp.; assembly: GCA_024681515.1. GTDB lineage: Bacteria > Bacillota > Clostridia > Lachnospirales > Lachnospiraceae > Eubacterium_Q. The sequence goes on along the minus strand of JAILAR010000174.1, from coordinate 41,523 downwards.
CGCGAAGTATGGAACAAGGAGATTACTGATGTCTGAAAAAGGTAATTACGGATATGCCCGCGGTTTAAAACGGAAACGCATGCTTCTGATGCTGGTCTGCTTTGCGTTTATCCTGACGGATGTGATCATCAGCCTGGTCTTTTTCCAGACACGGAAGACTTTGTTTGTCGTACTTGCAGCTGTCATGGCGATCCCTTTTGCAAAGAATCTGATCGGTTATCTGATGCTGATCAAATATGAGCCTCTGACAAAGGAAGGACATGCGGAAGCTGAAAAGATCGCTGAGGAGCGCGGGACAACTCTGGCGTATGACATCTCCGTAACCGCTTCGGAGGGCGTGCTGTTCTATCCCTGTGTTGCGATCTATAACAACAATGTGATCGGACTGCTTCAGGCCGGCCAGAACACAAAGAAGAAGGACGCGGTGACGTATCTGAAAAAGGTGCAGGAGGGCCCACCCACAAAACCGAGAGTGGTGGTTGTGGATTCGCTGAAAGAACTGAAAAGGGAGCTGGACCGTCTGAATCCTCCTAAGGAAGACCAGATCAAGGCGGATCTCCTGATCGCCGAGCGGCTTCTGGAACTTGGTTACTAAAATATGAATTAAGAACCATTAATTCGAAAAGTACAGGAATTAATAAATAACAAGAAGGAATAACCGCTATGAGAGAACTGATCGTTGGTAAAAATGAAGCCGGACAGAAATTAAAAAAGTATTGTTTTATCTATTTTCGTGAGATCCCTCAAAGCTTTACCTATAAGATGCTCCGAAAGAAGAATATCCTCTTGAACGAGAAGAAAGCCAGCGGGGAGGAGGTCCTGAAGGAGGGCGATAAGATTCAGATGTATTTTGCGGAGGAAACGCTAAACGACCTGCGCAGGGAATCCGAACCGAAGAAGGCCCTTCCGAAACTTGCGGATTATCCGTGGTTTACAAAGGAGAGCGTCCTGTATGAAAATGAGGATATGCTGATCCTGAATAAGCCGGTCGGAGTGCTGTCACAGAAAAGCTCCCCGAAGGATAAGTCTGCCAACGATGCGGTTATTGCGTATCTTCTGGAACAGGGCGAATTGAAGGGAGAGACGCTGGATACCTTCCGCCCGTCGATCTGCAATCGTCTGGATCGGAATACCAGCGGAGTTATGTCAGCATCGAAGACGAGGAAGGGCGCCCGGGAGCTTGCAAATCTTTACAGCGAGAAGGATGGTCGGACCACGCAGAAGTTTTATCTGACCATCGTTCACGGAAAATGTCCGCTGAAGGGGCATTATGACCGGCTGGATTATGTGAAATCCAGAAACGGAAATCAGGCCTATGTCTGGCTGCATGGCGGCAAACGCCCTGCGGAAACGTTAAAATACGGAGATCCGACAAAGATCTGGACGGAACTGTATCCGCTGGATTACAATGCGGACAAAAATGTTACACTTATGCTTTGCCGTCTGCATACCGGAAAGTCACATCAGATCCGTGTGACCATGCAGCATTACAAGTATCCGGTGGTAGGTGATCCGAAGTACGGCGATCCGAAGAAAAATGAAAAACTGGATCCGTCACTTACCGGACAGCTGCTGCATGCTTTCCAGATCAAACTGCCGAACGATGTGATCGTTCAGGCGGCGGTTCCGAAGACTTTCTCAAAGTATTTTCCGAAAGCGGAGGAGAAGGCACTGAAACAGATTTTGAGTATTACGCAGGGTGTATAAAAGAAATTATGGCAACATGGAATTCGAGGGGACTTCGGGGCAGCGGACTGGAAGACCTGATCAATGCCACAAATGAATATTACCGTATGCATGGCCTGGCACTGGTACAGAAGATTCCGACGCCGATCACGCCTGTTAAATTTGATAAGGATACCCGGCGGATCACCGAAGCGTATTTCGAGAAGGATTCTACCGTGGACTATATCGGGGTCGTGCAGCAGATCGCAGTCTGCTTTGATGCCAAAGAGAGCAAGACGGATACCTTTGAACTTCGAAACGTACATGAACATCAGTTCCAGTTCATGAAAGAGTTTGAAGCTCAGGGCGGAATTTCGTTCCTGATCCTGCATTTCACCATGCGAAATGATCTGTATTATATGCGGTTCCGTGAACTGGAAGGGTATCTGGAACGCGCGAAGAACAGACACTCGAACAATGTGAAATATATGGAACTTGAGGATGAGTTCTTTCTGAAATCCAAAGACGGGGCGCTGGTGCCGTATCTGGTGGGATTGCAGAAGGATCTCGACCAAAGGGATTGAAGATACTCTACGAAGCGGCGATAGCCGCAAAGGCCGGAGAACACGATGTGTGAAACAAGGAGGACGAGCATGTTCGATTTTTACCGAATTGCCGCTGCCGTACCGGAAGTCCGTGTGGCGGATGTGACTTACAATACCAACCAAATCCTCGGAAAACTGGAAGAGGCTTACGGCTATCAACCGGCGATCGTTGCATTTCCGGAACTGGCCGTATCCGGATACAGTTGTCAGGATCTCTTCTTCCAGAGTACTTTAATGTGGGAAGTCAGCCAGGGGATCTCCCGGATCCTTGCCGCAACAGCGGATCATGAAACCGCTGTGGTCGTCGGAGCTCCGGTGCAGCTCCGGGGCCAGCTCTACAACGGGGCCTTTGTAATGATGGACGGAAAACTCCTGGGTGTTACGATCAAGACCTTCCTTCCGAATTACAGTGAATTTTATGAGAAACGCTGGTTTAACAGTGCGGATGATCTTCCGGTAAAGGACGTCTATCTGACGGAGCTGGGGATCATTTATGATGCCGAGGAATCGGATGATTACAGTGTTCCGGTAGGCAGCCATCTGATCTATGACCTGGACGGAAAACTGACCTTCGGTGTTGAGATCTGTGAGGATCTCTGGGCTCCGATCCCGCCGTCATCCGTCATGACGCTGGCCGGTGCGGAGGTGATCGTAAACATTTCCGCTTCCAATGAACTGATCGCTAAGAGAGATTACCGGAAGAATCTGGTAAAACAGACATCGGCATCCGAAGTCTGTGAATATCTGTATGTGTCTGCCGGCTGCGGAGAATCCACTCAGGATGTGGTGTTCTCGGGACACAGTCTGATCGCGGAAAATGGTTCTATCCTGAATGAGAACCGGGACTATATCGCTACGGATTACCTTCTGGTGGCGGATATGGATCTGGGGAAGATCCGCAGTGAGCGTGTACGTATGAAATCCTTCGGAGATGCAGCGACGCATTACCGCGCTTTGACCGCCCGCTGCCGGATGATCACGGAAACCGCGGAAAAACTGCCGGAGAGCAGCGGAGAGTATTATATCCTGCAAAAGCATCCCTTTGTTCCTGCTTCCAGAAAGCATCTGGAGAAGAGATGTTCGGATATCTTTGATATGCAGGTGGGAGGACTGGCAAAACGTCTGGAGGTGACCGGATCAAAGCCGGTGATCGGCGTGTCCGGCGGTATGGATTCCACACTGGCGCTGCTCGTTGCAGCCAAGGCACTGCAGAAACTTGGCCGTCCTGCTTCTGACCTGGTGGCCATCACCATGCCGGCCTTCGGTACTTCCAATCGGACCTATGAGAATTCCCTGCTCCTGATCAAGAGTCTCGGAACGACTCCGGTGATCATTGATATCAAGGTCGCATGCATACAGCATCTGGCGGACCTGGGTCATGATCAGGAAACAAAGGATATCACCTATGAGAATACGCAGGCCAGAGAACGGACGCAGATCCTGATGGATTATGCAAATATGTGCGGCGGCCTGGTAGTGGGTACCGGAGACCTGTCCGAACTGGCCCTTGGCTGGTGTACCTACAACGGAGATCATATGGCAATGTACGGAGTGAACGGAAGCATCCCGAAAACCCTGGTGCGCTGGATGATCGATACCGTGGCGGAGACGGGCATTTTCCCGGACAGTACCGTGGTTCTCCGGGATATCCTGGATACGCCCATCAGTCCGGAGCTTCTTCCGCCGGATGAATTCGGACAGATCACACAGAAAACGGAAGACAGTGTGGGCCCCTACGAGCTGCATGATTTCTTCCTGTTCTACACCCTGCGTTACGGCTATTCTCCGGCGAAGATCAATTACCTGGCAAACCGTGCATTTGAGAAGGATTATGACAGAGAGACGATCCTGAAGTGGCAGAAGATGTTTACCTGCCGGTTCTTCTCCCAGCAGTTTAAGCGCAGCTGCATGCCGGACGGCGTAAAGGTCGGTTCGGTAGCCCTTTCGCCCCGCGGCGACTGGCGGATGCCCAGCGATGCCTGCGTAGCCTCCTGGATCGCGGAGCTGGATCTGCTGGAGGTTTGATCTTATACGGGATATCGGATCATAGGAAGATAATAGAACAAAATGAAAAGCGGTTACGGAATCCATAAGTTAACGGATCCTGTAACCGCTTTTGCCTGTCTGTTCGGATGTTTCAAATCGTTTTGACCGTTATTGTTCCTCCGGATACCTGCATACAAAATCCGTAAAGGCCGCGGTGCAGTGGCCTGTGGCGTACATGCCGACCATGGTTCCGGTGAATCCGCCGGAAACCTCACTGGACAGATATTTCGTACGGCCGCTGCCGAGATATACGGGTTCGGGATCGGCGGAGAACTGCACATAAAAATCGTATTTATCGTGGTCTGCACGGATCATAAGCGTAGCCGCCTGCATGCCGGATGTTCCTTTGGTAGCATCATCCTTTGGCGGGAAATGCAATGCCTGAACATGTTTGATCCCTCCGATGTTCAGCTTCAGCTGTGCCAGGATCCCTGCCTCCGTTTTAACCAGTTCCACATCATAATGCTCATCCTCACACATATAGACCGTGAGTCCGGCGGAGAGATGTTTTGAGCCGGGACGAGGGTGGCTTTCTGCATCCTTTGTCAGTTCTTCCTCCAACAGGATCCTAGACGACACTTCCATGCAAAAATCTTTCTGCCTGAGTGCGATAAAGGTGGGTGAATCCACATCATCCAGTGTCAGATCGGTTCCTCGCAGCATTGCCGCCTGATCCGACAGATGATAGTTCTCGGGATGATATTTCCGAAGATATGCCCAGTCGATATTCCAGTCGGTATTCCGGAAGGTATATTCTGTTTTGCATTCCTGCTTATAATCTCCCGGGATCTCATAAGAAGGCTCCGTGGTGCCGTCCTTTCCGCAGGTGAACCAGCCGTCTGCATCGAACCATACCGGCGTGAGATAGACCTCCCGACCGAGATTATGATAGGGCTCCCAGGTACCGATCTGACGGAAACCGAGGGTTACCATGTACCAGCTTCCGTCCCGGTTTTGGATCAGGTCTCCGTGGCCGATACCCTGGATCTCGTTCGGCGCTTTATTTCGGTTCGTAAGAACGGGATTTTTGTCATAATCCGCGAAAGGTCCCCAGGGGGAATCGGAGCGGGTATATGTCACCATATGGCCGTATTCCGTGCCTCCCTCGGCGATCATCAGGTAATAGTAACTGCCGATCCTGTACATATGCGGACTTTCGATATACCTTCCGCCGGATCCCTTCCAGAGACATTTGCATGCACCGATTCTGGCGCCGGTCTCTATGTCGATCTCGCATTGGACGATTCCCCAGTTTCCTTCGTCATCCTGTCCGTTTGTCAGAGCATAGACATGTCCGTCATCAAAGAGCAGGGAAGGATCGATGCCGTTCATATCAATGGTTATGGGATCGGACCATTCTCCGTAGATATCATCCGTATAGACATAGAAATTTTCATTTGTGGAATTGTTGTTGGTGATCATGTAGAAGCGGCCGTTATCATAACGGATGGTGGGTGCAAAGACACCGCCGGAAGCCCGGACCCGGTCCAGCATGACCTGACTCTCCCGGGTCAGGACATGACCGATCTGCGTCCAGTTCACCAGATCCGTACTCTCAAACAGCGGAACCCCCGGGAAATACTGAAACGAACTGGTCACCAGATAGAACTTTCCGTTTGCCGCGCAGATACTGGGGTCCGGGTAGAACCCGCTGATAATGGGATTATGGTAGATCATAATACTCCTCCAATCTATACTTCGCGCTGACGTGCTCCGTAGATCATCCTGTCGCACGCTCTTATCTACTATATGGAATCATCCCAAAGAAAGCAATCCGAAAATGCCGACGAAAACTGCATGCTATTTCGGATTTTTCATGTATTTTATGCGGAAATGCGACGGTTTCGCATTTTGGCTTTCTCCGATACACTTGGAGGTGTAAAATTAATCCAGATAATGTACGGAGGATTTCATGAAAAAGATTTGGAAGAAGATCACAGCCGGTGTTTTGACTATGACCATGGCTCTGGGGCTCTGTGCCTGCGGCGGAAGCGGCACCGGGACGGAGACAGCATCGAACGGATCCGGTAACACGGAGAATGATACCACAGCGACTACAGAGGGCAGCAGCGGAGATAGGAAAGAGAGCGAGTATGCATCCATGACCGCACGGGAACTGGCGATCCGTATGGGCAACGGATTCAATCTGGGCAATACCATGGAAGCCTCGGATATGAACCGCCCCGGGGACTATGTAAAGAATGAAGTGGTGCATTTTGAGACTCTCTGGGGACAGCCGGTCACCACAAAAGAAATGATCGATGATATCAAGAATTCCGGCATGGATACCCTCCGGATCCCCGTGGCCTGGACCAATGCCATGGATATTGAGAACGGAGACTATACCATTGGTCAGGCGTACATGGACCGGGTAAAGCAGATCGTAGACTGGGCTCTGGAGGATGACCTCTTTGTGGTTCTGAACGATCACTGGGACGGCAGCTGGTGGGGCATTTTCGGAGAGAAGGATGCCTCCCGCAGAGAGATCGGTTATGATATCTTCAAATCCATGTGGACCCAGATCGGAACCGAATTTAAAGATTATGATGAACGGCTGATCTTCGAGGGCGGAAATGAAGAACTTGGAGACGGCTTCAATGACATCCGCAGCCCCCTGGTAAAGGACGGAAACGGACTTACCAAAGATGAATGCTACGATACGGCAAACAAGGTAAATCAGCTCTTTGTGGACACTATCCGTTCTCTGGGCGGAAGAAACGAAAACCGATTCCTGCTGATCCCGGGATACGGCACGGATATCACCCAGACTCTGGATTCCCGCTGGCATATGCCTACGGATACCGCAAAAGAAAAACTGTTCCTGTCCGTGCACTATTACACTCCCTGGAGCTACTGCGGCAGCACCGGTTCCAGTACCTGGGGAACAAAGAAGAATTACGAGGAAATGAATACGCTGATGAAGAACCTGTCCGTATTCACGGAGCAGGGCTACGGTGTCATCATCGGAGAGTGCGGGGTGCTCCCGACCTCCAACAATGAGATGAAGCCCAACTGGCTTCTCTGGTATGAGAATTTCTATGCCAACTGTGATCTGTACGGATATGTACCTCTGCTCTGGGACACCGGAAACATGCTGAACAAGCAGACCCATCAGTGGATCAATGACGGAGTGAAGGGCTTCCTTTTGGACAACAGCTACGAGAATCAGAGCAGTACAAGTTATGAGAATATTCAGGCGTCTGCGAAGCAGAAAATGGAGCAGAGTCTGGCAGCTGCTCCGGAAACCTTTGATACCAACCAGAAGCTGGCCGGAGACGGAACCGCTATCGCATGGATCATGTGGGATTCCCAGGACTGGAACATCGTTTACAGCGTGGGAGATACCTATGATCCGGATTCAAAGACTTACGGTGTGAAGGCAACGGATGTGGAGGTTACCGGTGAAGGAACCTACACTGTGGCTCTGGATTTTACAAAGACAGATGCCGGCAAGTCCATCGGAACCGCATTTTCCGCCATCGGTATTGCCAATGCGGAGGAACTGTTCCCCGGCTATGTGATCGACATCAAACAGATCCTGATCAACGGGGAAGAGTACAAGATGAACGGAAGGAATTATACCTCTTCGGATGACGGTCTCTGCACCCGCAGCAACCTCTACAACGAATGGGTACCGGCTGTACCGGACGATGCAAGAACCCGCGGCGGTGGGACATCCGGCTGTACACCAACCGTACTGGAAAAGGAATGCGGGGAGATCCAGACCATCGAGATCACATTTGATTATGTACCGGGCGCGTCAGGGATCTCCGCAAATGACGCAAACACGATGACTGACCAATGATTTGCAGCACATTTCATATGTTGTGTGCTCCGAATCATCAGCCGGGCGCAAAACATAGCTTGAGCCCGGCATCAAATAAAGAGACCGGTGAGTGATCATATGAAAAAGTACGATACAGCAGCCTGGCTGCGACATATCAAAGAGGGAATGGAAGACGGACCCTTCCGACCGGACTGGGACAGTCTCTCCAAAATGCAGGTTCCCGACTGGTTCCGGCAGGAAAAACTTGGCATCTTTCTTCACTGGGGGCTTTACAGTGTTCCGGCCTTTAATAACGAATGGTACAGCAGAAATATGTACATTCAGGGAACCTCGGAATATGAACATCACATAAAGACATATGGCCCGCAGAAGGAATTCGGCTATAAGGATTTTATTCCCCTCCTTACCGCAGAGCATTTTGATCCGAAGGAATGGATCCGTCTGTTTCGGGAGGCCGGAGCGGGATATATCTTCCCGGTGGCGGAACATCATGACGGATTTCAGATGTATCAAAGTGAGCTTTCCTCCTGGAACGCTGTGGAAATGGGCCCGCGTCGGGACATCATCGGGGAACTGAAAGAGGCAGCAGAAGCGGAGCGGATGCATTTCTGCACCTCCAGCCATCGGGCAGAGCACTGGTGGTTCATGGGCCATGGTATGGACTTTGACAGTGATGTGAGAGCTTCTATGGAAAGTTCTATGGAAAGATCTATGGAAAGTTCTATGGAAAGTTCTATGGAACGATCTGTATCCGTACCGGATCCCCGGGATTTTTACCGGCCTGCCATGCCGGAACGTGATAATTTCGATATGAGCAGTGATCCCGCACCGGATGAGGAATTCCTGACAGACTGGCTGATCCGCACGGTGGAGCTGGTGGACCGTTATCAGCCGGAACTTCTGTACTTTGACTGGTGGATCCAGCACAGAGCCTTTGAACCGTATCTGAAACGGTTTCTGGCCTATTATTATAATCTCGGCGTACGAATCTGGCGTCCGGTGGCGGTCTGCTACAAGCATGAAGCGATGGCTTTCGGAAGTGGTATCGTAGAAGTGGAACGTGGGAGTTTTCCGGAGGCGAAACCGTTTCCGTGGCAGACAGATACGGCGGTGGCCTGGAATTCCTGGTGTTACACGGATTCGCTGGAATATAAGGACAGCGGCGTGATCATCCGTACACTTATCGATGTGGTAAGCCGAAACGGAAATCTGCTTCTGAACATCGGACCGAAAGCAGACGGTACGATCCCGGAAGGGGATCGGAAGATCCTGGCGGATCTGGGAGCATGGATGAAGGAAAACGGAGAAGCCATCTGCGGAGCCCGTCCCTGGCGGATCAGCAAGGAAGGACCGACCGAAGACAAAGAGGGTTCCTTCTCCGAGGAGGCAAAAGAATATACCGAAGAAGATATTCGGTTCACCGTAAACCATGGAAATCTGTATGCCTTTGTTATGAAACCGCCGAAGGAACGAACGATTCGTATCCGGTCCCTTGCCAGAAAGAGTCCGCAGGGCGGGGCTCAGTACCTTGGCCATATCAAAGGCGTGGATCTGCTTGGCGCACCGAGAATGTTCGGTCAGGCCTGCAGCTTTGAAGTGACGGATGCAGGAATGACGGTGTGGCTGTCGGAGGAATGGTCGAAACAGGTCCGTACGGATCTGCCGATCGTCCTGCGTATCACCCAACTGTAACTTGCAAAATAAAAACGAAAATTGTAATAAAACATAGTACAAAAACAATATAGTTTACATAACTATATTATGTAAACAAGCTGATTAAAAAGGAGAAATACCATGATCAGATTCTATGAAGAACAAGGCGCTCTTATCTCAAGACTTCGCAACGAGACCCTTCGCATCGAAGGCTGGGGCACGGACGGACTTCGTGTTCGTTCTACCATCCTTCCGAAGATCCCGGAGACGGCGCACGCTCTGACGGAGGAAGTTCCGAAACAGGCGACCGTTGCCATCGCGGATCAGTCCGCCGAGATTGTGAACGGAAATATCAAAGCTACCGTAAATCAGGTGGGAATCCTCTGTTTCTACAAGAAGGAGGGGACGGACTGGAAGCTTGTTCTGCAGGAGTATTACAGCTTCTACGGCGGCTCCATCCGCAAGGAATCCATCTGCTTTAAGATCCTGTCCCGGGAATATCAGGGCATCGGTTCCGATTCCTTTAAGCTGACCACCCGCTTTGAAGCAAATCCGGGAGAGAAGCTGTACGGTATGGGACAGTATCAGCATCCGTATCTGAACCTGAAGGGCTGCGTACTTCCGCTGGAACAGCGGAATTCCCAGGTATCCGTGCCATTCCTGGTATCGGATCAGGGCTACGGTCTGCTTTGGAACAACCCGGCGCCGGGCGAGGTCACATTTGCAAATAATATCACCAAATGGATCGCCGAGGAGACGGATGAACTGGATTACTGGATCACCGTGGGCGAGACGCCGAAGAAGCTGGTGGAGAATTACACGGCCTGTGTGGGACGTGCTCCGGTGATGAAAGACGATTATCTGGGACTCTGGCAGTGCAAGCTTCGTTATCGTACTCCGGAAGAAGTGCTGGAGGTTGCACATAAGTATCAGGAGCTGGGCATCAAGCTGGATGTGATCGTGATCGATTTCTTCCACTGGCCCTATCAGGGAGACTGGCGCTTTGATCCCACCTACTGGCCGGAGGATAAGGTTCGTGCCATGGTGGACGAACTTCACGGCATGGGTACGAAGATCATGGTTTCCGTATGGCCTTCCGTGGATAAGCGCAGTGAGAACTTCTATGAAATGTTCGAGAAGGGCCTGTTGTCCCGTACGGAACTGGGTTCCGAACAGACCTATGACTACCAGGGAGACTGCGGGACCATCGATTATTTCAATCCGGAAGCACAGCAGTATATCTGGGAAAAATGCAAGAAGAATTACCGCGATCTGGGCATCGATCTGTTCTGGCTGGATAACTGCGAGCCGGATCAGGTGAAGTATGATTTCAGTAATGTTCGGTACTACACCGGACGTGGCAGCAAGGTAGTAAATGAATATCCGAAGAAGACAGCCGAGGCGTTCTACAACGGTCTCACGGCAGACGGAGACACGGAATTCGTCAGCCTGATCCGTTCCAACTGGGTAGGCGGTCAGAAATATCACACCCTTCTTTGGACCGGTGACGTACAGAGCAACTTTGAATCCTTTAAGGATCAGGTGGTAGCGGGACAGAACGTGGGTCTGGCAGGTATTCCCTGGTGGACCACGGACATCGGCGGTTTCATGACCGAGGACGTAAATGATCCTGCCTTCGTGGAGCTGCTGATCCGCTGGTATCAGTTCGGTGCATTCTGCCCGATCCTCCGTATGCACGGCGACCGCGGCCCCTTCACCATCGAACCTCTGGACAACCGGGATTTCGGCGGCGGCTATCTGCATACCGGTCAGCCCAATGAACTCTGGAGCTACGGTGATGAGGCATATCGGATCATGAAGAAATATCTGGATCTGCGTCTCTCCATGAAGGACTACATTGCAGGCCTTATGAAGGATGCGGCAGAAACAGGCTCTCCGCTGATCCGTACCATGTTCTACGAGTTCCCGGAGGATCCGAAGTGCTGGGAGCTTCCGGAGCAGTATATGTTCGGTCCGGATTATCTGGTGGCTCCGGTCCTTACCGCAGGTGCGACCGAGCGGACGTTATATCTCCCGGCAGGAAAGTGGAAAAATATCGAAAATGGTGATATAGTAGAGGGTGGAGATTTCATTACCGTCCCCGCGCCGCTTGATGTGATCCCGGTATTCCGGCGAGTATAAGTGAAGGGATTCTTCACTGCGTTCAGAATGACATGTATGCCTATGAACAATGGCTTTTGTCATTCTGAGCAAAGCGAAGAATCCTGATAAAAGTCTATGTTCAGAAAAATCACCGAGAAGTTCAGGAATCTTAAATTGCGGCAGAGAATGCTGTTGGTCTACGCCATCGGCTGTTTTCTGCCGCTTCTTTTTGTGACATTCTTCATGTTCAATTCCTCCCGCAACTCTCTGTCCGAAATGCAGATCAACAATGAAAAAGCAAAACTGGAAGATGGACAGGAGAAGATCGAATCGGATATGCATCTTGCCGTTGAGCTTTCGGAACGGATCTATTTCGATCCTCTGGAACAAATGATCGGCGTTCCGGTGGTTGGAAAAAATGAAGACCGCCTTTTCGATTATCGAAGTTTCAATAAGCTGGTGGATTATGTACGTGAGTATTATGGAAATATTTCCTCTATCTGCGTCTATGTATATCCGGAAACCGTGGATCATGTCGATAACAAATATTTCCGACTGATCACGGATACGATCCGAGAAAAAAACTGGTATTTGAACACTATGTCCCATCCGGGAATCCCCAGCTGGTCCTATCTGACGGATCTGGGTACCGGGCGCAGAAGTATCCGTCTTACCCGCGTTCTGTATACCCGGGAATATGAAGAGGCAGGTATCATCAGCATTTCGCTGGATTCCGCACTGACCTATGATTTTGTTGCAGGACTGGACGGTTTTGCATTTATGACACTGAATACCAGGGAACTGGTACATACCAATTTTGACCTGACGGAAGATGAAATGAGCTATATCTCCCGCATCATGGAAGAAAAGAAGACGGAGCGTTTCGATTTCCGTGATCAGAGCTGTTTTCTGTCTTCGGTCCGGATCACACCGCGTTACTCGGAGGATTACTATGACATCATCGTGATACGCCCGTATGATGAGATCGATTCCACGATACGCGGAACGGCGGCCAGGACCATCATTCCGCTTCTGGGCGGAGCGCTGGTCATGACCATCGCCATCATCTGGCTGAACAGCTGGTTCTCCCGCCGGATCCATGCGCTGGGAACCGCCATGCATAAGGTGGTGGAGAAGGATTATGATACCGCCGAAACCGGTATCGGTGATACCAAGGACGAGATCTACGACCTTTACACGGACATGAATAAAATGGTCCAGAACATGCAGTCTCTGACGGAGGCGGCTGCGGAGGAGCGCGTCCAGAAGGAGCAGCTGTATTCCCGGCAGAAGGATGTGGAATTCAAAATGCTGGCGACCCAGATCAATCCGCATTTCCTGTATAATACACTGGAAAATATCCGTATGCTGGCGATGATCAACAAAGAGAAAGAGATCGAGGATATCTCCGTTCGTCTGACGCGTCTGCTCCGAAGCTCTCTGGAAGCCGGCAGTGAGCTGAAGACCCTGGCCTGGGAGATGGATAAGGTGGACTGTTATCTGAAGATCCAGGAATACCGTTTCGGAGACCGGATCACGGCAACCCTGAGCTACGATCCGGAGAAGGCGGAGCGGTACATGATCATGCCGCTGGTGATCCAGCCTTTTGTGGAGAATGCCTATGTTCACGCCATGGAAGATATGGACGAAGGAGGACGGATCGATATTAAGGTCGAAACCGGCTCCATTCTTCGGATCCTGATCGAGGATAACGGCAACGGTATGTCAAATGAGGATCTGGAAAAGATTCAGCATTCCATGAATGATTTTGAGAATCTGGACCGCACCCACATCGGTGTTGTCAACGTGAACCAGCGGATCAAGCTTCGGTTCGGAGAGCAGTTCGGTGTTACGATCCAGAGTTCGGAAGGAACAGGAACGCAGGTCGAGATCCTTATGCCGCTGATCCCTGTGGATAACGAATCATAAAAACCTTATGAAATAATTCGAACAAATAACGGATGGTTTTTCTGACAGTCTTATTCAGAGAAACCGTCCGTTTTTGAATGTTATTTACACTAAAAATAGGAGTACAGAAAGTGAAAATCTTATGGTATGATTCCGACCACGGTATTGTTAAAATTCAGACAGTAGGCATTGTATTGTAATGCAAGCATTAAAGGAGGATGGAACATGAAGAAACTGTTTAAGCGCCTTTCTTCCGCCATTCTTGCAGGTGTCCTTGCCGTAGGCTTTGTTCCCGGCATCGCTGCATTTGCAGGAGAGAAGAGAGATGCGGAGATCGCTGAATTTGCAGACGGAACTGCATATCTGTCGATCAACAACTCTGACTGGGCTGATTTTGACGCTGAGTTCACACAGGCTGAGATCACCGGCGACGGTACCTACACGGTATCCATGAAGGCAAAGGAACCCCAGAATCTGGCACCGTTTAATGCACTTCAGGTAAAGAACGGCGAGAGAGTCATGGGCAACAGATCCATCGTTACGATCGATGAGATCAAGATCAACGGTGAGAAGATCGAAATGGCCGGTTACAGCTACACCTGCTCCGCAGACGGCGCCGGCATCGAGACACGTGTAAACCTTTACAATGAATGGAACCAGCCGACGGATGAGAGCGGAAATGTAGCCGCAGACACTCGCTGCACACAGGACGCAAAGGGAGCAACTCCGATGCTCTGGGGCAAAGACAAGCTGGAAGGCTTCCAGTCCGTAGAAGTAACCTTCACGGTTTCCGATTACGGCAAGAACGAAGCTGCTGAATCCGCAAAGACCAAGGTTGCCGAGCCGCTTCCGGCAGAGGGAACCGAATCCTATATCACCTTCTCTGATACCGCATGGGCAAATCAGTGGTGGAATGACGGAAATGAATATGCAACCGTCAAGATGAACAAGGCAACCGTAACAGGCGAAGGCGAGTACACCGTATCCTGCGAGATCAATGCAGCAGCAGATGCGCCGGCAAAGGGCTTTGCATTTATCGATGTTGAGATCAAAGACGGTGAGAAGTACTTCCCCTACGGTGTGATGGATATCAAGTCCGTAAAGGTAAACGGTCAGGAAGTAGCGCTGACAGGCAAGACCTACACAAGCTCCGATGATCAGATCACAACTCGTGTAAACCTTTACAATGAATGGGTAAATCCGTCCGATGCAAACTTCGGCGGAAGAACACTGGACGGTGCTGCAGACGTTATCCCGACAGCACTTGACGCAAAAGCATTTGCAGAAACAGATATTACATCCGTAGAAGTAACCTACAATCTGGTAGCAGACGGCAAGCCTTTCGGTTCTTATGTTGAGGCTGAGGCTGAAGAAGTTGATACAACCGGTCCGTGGACCGCATTCCTGATGTTCTCCGACGGTAAGGAACAGTCCTGGCAGAACTTCAACATGGGCGTTGGCAACGAAGTATCCGTAACCGGTGATGGTGTTTACGAAGTATCCCTGACAGCTGAGCAGGTAGGTGCAACCACAAAGGCTGAGCCGCAGGAGACTGCACTGGTATTCCTGGTAGATATCGACGGCATGGGCAAGGCCATGAAGTCCGTAGGTACTCTTCGTGCAAACGACAAGGATGAGCTGAAGGATACCGACGCAAAGGTACGTATCGCAGTATTTGTAGACGGTCAGAAGGTTACAACAAATTCCGACAGCCTGGTACTTGGTGATATCGAGGGTAACGGACGTTTCCGTATCGACATCTCCAATATCTATGACGGTTCCGGTACCGGTATGACCGAGAATCCGGCCGTTGACTGTGCAGCACTGACTCCGGAAAAGGAGATCAAGGTTGTCTTCTCCATCTCCGGTACAGGCGTAGGTACCGCAGGTGAGACCAATCTCGACAAGTATCTGGAAGAGAAGGGTTATGTAGAGAAAAAAACAGAAGCAGTAACCGAGGCTCCGGCAACTACAGAGGCTCCGGTTGCAACGGAAGCTCCGGCAACCGAAGCAACTACCGAGAAGAGCGGTCTGTCCGCAGGCGCTATTGCAGGTATCGCAGGCGGAAGCTGCGCAGCGATCCTGGCGATCGTCGGTATCGTGATCGGTACAAAGAAGAAGAAAAATCAGTAAAACCCCCTTATCAAATTTTACTATCCTTTCAGGCGGCATGTCATACGGCATGCCGCCTACTTTTTTTGCGATAGAATGACCCATATATATCGTGAATGAACGCACACTGAATAGTGCGTCAATGCATTGATTTTACAGTGTGTTCAATATTCTATGTATTTTGTGCCTTGTAATTGAGGTATTCATTTACAGGCGTTTCTTCTATACTGTTTACAGTGATACAAATGGCATTCTATGCAGACAGGAGGAGAGTTATGGACGAGAACAAATCTGTCACAGATCTTGACGATGTGGCGGATCGGGAGCGTATCCGGAGAAAGATCGAAATCGACGTCCAGGGCGCGGCGCATACCATTGTCGGTGTCGGAAACACGAAGGCACCGGAGCCGGAAGCCGTCAAGGTCGATATGAGCCGGATCCGTGAACTGGAGGCCGAAACCAGAGAGGTCGTAAACAAGAAGGCAAAAAGAGAGAAGGAACCTGTTGGAATCGTTTATGCGATTCACAGAATTTCAGCCCTGCTGCTGTTCTTCATCATCTTTCTGCCAACCTTCAATCCGGCCGGGATATCAGCGCTGATCAGTAAGAACCTTTCCCTTTTTACATCGGCGATCTCCTACAACAGTCTGGTGGAAAATGTAGGACGTGGATTCCGGAGAGGCTGGGTAGAAGAGAGCACGTTCCATCTGCTCTATATCGCCTGCCTGGTAACACTGGTCGGAATTCTGGTGGTTTCATCGGCGGCCTGCATCAATCTGGGAAATAAGAAATGCAAGCGTCTGTCCTTCTTTATCAGCTTCGGAGGATTTGCGGTACTGGCAGCAGGCGTAGGGCTTTCCATCGCAGCTTACGGACAGATGAAGAATTCTCCGAATCCGGACAAGGTCGGAGCTTCCTTCGCTTCGGGAATCATCGTGATCGCCATTCTGGCAGTGATCATCCTGGTCACCACCATTATCGAGATGATCTGCACACCGAAGCCGGCGAAGAAAGAAAAGTACTCCATGGAAACACGCTTCAAGCTGTTCCTGATGTTCCTGCCCTTCGCACTTCTGGCATTCGTATTCTGCTACCTGCCGCTTTGGGGCTGGAGATATTCCTTCTTCGATTACAGAGCCGGCGGCGAGCTGTCCAGTGAAACCTGGGTCGGCTTCAAATGGTTTAAGTATCTTTTCGAAAATGAGGCTACCCGCTCCGAACTGGTGCGTGTGCTTCGAAACACCCTGGCCATGAGCGGCCTCGGTATCATAACCAGCTGGGTACCGCTGGCATTTGCGGTATTCCTTACAGAGATCAAATGTAAGCCGTTCCGCCGGATCGTACAGACCTTTACCACCATCCCGAACTTTATCAGCTGGATCCTGGTTTATACGGTTGCACTTGCGATTTTCTCCACAGACGGTTTCATCAATACCATCTTCGGATCAACCGGTAACCATCTGATGGGAGATGACTTCACCTGGCTGAAGATGCTGGCCTGGGGTATGTGGAAAGGCGTTGGCTGGTCCGCGATCATTTATATCGCGGGTATCGCAGGTATCGACCGGCAGCTGTATGAAGCGGCCACGGTAGACGGCGCAGGAAGGTTCCAGCGCATCTGGCATGTAACCCTTCCGGGACTGCTTCCGACCTACATGGTCATGCTGCTGATGGCAGTTGCAGGTATGTTGTCCAACGGTCTGGATCAGTACCTGGTATTCAGTAACGCGGACAACATGAACCACATGGAAGTCCTGGATCTCTACGTATATCACCTTGGTTTCGGCGGAGGAAGTATCCCGCTGTCCACGGTCATCGGTATGGCGAAATCCTTAGTCAGCGTCGCACTTCTCTTTATGGCAAACGGCATCTCCAAGCTGATCCGTAAAGAGAGCATCATTTAGAAAGGAGGCAGGGAAATGGACGTTGGAGAGAAAGAACTGAAACGAAAAGACAAAAAGAAGATCATCCTTGCCACCACACCTTCCGGCGAGCAGATTGAGATCAACGCCAGGAGCGCGAAGCATAAATACACCGGAGCGGATATCGCCTTCTACATTGCGGATTACCTGTTCTACATCATTTTTACGATATCGTGTATCTTCCCGTTTTACTATATCTTCATCAACACGATCTCGGATGCGAAGCTTGTAAACAGCGGCTCCATCAACTTCATCCCACGGGGGATCAACCTTCAGAGCTATCTTGCACTTACAAATGCAAATGACCTGGGAAATGCAGTTCTTGTATCCGTGCTCCGTACCGTGATCGGTACCGCACTCATGGTGCTGGCATCCGCATTTGTGGGATACCTTGTAACCAAGAAGGAGATGTGGGGACGTAAGTTCTTCTACCGGTTCCTGGTTGTAACGATGTACTTCAATGCAGGTCTCATCCCCTGGTATCTGAACATGCAGATGCTGGGTCTGACCGACAGCTTTGCGGCATACATCATTCCTGGTATCGTGGCACCTTACAACATCATACTTGTTAAGACCTATATTGAATCCATACCCGGAGAACTGGAGGAGAGTGCGTTCATCGACGGAGCCTCCTTCATGACGGTATTCCGAAAGATCATCTGGCCATTGTCAAAACCGATCCTGGCCACCATCGCGATCTTCGGAGCCGTGGGACACTGGAACAGCTTCCAGGACTCCCTGATCCTGATGTCGGATTCTCCGCATCTGTACACGCTGCAGCACCGCCTGTATATCTACCTGAATACCAGCAGTAACCTGGCAACGATCATGAATAAACCGGGCGCAGGAAATAATGCAGCTTTGGACTTTGCAAATAACGGACTTTTGATCAAGTATACGGTTTCCATGGTATCGGTGATCCCGATCCTGCTGGTATATCCGTTCATGCAGCGGTACTTCGAAGAAGGTATCATGCTGGGTGCAGTTAAAGGCTAGAAAGATTTACAGAGTGCCGAATGCCGCGACATCTTCGATTGCGGAGCGATCGGGGATGTCGGCATGGCTTTAATGATAGTTTCAGAATAACAGGAGGATGATCATGAAGAAAAAAATGTTTTCCAAGAAGTCACTGAGACGGAAAGCCGCTCTGGGACTTGCAATGGCAACAATGCTGGGAACTCTGGCAGGCTGCGGCGGTTCTTCCGGAAGTTCTTCCACAGACGATGCAACCGCTGCTTCCGGCGGAAGTGATACCCAGAGCAGCAGCTCTGCAGGCGGAAGTGACCGCGAGCCGGTGACTTTGACCGTATTCTCAGAGCGTGCCAACTACTCCGGCATGCAGGAAGGCTGGGGAGCAAAGCTTCTGAAAGATAAGTTCAACGTAGAGCTGAATATCGTTCCCAACGGAGAGGGTGTATTTGATACCCGTATGGAATCCGGAAACCTGGGTGATATCGTAGTATTTGGTTCCGAAGCGGATTACATGCAGGCAAGGGATGCCGGACTTCTCTTTGACTGGGAAGAGGATAACGTGCTTGCGGATTACGGTCCGTACATCAAGGAGAATATGCCTTATGCGCTGGAAAAGAACCGCGACATGAGCAGCGACGGTAAGATCTACGGCCTGGGTTATGAAGTTGCAACCAATTCCAACGATCTTCAGAGTTTCTTCTATACCTGGGATATCCGCTGGGATCTGTACGCACAGCTGGGTTATCCGGAAGTGAAGAACATGGACGATATGGTAAAGCTCTTCATCGATATGAAGAAGATCTGCCCCACGGACGATAACGGAAAGCCGACCTATGCGGCATCTCTGTGGCCGGATTGGGACGGTGACATGGTAATGTACGTTAAGTCCACCGCAACCGCATTTTACGGCTATGATGAGTTCGGTGTAGGACTCTATGATCCGTCTACCGGCAAGTTCTACGGAGCACTGGATGACAATTCTCCGTATCTGGAAATGCTGGATT
Organism: Eubacterium sp.; assembly: GCA_024681515.1. Lineage (GTDB taxonomy): Bacteria > Bacillota > Clostridia > Lachnospirales > Lachnospiraceae > Eubacterium_Q. The sequence continues at coordinate 21,746 of JAILAR010000174.1, read as the reverse complement.
TCTATCACAAGCTGTACATGAATGATCTGCTGGATCCCGACTCCATGACCACTACCTACGATACCATGATCCAGAAGGTAAAGAGCAGCGGTACATTTTTCTCGATCTTTAACTACGCAGGATGTCTGGCTTACAACACACCGGAGCATATGGAGAGCGGACGCATGATGAAGTCCATGACTCCGAAGGATGCTTCCCCCATCGTTTACGGTCTGAATGTCCTGGGCAGCAACAACTACTGGGCAATCGGAAATAACAGCGAGTATCCGGAACTTTGCATGGAGATCATCAATTACTTCTGTACACCGGAAGGACGCATGAACATGGAATACGGTCCAAAGGGCGTGACCTGGGATTATGATGAAGACGGAAACACCTACTTCACCGAGCTTGGAAAGAAGACGAATTCCGACGGTTCTACCGTACTGGAAGGCGACGGCTTCAGCGGAACCTTTAAGGACGGTCAGTTCCAGATCAACATGATCACCTGGTCTCTGGATGCATCCAATCCGGATTCCAACGGCGAGACCTACAACGATGAGAACTGGAAATCCAACCAGACCGACGCACTTTGCGCGGTAGATCAGGACTGGAGAGATAAGACCGGCTGCACCACTACAAATGAGTACATGCTGAAGGGCAAGTACATGGTATCCCCGGGTTCTGCATACGTTATGCCCACCAAGTCCGATGAGCTGAAGACCACCTGGGCACAGGTAACCAAATGCATCCGCGAGAATTCCTGGAAGGCCATCTATGCAAAGAGCGATGAGGAGTTCAACTCCATCGTTAATGGTATGAAGGCTCAGGCTAAGGGCTTCGGATATCAGGATTGCTGGGATTGGAGCAATGAGCAGGCAAAGGCCCGTAAGGCAGCAGAGGATGCGGCTTCCAATTAATCTGTGTAAGTGACGGCGCGCGCCTGTAAGCATAGATTTTTGACTTTTGACGTATACAGTTATTTTTGGTATGATTCTGTATTAGGATCAGGAAAGGTGGACAACATGATGAAAGCATTTAACGTAGATGGACCGATATACAGATTCATGTCCACCCTTACGAATATTCTGGTTCTGAATTTCTGCTGGGTCATCGGTACGGTGATTGGGTTGGGAACTACCATCGGAGTTTCTACTGTGGCGGCCTTTGATGTAGGTCTGAAGATGGCAGAAAACAAAGAAGGTTATATCATGCGGCAGTTCATTCAGGCGTACAAGAAGAACCTGAAGCAGGGGATCCCTCTCGGACTGATCTCGCTGATCGCGATGTATACGGTCTACCTGGACTTTGAACTGTTTAACAAGATCCCGGATGCAACCATCTTTCTCTGCATCTGGGGCTTCCTGTCCGGCGCAATATTCTTTGCATGCTTTGTATATGCATTTCCGCTGTCTGCGCGTTACGTGAATACCTTCCGGAATACCATCAAGAATTCCTTCCGGATCTCTATTCGTTACTACGGACGCACCGCCATTATGGCAGTTGTGCTGGCCATCGAAGTTCTGGCATTTATGTGGAACACGACAACCGTATTCATCGGCCTCCTTTTCGGACCGACGCTGATGATCCTGACGGTTTCCATGTTCGCCATGCCGATCTTCCGAAAGATCCAGAAGGAGAACACGGAAGAGGGGATCGAAACCTATGCGGATGATGAGTAGAATTGTCTGTTATACGGCGACTCATTGCAAAAAGAATAAACTACAGAAATATCTATGAAAAACTGCCGGACATTATTGCCGGCAGTTTTTGCAGGTTTGAGAACCAATAAAAGAGAGCGACTCGTACGAGGACGCTCTCTTTTATGGAATGTAGAAAGAACTGATGTTATGCTTTACGAAATTCATTTTTTTTTCGGGGAGGAGTAGGGTCTATGTCAATTATTCGTTGCTTTGGATCTGTGATTGGTACACGAATGATCATACTGAATAAATCACCGCAGGAATAGTTCATGAGCCCATGATAACGATCCAGTGTTCTTGCAATATTTTTCAGGCCAAATCCGTGATCTAATTCGTTTTGTTTTTTTGAAAGTAATTGGGAAGCATCCATACTGTTATTCTGCTGAATCAGGAAAAAATCATCTTTTGTTGTTTCGATTGAAATCATTATGAAGCGTTCGGCGTTTGGCGTAATGGTACTGGCCTTTATAGCATTGTCCAGCAGGTTCCCAAGCACTACACAAAGATCATAGTTCTCCATGGGAATTCTTTTCGGGTCAACATGAAGGATGGCTTCGAATCGGACATTATGTTGTTCGGCTATAGTGGAATAGTTTGTGATAAATGAATCGATCACAAGATTTCCGGTATTGTAGCGTGCGTAGATTTGTTGGAGATCACCAAAAGAACGCTCTATGTATTCGGAGAGCTCGCTTGTCCTTCCTTCATGCAGGTATTCCTGCATAGTGAAAAAATGCTTTCTGATATCATGAAGAAAACTTCTGCTCTGGCGATAACTGTAGCTTAATTGATCATATTTCTCCTTTTGATAATTGATCTGTTGCTCCATCTGACGTAGTTTGTCCTGGTCATTAAGGAAACGGGACGACCATTCGATTTCGATATAGTTGATCATGTTAATCAAAGTGAGGACAATGACAAAGATACAGTAAAAATCGGTATTATCGGTTAGAAAGAAAACCCTTGCCTTTATGGAAGCCATAGCCAGAAGGGTTATCACGGGCATAATAAGCAGCATGATATGAAACCGGATCGGATACTGATGTCCACCAATGGTTTTAATCAGATTAAAAAGAAGAATCAAAAAAAACAACGTGATGGTTGATCCGAACCCCATAGTTGCGAAAAGCAACTGTCCGTCATCAATTGTGAGTAGATCAGGCTGAAGATGAGATACAAGCCAGGTGAAAATGGAATCTGCAAGTGCGGATAGCAATTGAAGGAGGATAGCATAAAACAGATGAATATATATTTTTGCCTTAAAGAATAGGCTAAGAAGAAAAGTTGTCAGGATACTTAAGATGACTGTGATCTCTTTTTCCATCCCCGCAGTGTTTGTGCTAGCAAGAATAAACTGGTTGGCATATAAGATGATTTCTACGCCCACAAGGGAAATAACATAGAAAAATCTCAGGTTCCATCGAAAAACTCCCAGCACGGTTCGAAAGAAGATTGTAAGAAGAAATGCATCCAGTATGGAGGATGTAATGTCTAAGAATAATTGCATAGTATGCTCCTTACATCGGTATTGTAAGATTATTTTTCAGAAGTTTAATAAGACTTTTACGGTTTCTTACACTAACGGGAAGTATTGTTCCATTATGTAGTATGGCATTTCGGTCTGTCAAATAGTGAACATGAATCAGGTTGACAAGAATAGAGCGATTCAAAGGGAAAAACAGTTCCGGATATAACCCTTTCATGTCTGACAAGGTTCCTCGTTTTGTATAGAAATCCGTTGCAGTACAGATTGCCAGATCCTGTGATTTAGCGTTCAGAACCTGAACGTACAGGATGTCCTCAACCCGCAGGGATACGTCGAGTTCATCTTTTGACACAATCATAAGTTGTCGTGTTTTCTTCGTGAGTCGAAATTGGACATCATTTAACAGTTTCTTGAGCTTTTCCTGAGTGACCGGTTTTTGAAGAAAGTCAAAGGGATGTACAGAAAAGCTTTCGCTCATGTATTCGGGATAATTACTGACAAATACTAAAAGTGTGTCAGACAGAATCAGGCTGTTCAGTTTATCTGCCAGACTGATTCCGCTTTCCTCTGGCATTTCAATGTCCATAAGAATAAGTTCGTAGGGGAATGTGCGTTCAGAATAAAGGCTTCCAAGTAATACACTGCCTCTGGTAAAGACAGTTACATCTAAATCGAGATCCATCTGAAATGAACAAACCATTAATAATTCATATAACCGTTTTGCGTCCGCGGGATCATCATCACATATCGCTATATGAAACTTCATATTTGTTTCTGCTCCTTTTATGTTTTTGAATGCGGAGATGAATGATGTGTGAAGTAACTCATACTTCCCACATCAAAAATGGATGTGAGCCCTTATAGCACAACTGGTTAAACTGAAAAAATACTATGCGGCCAGTTGTATACCGTTCACTACCGATAATGTTCGCTTGAGATATCCAGGTAGTGCAGATATAACATACTCAACCACTGCATGTATTTGTTTTTCTGATAGTCCAAGGACCTCGCTTAAACCTGCTTTGAATAATTCGAGAATGAGCGAGAGCGATTGAATATATGTGATATCCTGTAGCTCCTGATAAAATAGCATGAAGAGTTCGCCACAGGATCTGTAGTCCTCAGATTCTCTCTGCTCTATAGCAATCAGCATATAACGTGTAAAAGCAATGGCAATTTGTGCATTTTGGGCCTCAAATGATGGGGATTGAAAATCTTTACCGAACTTGAGATACTGCTTGCTGCATTTGAACATCACCTCGATGTTCCAGCGTTTCCCATAATTACGGATGATCTCATTTTCGTCCATTTGAGTATCAGTGCAAAGGATACAGATCCACTCCTTCTTATTCGCACGGTTAGGGAGATAGACGAGTTTTACCGGTACACGCTCAACTATTTTGTTTTTTTCTTTGACAAGCATATTGACAGATATGCTAAGCTTCCAAGACGACTTACCCCGACGCTTACGATTGAAGTGATAGATGTCTTTAAGAGTCATCATTTTTCCTTCAAACTCGTAATACTGGTTGAAATTAGTTTTGAGCCTCGCGATTACGGTCAGTCCTGTTTCCTTAACCAAACGTGATATTGTTTTCGGAACTGCAAACCAGCTGTCAAATGCAATGATACTTGCCGGTATTCCGGAGCGGACAATATCGCAGGCAAATTGGACGGTTAAATCATGCATGGATGATCGTGCCATTTTCTGGATACGAGCACCGATAGACCTTTTATCTATATCCTGTCTGATACGGCCTTTGATCTTTTCATCAAATGAAGATGCCAGCAACGAATAGCGGACAGGAATGGTCGTTACTCCGTCAGTCCATGCGATTGTTAACACGCGATATCCGTATTCATAGCCCATGGTAACATGGTTGAAATACTTGGAAACAAGTTCCATTGCCCTGCCGCATTTGGAGAGCGGTGTATCATCGACGAGGAGCGCGTAACGCTTATCGTTGTTACCTGTAAGCCCGGTAACATGACGAATGATCAAAGCGGATAAGCGAAGAAGAAATCTATGCCAGTTCATATGAACGTTTTCAAGAAAACGATAAACCGTATTCTTGGAAAAGTCCTCATGAAACGCATTTATCTTCATTTGGTAATACATACTCATGGGACTGAAAATAAGGTTGAAAATGTACAGAATAATAACGCGAACCGGTACACCTTTAGCCTTGTAGGCTCCGCACTCAGCAAGTAGTTTAACTACTTTGAAACGATCAAGGAATCTCGAAGTCGTGCTTTCACATTCGTTAAGATCATACTGATCAATGGTCATTTTTGATTGTGCATTAGAGGGGATTGTGGTATTCTTATTCATAGACAATGCCTTTCTGATGTGATTATGGATTCGACACCTATATTATACATCAGCATAAGTGCATTGTCTTTTATTTTATGCGAAAATCCCCTTGAAATATAAGGGTTTATCCCACATTTTCATGTGGGAAGTATGAGAAGTAAATCAACTCCGGTATAGTATCTTACCCAAAATCTGGTTAATCAGAACAATCATAAGGCACAAAAATACCAGTTTAAGAGAAATTGTATAACCAGAGAAAATGAGTACTAGTATAGCATCTATCAATTAGATGCACATTTTGAAAATGTCTCCACATTTACCTCCTCGTTGATATCAATGTCATCCAGTTTCCATGTCCAATGATAGACCACTGGTTCTTCATTGATCTCGTCGAAGTATTTGTAGATTCGATCAATCAGTTCTTGTTTTGTTTTGACACGGATACCACGTAGCATTTGTTTGGTCATCTTGCTGAAAAAGCCTTCTACCAGATTGAGCCAGGATGCATGCTTCGGTGTAAACACAAACTCAAAACGCCCCGGGACAGTGTTCAAATAATCCTGAACCTGCTCGGATTTGTGTACCGCAAGATTATCAAGGACGATACGAATCTTATCACCATGCGGGTATTTGTTATCCAACAGTTTCAAGAAGTCGATATAATCCTCGCTTTTATGTGAGTCTCTCACAAGCGGAATGGCTTCCCCTGATTGAAGATCTATACCGGCAAGTAAGGAAACCGTTCCTAACCGTTTGTATTCATAATCGCGTTTGATTGTTCCATGTTCCAAAGTTGGATTCCTGTCTTCCCCTGTGGTTGCAATCGCCTGAATGCCAGGCTTTTCATCATAGGACAGAACATGGACGACTGAATCTTGATCTCCAAACGGAATCAGGTTTCCATCTTCATCAAACTGAATAGATAACTGTTTATAAACCAAAAGGACATTATGCATTTTTGAGTCAAAATCCGGATCACGTCGCTCGCAATAATACTGTATGCGAAATGGCTTAACATTGCTTTTATCCAGAATACGGTAAACACCAGAGGTTGAGACTGTGGAAAGCCTCTCAAAACCAGCCTCTGCAGCATGTGTTCTCAGATAATTAGCAAGCGACTCATTTGTCCAGGTTTCTGCTGCGAGGCCTAAATCCTTTGGCTTCATACATGCTATGCTAATAAGCCATGTCTTGGCTTCGCCTGATATTTCCTCCTTGCGGCCGCGGCCTTCGGACACACTGAGAAGCGAATCGATTGTATCGTCAGGAGTACGGTTTTTATATTTCTTTACCCAAAGAATAACCGTACGACGATTAATTCCAAGTTCGGAGGCAATGAAATCATCCGACTTACCTTCTGCTTTGAGGAGCAAAATCTTCGCTCTCTTGGCAATCAATATAGGTGTCATCCCTGAATGGGAAAGCTTCTTAAGCTGGATTTCATGTTCTGGATCAAGAGCCAAAGGTTTAGGTTTGTTCATCTGTGCATACCTCCATATACCGTATATGGGTATTATAACACAGATCAAGATAAATGTGTAGTTAATTCAAAAGTGGTATACTAGTACCATTATATTTAGTATAAAAAAATAAATCAATAAAATGCGTCGAGCGGATTTTCGTTGTTTATCTGTTAGCTGTTTGTTTGGATGGCATACAGGCGCAAAAATCCAGAGCATTATCTCCAATGGAAGAAACGGAATGATTGAGAACTCGTCAAAGTATGGAAGATAGGGACAAAGAAATATCGTACCCCCAAAAACTGCATAGGAAAGAATGCTGCATATTCCTCTGGATTTTGCATGGGCTCCGCCTGCGAGCATTTTTGTTGGTGTGACAGTAATGATATACAGCAAAGTTAGAGCCAAACGTCGAACTGCCGCTCCAATGAGTACAAGAGTAAAATGATATATGATTAAATCAAACAATTGTTCAAGGCAGTAACTGTTTGCCTTAGCATATTCCGGATCCATTTTATTGTTTTTGCATAAGGATGTAACAAGAGAATTGCTCAGTTTGTTTGATAGTATCATGGGTTATTATCTCCCTTCGGAAAAGCTTATGGTTTTATCGATATGATACTACAAAGAGACGAGTTTGTTTTCAAACAACGGATGAACGTGCAAAAATGGCGGACGAACGTACTTGTCAACGCTCGTCCGCCAATTTGTTACGTTTATCCGCGAATTGCTCAAAAAGCAAAACATCAGTGGTATAATGAAAAAAACACTCATGGGAGGTAAGTTAAAATGAAAAAAAGAAATGAAAAACTATTGGTGTTGGGGACAAAAGTGGTTTCCTTGGCGATCGTTTTGGCTACATTGCTTGCACCGACATGCAGAAATGCATGGTATCAGCCAGAGGAGCCGGAAAACCTTGCAAAGCTGCTTGAACGTAAACACTAAATTGTTTTCGTCAGGGTAATTCCAAAGGGGACAAAGGGAGTAAAGTCCCTTCATCCCCTTTGGAAGAAATTCAAATCATTGATTATCCGGTGTTACAGAAAGAGAGGACTTTTATGAAGAAAAAAATAGAAAGACGTTTTGTAGCGGTTGTAATAGCATTTATGCTTGCTTTCAGTTGCAATGGCTCTTTTAGAGCATTTGCCGAAGAAACAGATCATGATAACTCGGAACAGGCACAAATTGCGACGGATCCGGATGAAGATGAACCATTGCGAGATAATCCGGCGACTATTCCGGGGCAGTGGATATATAACAATACTGTCGGTAAGTGGTGGTATCGTCATACAGATGGTACGTTTACATCTAATGACTGGGAGTATATAAGCGATGCTTGGTATCATTTTGATGCGGCCGGCTGGATGCAGACCGGATGGTTGTATGATAATAGCCATTGGTATTATCTAAATCCATCAAACGGAGCAATGGTAACGGGCTGGAAGCAAATTGATAATAATTGGTATTATTTCAAATCAAACGGCCAGATGGTAACCGGCTGGCGTCAAATCAGTAATGCCGTTGGGACATATTGGTATTTTTTTAAAACCAATGGTCAAATGGTAACAGGATGGAAAACAATTACAGGATACACGTATTTCTTCAACTCTTTAGGGCAGATGGTAACAGGTTGGAAAACAATAACCGGATATTCATATTTCTTTAATTCTAATGGACAACTTCAGGATACTACTAGAAGAGCGATTGTTATCGCAAACAGCGACTCGTCAAATGAAGCGGAATTAAATGGATGGCAAAACTGTTTATCTGATATGACATTTTATCAGGATAGTCAGTTTGTCAGAATTGAGAAGAGATCCGCTCCTTCTTACGAGGTGTTTTGTGATCTAATTGACGATGTGATGTCTGATGCTAATGAAAGCGATATCACATATTTGTGTCTGTCATGCCACGGATCAAGTAGTGGATTGTTACGTTTATGTAGTGATAGTTATGTTACAGGTCAAATGCTACATGCTTTACTTGACTCATATAATGGTAAAGTGATACTCTTTTTAAGTGCATGTTATGCAGGAACAATAATCGACCGAGGACAATCAGGTAATCCTGAAGATGTTTTTTTATCAGATTTTATTGGTGATACACGATCTGGAGAATTAGCAAATGAGAAGTATATAGTTTTGTGTTCGTCTGCATCAACTGAATATAGTTTTGGTTATAAAGTTATGTACAATAATGCTATAAATGAACTTGATATAGCCACTCATTGCTGGACACGTGGTGGGGGGTGGGATATTCATGCAAATCAACCCGCACAGATGTATGCGGACATTGATCATAATTCAATTGTTACGTTGAGTGAGTTGTATTCATATTCAACTAATCATTTATTTGATGGTCTAGAAAACTATGTGAATACCAACAATATCGAACAACATGTTGCTGTATATTCGGCTGATAACAATTTCACAATATTTGAAAAACAATCAGAAAGGTGAATGAAATAATGAAAAGACGGATTTGTGCTTTATTATTATCCTTTTTCATGTTATTTTCGCTTGATTTAGCCTCTTTTGCTGAAACTATCCGGAATACACAGAATTACAGGGTTTTTATTCCATTGTTTCCGCTTTCGTGTTTACATGATTTTAGTGAGTACTGTGATCACGGGATTGTTAGAATCGGCTGGGGAGGTGAATGTGTATTTGCTCTTGCTGTATCTGATGGTACTGAAAATGAAAACGAGAAATATCCGCTACTCGGGGATAATGAGGTTTTAGTTAAAAATGCTGAATGGAATGCGGTTTTGCCTGATGGATGTATAGTTAAACCTCATAAAGTGAGTGAAGGGGGATATGCTTTTTTTGCAGTACCATATGAACAGACAGGGCAAATGACCGTTAGAGCTTTACTTGACGGAAATATAGTGGCAGAATTTACCGTTATAGTTAGTGGCGTCGATATAAATGGAGATCCAATTAAAGGATTGAATTACACTTTTGGAAAACCCTACTATGTTATGGAAAATGGAAAAATAGCTAAAGAATGGTTTGAAATTGATGGAAAATGGTATTATTCAGATCACGAAGGTGTCATGCAGACGGGTTGGAAAAAACTCTCCTATAATGGGGTTTACAACTGGTACTATTTTTGTAAAAATGCGTCCTCAATTGGATGTATGTTCAAAGGCTGGCATAAGATTGACGGAACCTGGTACTACTTCCGAAATGACGGCTCCATGGCTTCAAATGAGTGGATAGGTGGCTACTGGCTCTCCAAAAGCGGCGCATGGAGATATCAGCCGAAGGGCAGATGGAGGAAGAACAGTAAGGGCTGGTGGTTTGAGGATGAAAGAGGCTGGTATCCGAAAGGAGAAACAGTGAAGATCAACGGAGTTGAGTATTCATTCAGGACGGATGGATATCTTATTGAGAAATGACCAATATCGATAGTCAGACAACAGCCGGATTTTACATACGACTACGCAGAAGAACAATAGATAACCGTGAAAAATCAGTGGACGACACTTGAATCTCTTTTGATTCAGCTTTATCATTTAATAAAAGGATGATGATGTTCAATGTCACCAAGGACTATGTACTTGCCCTGCTTAAAACGCAGAAAGCGTAAAGGCAGATCGTGTAAAGTTTTTACAAATTAGAATATCAAATGTAAAGCGGTCCGATTCCGGTGTTAATTCCGGATTGGACCGCTTATTTCATGATGTAAAAGAATGTCAGGTATTCTGCTTCCTGAACTCCGCCGGGCTGCAGCCGGTGTGCTTCTTGAACTTGATGTGGAAATAGTCCACGTTTTTATAACCCACCATTTCCGCAACCTTATAGACCTGCGCTTTGGAAGTGAGCAGGATGTCCTTGGCCTTCTCGGTGCGGACATGATCCAGATATGCATTGAAATTCATTCCCATCTTACGGCTGAAGATCTTGCCCAGATAGGAGCTGTTATAACCAAAGAGAGGAGCAATGTTCTCCAGCGTTATGTTTGTCTGGAAATTATGGTCGATGTAGTAGATCACATCATCGATAATGCTGTCCCGGGAGGAATAGCCGATGGCAGACATGATCATATCAAACTGCTCAGTAAAGAAGAGCAGGATCTCATGCAGGTAATTACTGTTCATGATGTATTGCAGGGCTTTGGAATTCGCCGGGAAGGGAATCTCCGTCTGGCTGTACAGCAGGAGCAGCTTCTCCTTGATCTTCAGATATATGTCGATCAGAAGATTTTTCTCATCGTCAATGGTAAGAGGAGCGTTGTACAGTACGGTTTTCAGCTGTCGCAGGGAATCAGCGGTTTTATTCCTGTTGAAAACCTGGATATTGTTTACCAGCTGCTCGGAGTACTCCGTGATGATCCGGTTTTTCAGGTCCTGCTTTTCGGAATCCGTCAGTTCCTCCGCATCCTCGGATTCCGCTTCCAGTGCTTCATCATACAGCATCACATGCTGGTTTTCATCACAGAAAAACCGCCGGTCCATAAGATGCAGCGCCTCATGATACGATCTGGGAATGTCGGACACATGCTTTACCACACTGCCGCAGGCGATGAAAATGGAATCCAACGGAGAATTCTTCTCGGGAGGGAGTTCATTTTCGTACTTCTCCAGCATCTGGCTGAGACGTTCGATGGGATGGTGCCCCTTCAGGAGCAGAACGGCCTTATCATCGATCCGTACGGCTTCGATCTCCTGTTCCTCCTGATTTGTCACCCGTAAGATGTCAGAAAGTTCGTAGGGGAAATCCCCTACGTTCTGGTCGTATTTCTCATAGAATAGTACCTGATAGGCGGAATGATCCAGCCCCAGTTGCGTGATCTCTTCTTTGTTCAGTGTCAGTTCCTCGGTAAAGAAACCGCGAAGAAGAGATTTGCGGGTTTTACTGAAGAATTCATCCTTTGATTCTTCCATACGGGCTTCTTCGTCAAGTTCCGCACGGATCTTCCGGATCACGGACAGAAGCTTCTCTGTATCCACCGGCTTGGTAAGGTAGGAGAGTACCCCGTAGTTGATGGCGGTCTGGGCATATTCAAAATCCGAATAGCCGGAGAGTACGATTACCTTGCCTGTAAAGCCGGCGGTGCGTGCTTCCCGGATCGCATCCAGCCCATGGAGCTTCGGCATCTTGATATCGATCAGTATCACATCCGGATTCATGGAATCGATCAGCTGAAGTGCCTCGCTGCCGTTGGCAGCCTGTGCAGCTATCTCGAAGCCCTCCGCATTCCAGTCAATGATGCTGCAGAGTCCCATACGTATGATCTTTTCATCATCTGCGATTAAAACCTTGTACATTCTGAACCTTCCCGATTATTTTCTTGTTTTTTCAAAATGAAATGCTGACATAAGTGCATGACACGTTAATGCTTCAGTTCACGGGTGATCCGTTCCGAAAAACCTGTCAGCTGCTCCACCCAGTCAATGGAATGTTTCATCCAGCTTTCCGCATAGGGATAATAATTCCAGATATCGCAGGTGGTTCTTTCATTTGCAAGGGAAATCCCGTGTCCGCCGCCGGCATAGAGATGCAGTTCAACGGGGCGGTGATATTTCTTCATAGCCGAAGCAAAATCCAGAGAATTGGACGGAAGGATCAGTCCGTCTCCGTCACAGTGCCACAGAAATGCCGGACAGGTGTCCTCGGAAACCTGATTCTGAAGAGAATAAAAGTCCTCCTGTTCCGAGGTATATTCTCCGTCAAAGATATAGGCATTCATGGCGCTTTCAAAATCCGCAAAATAACGCCCTTCCTTTTCGTCCATGATGAAGATCTTATCCAGGGGCATCTTCGGATGCTTCTGGCCGAAGGGTATATCCTCCGGTCTGTCCCCGGGTTTTGCACCGATCTCCATGTGTGTATCCGTTGCACGCAGATCCAGAACCGGATAACAGAGGATCATGCCGTTCGGTTTTATGCGGGTGAGATCCTCTGCATAGTGGGGCAGAAGTCTGCCGTTATTCCAGAATACTCCCAGCTGACCGGCCACATGCGCACCGGCAGAAAAGCCCATGACGATGACTGCGTCGTTATCGATATGCCAAACATCGGAATGATCCCGGAGATAAGCCACAGCCCCGGCAATATCATTCAGCGGCCCGGGAGCCACGGCATATTCATTGATCCCGTAGCGTAGGATTGCCGCATGAAATCCCGCTGCCACATACTGAAGTGCTACGGGCTCCGATTCCCGTTCCGAGAGAAAGGCATATCCGCCGCCGGGACAGATCACCACAATGGGACGCTTCGCTCCGTGCTGGTATTCCGCCTGATCCTCGATGAGATAGGTTGTGAGAGTTACTTTTCTTTCTTCGGAAAGAATAATGGTTTCGTGCAGCATAAATTGTACTCCTTATTCCATACTTCGCGCTTTCGCTATTCAACACTTCGCGCTTTCGCGCTACGTGGATCATCACTCAGCGCGGGTTTTCAGTGTTCATGCTTTTGTGTAGTATAGGGATATTCGATTTTTCTTCTTTGCTTATATACCCATGCAAATATCATCGTGGCGACAATAAATAGAAAGGTAATGATGTTCTACTTTAATATGCTTAAGATTATCTGGCTTTTTCTCCATTTTCCGGCTCGCTTTCTTTCTGTCGAAGCTTTTCCTGAAACTGCTGTAGGAATATAGTACCATATTTCAGAATCTCTGAACAGTTAATTAGTGGGGTATATATACAAGAAAAATTAGTGTTTTTCTGTAGTATAATTATCTGATAAAATGGTAAGCGGATGAGTATTGCTGCCCTGAATCAAAGGGGCGGAAAGGAGATCTATGGAGAAGGGATTTATAGGGATCGATCTCGGAACCTCTGCGGTAAAGCTGCTGCTGATGGATGAGACCGGTCATATTCTGAAAACGGTTTCAAAGGAATACCCGATCAGTTTCCCAAAACCGGGCTGGTCGGAGCAGAATCCGTATGACTGGTTCGAACAGCTCATGGTGGGAATGAAAGAACTGATCGCAGGCTGTGAGGAAAAGATCGAAGGTATCAGCTTCGGCGGTCAGATGCACGGACTTGTGGTGCTGGATGCGGAGGATCAGGTGATCCGTCCGGCGATCCTCTGGAATGACGGAAGAACCGGTGAGGAGTGTGTCTATCTGAATGAGACCGTCGGCCGGGATGTGATATCCGCAGAGACCGGAAATATCGCTTTTGCAGGATTTACCGCGCCGAAATTACTCTGGATGAAGAAAAATGAGCCGGAAAACTTTGCAAAGATCGAGAAGATCATGCTGCCGAAGGACTATCTAGCCTATCGTCTGACCGGGGTGCATGCGACGGATGCTTCCGATGCTTCGGGCATGTTGCTTTATGATGTGAAGAACCGGAAATGGTCTGCGAAAATGTGCGAGCTCTGCGGCGTGCGGGAAGAGCAGCTGGCGAAGGTGTTCGAGAGTTACGAAGTGATCGGAAATGTGAAGGAAGACTTGGCAGCGGAACTGGGAATCCGGAAGGAGGTCCGTGTCATCGCGGGTGCGGGAGACAATGCGGCAGCGGCCATCGGCACGGGAACGGTTTCCGACGGTGACTGCAATATTTCCCTCGGTACCAGCGGAACTATCTTTATCGCATCCGACAGCTTCTCTGTGGATGACAGGAATGCATTACATAGTTTTGCGCATGCAACCGGTTCCTGGCATCTGATGGGATGTATGCTTTCCGCAGCATCCTGCAACAAATGGTGGATGGAGGATATCCTGAAAGAGCCGGATATGGCGGCTGCGCAGGCGGAAATCTGTGCCGGAAGCAGAGGTGCCGGAACAGGCGGGCAGACGGAGGCTGCACCGGCAGGTGTCAGATGTAAGGCACTGGGGCGGAACCATGTGTATTTCCTGCCTTATCTGATGGGAGAGCGTTCTCCCCACAATGACCCGGCTGCAAGAGGTGCTTTCATCGGTATGAGTATGGATACTACCCGGGCGGATATGCTTCAGGCGGTGCTGGAGGGCGTGGCTTTCGGACTCCGGGATTCTCTGGAGGTGGCTCGCAGCTCGGGACTTAAGATCGAGAAGACCAAGATCTGCGGCGGTGGAGCAAAGAGCCCTCTGTGGCGGAAGATGATTGCAAATATCATGAACCTGACGGTGGAGACCATTGAGGCAGAAGAAGGACCGGCTCTTGGCGGTGCACTGCTGGCAGCCGTGGGCTGCGGAGTATTTAAAGACACGAAGGAAGCGGCAGATGCGGTAGTTCGGGTGACCGGTGAAGAGGTTCCGGATCCGGAGCTGGTGGCTCTGTATGAGGAGAGGTATCAGACTTTCCGGAAGCTTTATCCGGCGCTGAAGGACGTGTACGGAGAACTGTGAGATAAGTCATTCCGAGTGCGGAGTATGAAGAATCCCATAAATCGTATATCAATATGTAATCAATAACGGAATAAAAAATAATGATCAGGAGGAATTAAGAAATGTCAGAGATTTTCAAGGGGATCCCGGTGATCCCGTACGAAGGATCGGAAAGCAAGAACGCCTTTGCATTCAAGTATTATGATGCAGACCGCGTTGTGATGGGGAAGAAGATGTCCGAGCATCTGCCCTTTGCCATGGCATGGTGGCACAATATGTGCGCTACCGGCGTGGATATGTTCGGTGTAGGCACCGCTGACAAGCGTTTCGGAGCAGAGGCGTACGGAACCATGGAACACGCAAAGGCAAAGGTTGACGCGGCCATCGAATTCATGCAGAAGCTGGGCATCAAATATTACTGTTTCCACGATGTGGATCTGGTACCGGAGGATGCGGACATTAACGTTACCAATGCACGTCTGGATGAGATCTCCGATTATATCCTTGAGAAAACAGCAGGAACCGACATCAAGTGCCTCTGGGGTACGGCAAATATGTTTGGCAATCCGCGCTTCATGAACGGGGCCGGCAGCACCAATGATGTGGATGTATACTGCTTTGCGGCAGCACAGATCAAGAAGGCCATCGAGATCACCGTGAAACTGGGCGGACGCGGTTATGTCTTCTGGGGCGGACGCGAAGGCTATGAAACGCTTCTCAATACGAAGATGAAGTTTGAGCAGGAGAATATCGCAACTCTGATGCGGATGGCACGGGACTTTGGACGCAGCATCGGATTCACCGGAACCTTCCTCATCGAACCGAAGCCGAAGGAACCTATGAAGCATCAGTATGATTTTGACGCTGCAACCGCCATCGGATTCCTGAAGGAGTTCGGTCTGGACAAGGATTTCAAGATGAACATCGAAGCAAACCACGCAACACTGGCAGGCCATACCTTCCAGCATGAGCTGCGTGTCAGCCGTGAAAACGGCATGCTGGGCTCCATCGATGCAAATCAGGGCGATGTGATGCTGGGCTGGGATACGGACTGCTTCCCCAGCAATGTTTACGACACCACGCTGGCCATGTACGAAGTGCTGAAGAACGGCGGCCTGGACGGCGGATTCAATTTCGACTCCAAGAACCGCAGACCCAGCTATACCTACGAGGATATGTTCCATGCATTCGTCCTGGGTATGGATTCCTTTGCTTACGGTCTTATCAAGGCAGCTGAAATGATCGAAGACGGCCGCATCGAAGCCTTCATCGAGAAGAAATATGCAAGCTTTGAGACAGATCTTGGTAAGAAGATCCGTGCAGGCGAGGCAACGCTCGAAGAACTTGCAGCCCGCGCAGCTGAGATGAAGAGCGTGGCACTGCCCATGTCCGGAAGCCAGGAATATCTGGAAGGCGTGATGAATAACGTGCTGCTGAAGTAATTATCAAGAGATTTCAGATCACGGGAATATAGTTTTATATTGAATAACCACCTGAAAAAATGTCGTTTTTCGGGTGGTTATTTTTGTGGGTGTGAATCGTAGTTGAATTACTGTTTTCAGAAGGATCAAACTATGATAGAATCAAAATATCAGTAAAATACATGATATCGTTTACAAAAATACACAGTTGTTTGTCATTGCTTTGTCTTATGAAAAAGGAGGAACTGCATGAAAGAAAAGCATCGAAAGCACTCAAACAGGCTGGCAAAATGCATTCTTGCTCTGATCCTTGCGGTGATCTTTCCGATTCAGTCTCTGCCCGGGAATGCGTTCGCAGCTTATGCAAAGGAGGAACAGGAGATCGCCATGACAGAGGGTGAGATCCGCTCCGGGTTTATCGGAGAGGGTCAGACGGCTGAATCCGAAGATCCGTCGGTTGCATGGGTGGATTCTGACGGAAATCTCTGTGCCATGAGAGCCGGAGTCACCGTGATCAGTACGGATCCGGATTCCGAGGAAGAAGAAACCGTTTTACATGACATCACTGTAAACGGGGAGTCGATCTTCAGTGATGATGATTATGATGCGGAAAAGGATGCCTATTCCTTTATCATGCCGGCTGGAAAATGTTGGCTTAAGATCAGCTGCGAAACCGCCCGGGTAAAAGCAAAGAATAATAAGCAGCTCCAGGTGGTTGTCGGTGAGACGCTGAATGTGGATGATAATGCCGAATTGGTGAAGGATCATGCCGATGGATACAGTTCCCTGCAGTGGTATCTTGATGAATCTGACGCGGGCATCACATCGGGGATCCGTTATGGGGATGAATCCCATAAAACACTTGTGGCTGAGAAAACCGGTAAATATACGGTGACGGCTCGGACCCGTGAGAATGAATATGTCGAAAAAGCTTTCTGATCGAAGTTTTCAAAGATCAAAGCGATATGATGAAGATCACCTTCGACAATGAAGGATGGGATTACGTGCTTTATTATCCGGATGAGGATGGAAATCCGATCTATCTTACGTCTTCAGGCTTTTACGTTCAGAAGGGGACCAGGCTATTCATCGAAACGTTACAGATGGACAGCAAGGTGATCTCCAAGGTCATCGTAAACGGCAAATCCATTACCGCTGATAAACCGATCATTGCTGATCAGGATCTGGATATCAAGGTTGAATTTTCAAAGGCAACCATCGAAGGTCTGCCGGAGAAGATCTTCCTGGATCGAAAGGGCGATATCTATCAGCTGGATGCAAAAGTCAGCTACTCCGGGAAGATCTATGATCCGAGTATCCGCTATGAATCTTCGGATTCCATCGTTGAAGTAAATGATTTCGGTCGGATCACGGTAAAGGAAGATATCCCTGAGGAGGGTGCTGCTGCGATCATAACAGCATATGCGGGGTCCGGAAATGATACGGTTTCCAGAGAATGTAAAGTGATCCTTGGAAATTATCAGGGAGATCGCGTTGTAGGACGGCTTACGATCCATGCGCGTTCCATCACTCCGAAGGAAACAGTCGGTCATGGTTCCATCTCATTTACCGCTTATGAAGATACCGAACTGGAGATCAGTTACGATACGTATTTTAAACCGACGCAGAAGTATATAGATCTGATGATCGATGCGGATAAAAATCCGGAGAAGTATGCATCGGATCCGGCACTGTACAGTGAGGATCCGGATCTGGGAAATCGGGAGTCTTATTATGAGGCGATCAACCGTGGCATGTTCTCGGAGCCGGAAACCATTTCCATTCAGGCCGGTGAAACCATCAGCATGTCCAATTACGGTTTCGAATCCAGCCACCTGCTCTACGTTGTAAAGGCGCTGGAAGGCTCCATCGCTGAGATCGACCCGGATACACAGAAACTGATCGAACAGATCCATAAATATCTGGACGGAGAAGAGATCGACGGAGAGGAAGCCTATGACAGCATGGTGAACTCTCTGATGATGATCTATATGTATGCAAAAATCCTCGGGATCAATCCGGCAGACGGGACCTCCGCAGGTGGTATGCAGGTGAACCGGGAAATGTACAATCAGTTCCGGAGAAATGATTCCCAGATGCCGAACAGCTATTATTCCGTAGAACTGACGGCAGATGAATTTGCCGAGATGCAGAAATATCTGTCCGATCCGAAGAATAACTGCTATGCGCTCTTTACCAGGAACTGCGCTGCAGGTGCCAGAGACATCTGGAATACGGCACTGTCTGACCGGCCGGATCTGCATGTGAAGGCGGATTATATCGGATTTGCACCGGATACGCAGTCTCTGTATTTTGAACTTCTGCAGATGGGAAAGAAGGTGCAGGAGGGCGACGATGCCGGGATCAATTTCTATCCGAGATCCCATTATGCATGGGAAGAAGAGGAAGAAAAGCCGGTTTACTCGCATGAATGGGTGAAGGGAATCTGGTACAACACAGACGGTACCCAGACCTATAAGGGGATCGGAAGATGGAAGAAGACCCAAAAAGGCTGGACCTACGTGGATGACAGCGGCTGGCAGGCAAAGAACCGCTGGCAGAAGATCGACGGGAAGTGGTACTTCTTTGATTCGAAGGGTATCATGGAAGCGGATGCCTATCGTAAGGGATATTACCTGACGAAGAGCGGTGCATGGGATGAAGAAGCGCCCACCGGAAAGTGGAAGAAGAATCTCCTTGGGTGGCGATATGTGCTTTCGGATAAAACGAAGCTTTCAGATACCTGGAAGCTGATCGACGGAAAATGGTACTACTTCCATAAGTCGGGTTATGCAGGCTCGGATGAATTTATAAAGGGCTGGTGGCTGAATTCCAACTGCTCACAGACCTATCCTTATCAGAGCAAATGGCATAAGGACAGCAGCGGCTGGTGGTACGGCGACAAGTCCGGCTGGTATGCAAAGAGCAATGCATATTTCATCGACGAAAAAATCTATTTCTTCGATTCCAAGGGATATTGTCTGAATCCGTAAGCGACCATGATGATCGAAGAAGAACAGGGAGATCCATATGAGTTCATATGACGATAAAAAACAGGAAAAGCCGAATCTTGTCAACGCGCTGACAAAATGTGACGAATCAACGCTTCGAAGCGTCTCGAAGACATGGGACTTTCATACGCCGGCTTCCAGAAAAGCTGACTTTGCAAGACAGATGGCCACCGAACTTTTAAAGCCGGAGACGATCAGTGCCATGTTATTCTGCCGTTCTCAGAAAGAACTGGATCTTTTTGAAAAACTGCTGGAGAAAAGGATTCTTATGCCAACCGAAAAAGAACGACAGCTCCTGAGTCCCTTTTTCAGCATCGGATTTGTTATGGAGGATGAAGACGGGTTTGTTGAAATACCTGCAGATCTGGAAGTTGTATGCAGAAAGCTTTTCAAAGACGGCTATCGAAACTTCAATCTGGAAGCATTTGACCTGCTGTACTGCCTGCGGGCCGGGGAACTGACATATGGTATTTTTCCGTTCAGTGTGTTACTGAAACTCTATCAATTCGCAGACAATGAGATAACGCCTGAAAGACTGCAACGCCTACTGAATCGTATTCCCGAAAAGTTTAATCCGTGTGTCCGTGAGGGAGATAACTTTATCAGTTTGGACATGAAGTACAGCGGGGAATATAAGACGATCCTGAAAAAGAGGAGAAAGATTCCGTTCAGTATTCTGAACGAAGATGAGATCCAGGTTCTCCAGGAAAAGGGATACCCGGGTAAGCTTTTTTCCTACAAAACACTCAGATTGTTTTTAAAGGATCACGAAGATCTGTCTTCGGAACTGCATGCGGATTCATTGTATTATCGTTCGGGAAAAGGGGATCATGTGGATGATCTGATGATCATGATCTATCAGCAATTTCGACGTGGTACATCCGTAACGGATATCGAAAAGAAACTGACCAGAGGAAAAAAACTGAGGGGATCCTCGGCGGTGAAAAAAGAATTTCGTCGGTTGCTGACGGAAGTATATCTCAGTACCAGAAATATCTATCTGTGCGGAGGATATCCGGAAGAAGCGTATGTAGAAGAGAACACAGAAGAGATGACAGATGAAGACGCAGATGAGATCATTGAAGAGAATGTAGATGAGATCATTGAAGAGAACGCAGATGAGATCATTGAAGAAAACGCAGACGAAATCATAGAAGAGAATGTTGAAGAAATTATAGAAGAGGATGTAGATGAGGTTATAAAATCGGATGACAGATCTGATGAAAGAGGAGTGATCCTTCCTTTTCCCTCCAGATGGACAACAGATTAGAATGATTCGAATGCGTATTCGAAATTAAAGTGCAAAATCGAATAAAACTATTGACATTCGAACGAACGTTTGCTATATTAATATCACAACGAATCGAACAGATGTTTTCGGAGGTGATATTATGTACGAAGCATACGCTTATAATCACAAATATATTTCTCATGATCGGCACACGAATAAACACAATACATACAATTATAAAATCAATAATAAAAATCGTCATACAAAATATGATCAGCAGAATACGCTGTATCGCCATCTTCGGAACCGCACATTAATCACAGTTGTTGGGATCCTCCTGATCGTGATCGGTATTGCAATCCTTCTGTTCGGTAAAAGTTCGAACACTCCGGACGTGGAAGCATCCACGATCAAGGAAAAACAGTTCACCAGTATCCAGGTTCAGCCCGGTGATACGCTTTGGTCCCTGGCAGAAGAGTATGGCGAACCATACAAGGATTACAGTGTATTTATTGATGAAGTGAAGTCCATCAACCAGCTTCACGGAGATCATATCACTGCAGGCGGCTATCTGTTTATTCCGGTATACAGATAACATTCATTTTATAATCAATTTGTTAATCAATTTGTTAACAAATTTGTTAATAAGAAAGCCAACACCTTTCTTTTTCTCATTCTCAATCCTAACTGCTTCCCGGGCAGTTAGGATTATTTTTATTTCTTTTTATTTCTTTTTATTTTACTCGTGCGTGAGTGCAGGTCCTGTGGTATAATGCAGAATGGTTTTTTGTGTGTTTATGAAACAGAAAGAAATCTGAAATGCATCAAACTGCAAAACACCCATCAGGAATAAAAATTTAAAACAAGCACAGA
>JAILAR010000037.1 GCA_024681515.1 Eubacterium sp. | reverse complement strand
GAAAGAGGATGTGGATTGCTGTATCCAGGCATCAAACTCACTAACAGAATGGATGTCGCTCATGCGGGCCAAAGGGTATCGTATCGATGATTCCGGGAAGTATCTTCGGGTATTTCCTTATGGCCACAGCACATGTATCCGTCTGGATCGTCGTTTCGGTGAAGAATACTCATTGGACGACATTGCGCAGCAGATCGAAAAGCATGGGATCGTACCCGAGCGAAAAGAACTGACGGAGGAAGACGCAGCAAAGAAGATTTACCGGGAAATGGTACAAAGAGGGAAGCGAAGGCATAAACCTGCAGGAAAGCCGAAAGGTATTCAGGTCAGGTACCTTGGCTTCCTTTTTCGTATCGGCTACCACAAATCTCCGGCGCAGATCGCCAGAACGCATTATCTTTTGCGGGAGGAACTGACGAAACTGGATCAGTATATCGAGGAGAGCAAGTTCCTAATTTACTCAGATATCAGTACAGTGGATCAGTTGAAAGAGCGAAAAATGCAGGATCAGAAGGAAATGAACAAACTGTATCGCAGCAAGATCAATCTGGAACGGATGCTTCAGGTCAGTAATCCGGAAGAGAAAAAGTCCGCAGAAGAGCAGCTGGTGAATATAAAAGCATCGATACGAAAGATGCATAAGAATCTCCGGAGTGAAAAGGGGATTCT
Organism: Eubacterium sp.; assembly: GCA_024681515.1. Classification (GTDB taxonomy): domain Bacteria; phylum Bacillota; class Clostridia; order Lachnospirales; family Lachnospiraceae; genus Eubacterium_Q. The sequence continues at coordinate 2,603 of JAILAR010000037.1, read as the reverse complement.
CAGAAGAATGGGTGAGATGGATGCGAAAGAGAAGAAACTGGATCGGGTTCGTTCCGGACTGAGCATCGGAAACCCGTACAGGAGAAGCAGAACCCGGCAGACCGGGATCAGTAGGGAAAGGAGTCAGTATGGATAACGGAGCACAGGCAGCTGAAATGATCACACGGGTTGTGATCATGGGAAGTACATTTATCTTAGGCCTCGGCGGAAAGGCGGCACTCAGCGTGGCACGTTTTGTTGCTGCGGCCATGGATCCGAATGCAAAGCAGAGCGGAAAACTCCGGCTGAAGACATTACTTCAGTCCGGTTCAGAACTGAAGGTATTTACCCTGCAGGGGGAAGCAAACTATCAGAGGTTCGCGAAAGAAGCGAAGGATTACGGTATCCTGTACAGTGTAGTAAGACGGACAGACGAAGATGTTCAAGGAGAAGTCTATGACCTGCTGGTCCGGGCTGAGGATGCCAGCAAGATCAACCGTGTGATCGAGAAGTTCCACTTGATCGAGGTGGAAGGTAGTGCGGTACATGTGGATCCGCAGACGGTTGAAGAGAACCGCGTCGTGGATGCGAGGTCGCTTCTCAGTAAAATGCTTTCGCAGCAGGACAACAGCGCAAACCCTACGCAAGCGTCGGAAGAATCATCTCTGTCCGACGCTTCATACAGGACGCTCAATCAGGCAAACCGCCCGTCAGTGGTTAAGGAACTGAACGGTTATATTGATGAGGCGGAGAAACAGAATTCCAATCAGAATACAGCTCAGGCTGGTGCACAGACCGTAGCAGGGATTATGCCGAATCTGATGGGAGATGAACTGGTAGAGGAAGAAAAACGAAAGCAGGGAGAAGCTGCGGAGCTACTTGGAAATATGCTTTCCGATGATAAAGAATCGGCAGAATCCATTGGAGATAAAGTCCCAGATGTTAAGGTGTCCGCAGAGCTTTCTGATCTACTTCCTTCGAAGGATAAAGGAATGGAGGCGTGATATGGCAGAGGATTTTGTGAAACAGTTATATGACTTTGTAGATGGCAGTGTGCGCCATCACCTGGAATCACCGGATAACCTGAAGGAGTTCCTTACTTATCTGGCCGGTATGCGTACGGATGTCTCCATGCGAAATAAACTGCTCGTATATGGATACAATCCAAGGGCAACAATTATCCGGACGAGAGAAGCCTGGGAGAAGGACGGGTTCACGATTCTGGATGAAGGAGCCATGATTTATAACATTCAGCAGGTTCCCAGGGAGAAGGGACACTATACAGAACGAGTGATGTACGATGTGTCTTCAACGGATATGCAGCCTGAAGCATTTGAACATTTCCCGAATGCAGGATTCTTTGCGGAACGGCTGCTGATGTATCCGCCCTGTCCGGTTCGGTTCAGTGATAATCCGCTGGTGGATAACCGCAGGGCTTCCTATAATCCGGAGAAAGGTATTATCGAAGTGACGGGTGGCTTTAAGAGTGAGGAACATGTGTGTTACGGGCTGCTCCGGGAATTCTCTCATTTCTATCTGCATGAAAATGAGATGCGGATGATAAAGAAAGAAGGAAAGGATGCATCGGTTGAGTATAACCGTGACAGGCACGGGATAGAATCACAGGCTATTTCCTTTGCGGTATGTACCAGATATGGGATTGAGCCTCCGAAGCTGGATGTGGTACATCCGCCGGAAGGAAGACCTCAGGATCTGATGAAGATCCTGGAAGGAATGGACTATTCCCTGCAGAAAATCAGCAAACTGATTGATGAAGGCGGGATGCAGCAAAAACGATTTCTCGGACAGGGTAATGCTGTGAATCCGACGGGAGAAAGGGGATATCAGCCCAGAGACAGTATCCAGGCATAAGGAGGTAGGCTATGTTATTGCAGCGTAAACGAATGATGACACTTCTTTCCGTGATCATGTATCCGGTGCTTCTGCTTCTGATGATCCGGCTTTCCTCCTTTCCGGGAGGAAATCTGGTCGCGTTCATTGACTTCCTTACGGACGAGGTATCAGCACATTCCTTCCAGATAACTTGGAACCGTCATACCTTGCCTGTATGCTTTGTTTTCACGGTGGCATATGTGGTGATCTGGTTTCTGATTATCACTTCTCTGAAGAATACACGATATGGAGAAGAGCATGGTTCTGCAAAATGGGTTTCTGCCAGTTCACTTGGAAGGAAACTAAAGGCTAGATGGAGCAGGAAGGACAGAAAAACTAACCGTGCAGAGTTGAAGGCAGTGGATGGGGAGACAAAAAGGGAGCGAAGGAAAAGAAAAGCAGAACTGAGAAAGCGGAACAGGGTTAATCTCTATCGACAGAATATCCTCTTTTCTGACAAGGTAAAAGTAGCCATGGATACGAAGTGTGAGAACATCAATACCTTGATCCTGGGTGGGGCCGGCCGTATGAAATCCAGAGGTTTCATCATGCCGAATATCATGCAGATGAACAGCAATATCGTCTGTACTGACCCGAAGGGAGGTGCGACACGTTCCATAGTGAAAAGCTATGGCACAGCTCGCTAATTAACAGAAGCTGGAGAACTAAATACACGAAATGTCGAATGATAGGGTAACGCCTTGAAAGGCATCCTTAATACTCCGACTTGC
>JAILAR010000151.1 GCA_024681515.1 Eubacterium sp. | reverse complement strand
CTGGGTGCAGTTCCTGATCGAGATAGTGCTGACGAATGCGGTTCTTTACTACGGGAAGTTCCTTCTTCTGGAGTGTATCAAAATCGGTCAGGGGATGACTGAGAAGCTGATGAATGTGACCGGGATGCTTACGACAAATGGCAACTCCATATTCAGCGTAACGGTCCCGGATAATCTGAAGGTTGCCGTAGACAGTATGAGCCTGGGCGAAGGGATTCTGCTCTTTGTGGTGGTTCTGATCGGAGCTATCTTCATTGTAGTTTCGACCATCGGCGTTCTGCTGACGGTGTATGGACGGCTGTTCAATCTGTATTTGATGATCGCCATTTCGCCGCTTCCGATCTCGACGGCAATCGGTAAGCCGACACGGTTTGTATTCTACAACTTTGTGAAGTCGTTCCTGTCCGTGGTACTGGAGGCACTGATCGTTGTTCTGGTGCTGTATATCTTCACGAAGTTCATTGGGACTTTATCAGGACTGGACTCTGCTTTAGAGAATTATCAGGATCCGAATATGTATCTTCTGGATCGGGGAATTATTCCAACGAATAATATGTCAATGATGCTGGGTAGTACGATACTCACACCGGAGGAAATCGAAGAATATCAGCGGCTTGTAGAGATTAAAGACAGCCTTGGAGGGTATGTCTTCAGTTACGTTGCGGAAATGGCGTTCCTGTTCATGATGCTGTTTGGCATGCTGAAGGGAACGGAGAAATTGGTTCATAAGATATTTGGCATTTAAAGGAGGCAAATTATGCAGGCGATAAAGATAAATCCCGAGTTGGGAGCTGTAAAGGAGAAGGTGTTCTTTGGCTTTGAACTCTGGCAGGTAGCAGATATCTTCCTTGGGATGCTGGCTTCCCTGGGGGTGGTGTTGATCCTTCCGGATATCGGGATGTTTAAGGGACTGATCTGTTCCATACCGGCACTGCCTTTTGTGCTGATTGCACTGAAACCGGTGTATGGCCTTAAAGGGCTGCATCTGCTTCGGGCGGCGATCCATTGTTACAGGAACTCGAAACCTCTGATGTTCAAATCGGAGGAGTGGAAGAAGGTGAATGAAAAACTATGATCGAGAAGAAAAGACATTTGATGGGGGTACCGCATAAGGTTCGATCCATCCAGCACACCATGCCGAAGGCAAGACTGTACGCCTCCGGCATGCTTTCGTTTGGTGGAGATATTTACTCCTCAACCTATAAGCTTAAGGATGTGGACTTCCTGTCCGGGTCAGATGAAGACCAGGAGGATTTCTTTATGGCGTATTCCGATGTGTTGAACAGTCTGGACAGCAGGGTATCGACCTACAAGCTGACCATGTTCAACCGGAATGTAAGCCGCCTGCAGTCTGATTTTGTGGTACTTCCTACGGATGTCGGGGACGGATATGACAATCTCCGGCAGGAGTATAATGCCATCCGGCGTCATCACAGGGCAGCTGCCGCGGGACTGATCCAGGAGAAGTTCATCACGGTAACAATAAGCAAGAAAACACCGGAACTGGCAGAGCAGTCCTTTGAAGATTTCCAGAAGAGCTTTGGAAAGCGGTTTGCCAGCCGTCTGGGATCAGGGCTTACAAGACTGGATGCGAAAGAGCGTATGCGGATATTCTTTGATTTCTATCGCTCCGGGGATGAGCCATTCTATGACTTTGACCTTGCGGCAGCGACTAAGAGAAAATCGTCATGGAGGGATTATGTCTGCCCGGACTTCCTTCATTTCCACATGAAGGATTTCGAGATCCATAAGAAGGTAGGACGGGTGCTTTTCTTCAGAGACTGGGGAAGGTCGCTCAAGGTGGAGACACTCTCTAAACTGATGGATCTGAAAGCCAATATGATGATCAGCGTGGATATCGTACCGCTCAGTCCGGAATCCATCTGGAAGTTCTTGGAGGACTCCGAAATGTCAGCGGAATCTAATCTCGACCGCTGGCAGAGAAGACCTGGGGGATCGGATAAGAGGTATTCCATGCCTCCACTCCGGTATAAGAAGGATCAGAAGGTGGTCAGCACCTATAACGAGGATGTGGATGAGCGGAATCAGAAGATATTTCTGTCGAATGTATCCATCGTTGTTTTGGCAGAAACAGTGGCTGAATTGGACAGTTACACGGAGGCAATCACGCAGACCGGTTATGAGTGTGGCTGCGAGATCCAGGTAATGGGATTCCAGCAGATGGCAGGTCTTAATACGGTGCTTCCATATGGGCCAAGATTCGTTCAGAACCTCCGGGATGTTACCACGGAGAATCAGGCGGCTTTGATGCCGTTTAACTCAGTGGCGATCAACCATCCGACCGGTATCCCGTATGGTGTCCATGAGGAGAACCGTCAGGAGGTTATGATCGATCGCCGGCTGCTCCCGAATGGAAATGAGTGGGTGTTGGGAGTTACGGGAAGCGGAAAGTCGTTCCTGACGAAGCTGATCGCAGTTTTGGAAGCTCTTCTTACCAACGGGGACATTATCTTCGTGGATCCCCATGGAGAGTATACGCATGTCACACAGGCTTTGGGCGGACAGGTTGTAACGCTTGGCGGTACATCCAAAGATGTCATCAACGCCATGGATATGTATCAGGGATAT
>JAILAR010000127.1 GCA_024681515.1 Eubacterium sp. | reverse complement strand
GACACCCTTGCTGTTCGGCTATGTCCTTCCCACTGTCGGGCGGACTCGGGACTCTCACCCGTTAGAAACGTGCGCCGCCAGGCGCACAATATCAAAGAACCGGGCTGTCATCCAGCCCGGTTCTTCTATGTCTTATATCTTATCACTTATGTCTTATTGCTGCCCCTGATTGATCTGGGTCTGCTCCCACATCGCTTTCATGTATTCCCGATAGTTCAGATTCTCCTGATTATGTCCGACACGGATGTGCGGGCACAGCGGAATGATGATATCCACGCTCTGAGCCACCAATTCCTCCTGCTTCTTCAGATACGGGATCTGCGTCGTTCCCCGTACCGTATCGATAACCCAGAAATACATGGTGGTGAAGTTTGTCTGCACCACGCGCTTATAGGTAAGCAGTACCTCCTGTACCGGCACGATCGCCGAGATATCCGTCTTCGGTGCGAAGAAATTCGGGGATACCACAACCAGATCATTCTGGAACGTGATATTCCGGAACATCCAGTCCGCCTGCTGCAGAACTACCGGATTCTTCTTCAGCGGTCTGCATTTCATCGGATGCGTATACCGAACGATGAAGATGATCGCCGGGATCAGAAACGGTAAAATGAAAAACATTGCAATTACGACAAGTACATAGTTTTCTATCACGAATCCGATGATCCCGAGCAGAAGAAGGATTCCGGACAGGACGCAGAACAGGATCATTGCCGGCTTCTGTCTCTTCTTTACAACCGCCAGGACCTCCTGGCTTCCGATCGTTGTCGCATCATACGTACGTATGGCTGCCATGATAACTCTCCTCTCTGCCTTATGAGCCGGCCAAGGAAGCCGGCTCATAACCCTCACTTCATTCGGGCATCACCTTCGGTGATGGGCGCATACGCTTCTCATTCCGCCTGATGGCGGAATGGAAGCTAAATCCCCGCGATTGCTTCTACTTCGATGAGTACATCCTTCGGAAGGCGCGCCACTTCCACGCAGCTTCTTGCCGGATAATTCGACGTAAAGTAGGTTGCATAGATCTCATTTACCTTTGTAAAATCGTCCATGTTCTTGATGAAGACCACGGTCTTTACAACCTGCGGAAGGCTGCTGCCTGCTGCGGTAAGGAGCGCCGAGAGGTTCTCAAACGCCTGCTTTGCCTGTACTTCGATCCCGCCTTCTACCAGTGTATTGGTAGCAGGATCGATGGGGATCATGCCGGAAGTAAAAACCAGATTTCCGACCTTTACCGCCTGTGAGTAGGGTCCGATGGCTGCGGGTGCCTTGGGTGTCGATACGATGTCTTTCATAATTATTCTCCCTTTTTATTCCACACTTTGCGGGTTCCGCCGCTCCGTGAGATTATCATATAATTCTATAACCGATGTTATAATTTGCGAAGGATCAGTTCGTAACTGTCGTAAGGATCATTTATGCTCCCCGGTCAGCTCGATGGAATCCTCCAAAATCTTCACTCTGCCCTCTTTCAGCAAACGTCCCACCGCACGCTTAAAGGCATTTTTACTGAGGCCGAATTCCGCTTTGATCCGCTCGGGATCTGCCTTATCCGTGAAGGGAAGGGTACCTCCGTAGCTGCGGATCACATCCGCCACCATTTCCGCATCTTCCTTCATCTGCTGCGGAATCGCATCCCGGAGCGCCAGATCCAGTTTACCATCCGAACGGACCGTCACGATCCGCACTTCCACCTGATCTCCGACGTTGATCCTGTCATAAAGCTCGCTGGCATGGATCAGGCCGCTGTACTTCATTTCCACGGCCACCAGTGCTCCAAAGTCCGGCCGAACCTGATATACCACACCTTTCGTGTGATCGCCCTTCCGGAAATGATGCTCTGCGGACAGATGCCCGTACAGCCGCATGGAAGCCGCCAGCCGTCCGGTCTTATCCACATACATCCGAACCGGATATGCCTTTCCCTTCTGCACCTTTACCGTCTGCTCCTTGAATGGAAGGAAGAGATCCCGCTCCAGTCCACAGTCCAGAAATGCACCGATGCCGGTCACATCCTTGACTGTCAGACAGCCGATCTCTCCGGCTGTAAGTAACGGTTTCTCCATCGTTGCGATCAGACGGTCATCCGAATCGCGATATACAAAGCAAACCAGATCATCCCCCACAGCTGCGCCCGAAGGAATCTGCTTCTTCGGGAGAAGCACTTCCTCCGTACCGTCCGTCAGATACGCTCCAAAATCCTTGAAACGGCTGATCTTCAATTCATTCCATGTTCCAATCTTCATTCCATACTTCCTGTTTCAATATTTTCGTGGATCTGCATGATCTCCTGTCAGAAAAGGATCTCCTGCAGTCCCCGTTCATAGATATTTTCGTCCGTAACACCCTCATCTGCTCTGAATTGGATCGCGGTCCGGATACGAAGTGTTACCGGATTCCCATCCACCTGATTGACTCCGGCGAGACGGTTTTCCAGCTTCTTTGCCAGTTCCTCCAGCTCCTCTCTCTTATCCGCATAGGTCAGGACCGCAAAGACGGACTCTTTCGTACGGGATACGGCACAGGTACGGCCGGTCACCATTGTGATCTCCTCTCCCAGCTTCTGCAGAACCCGATTCCCGAAATCCTCACCGTAGGTAGATACGATACGGGTATGTTTGCTGTTTCGAAGCAGGATCATCCCATAGCCCCGATGCTGATCGTTGTATCGGATCGCATAATCGATCATCGCTTCAATGAAGGAATGGGCATTCATAAGTCCCGTTGCCGGATCCAGGTTTGTAGGTTCTATCTTGGAACGGATCCGCCCTGCAAGCTCCTCCCGATCCATGAAGAATCCCACGAGACCGACGATCTGATTATTATCATAGATCGGCATCTTATTGCAGATGATATCCCGGATCACACCGCGGGCTATACACTGTCCCGTTGCATCCATCACACGATTTCCACGGAGCAGTACTTCCCATTCATCGGCCTGATAGTTCCGGTCATCCACATGCCAGCGCATCTCTTCATCGGTCTTCCCCAGCAGTTCTTCCACGGAATCGATCCCATAGTAATCCAAAAATGCCTGACTGACACCCCGGAACCTGCGTTCCTTATCCTTCCAGAACACCTTCAGATTGGAATTCCAGATCACATTTTCCCAAAGCTTCGCATACTCCACCCGACGGGCAGCATCCGGATCCTGACTGCCTTCTTTCCGGAGGATCTCCGTGTCCTCCTTCTCCATACCGATGACCGTCATCTGATAGGGCCGCACACAGTACAGGAATTCATTTCCGTCCGTTCCCGGCACCATCATGATGTTGATCTCTTTCCGCTGATAGTTTCCGTCCAGCTGCTTAAAACGGAACACTTCGGTGATATAGCCCTTTCCTGTCGCCTCCACTCGTTCCCGTACGGAAGGAATGTCCGTAAAACGAAGGTATTTTGACTTCTCCGTCGGGAACAGAACGGTGTTCATAAACCGCTCCCGAACCTCCACGATGGGATGCGATTCCGCCATCTGCTTATCGACGTATTTAAAGCTTCCGAGAAGCGGTACCATCTTTTCTTCCGAAAGGATGCACAGATGCACCTCCTCGTAAAGCTGGTTGATCTCCCGAAGCTTTGCATCCAGGCGTTCGATCTCACCCGCATTCGGATCCATGGTCAGGTTAAAGATGTATCCCTTGATGATATGATGCCCTGCACACTCCACCAGCGACTGCCCGCGGAAGCAGAGATAATTTCCGCTATGCGTATAGTAAAATGTTTCCAGCTTCCCGGAGTTTTCGATTACCGTTGCAAATTCCCGGTATTTTTCCTGAAGCGGAGACGCCACACGATAGATCCTGTCATCGATCTCCTCCAGACTCATGTCCAGATTCTGACCTAAATAAAAGATCTGTTCCCGGTAAGCCCGATTCATGAAAAGCGTACGGAAATTGGTCCCGTCGTCTTCTATGATTTCCAGCGGAGTGTCCGTCACGCGGATATTGAAGCTGGCCACATCATAGAAATGCCGCCATTTTCTCTGCTCCACCAGTACATTTTTCTCCATCAGATGGGCGAACATATCCTCGATGGGTTCGGGCCGTCCGTAATAGTAACCCTGCAGCCGTCCGCAGCCGATCTTCTTCAGGAATTCCACCTGTTCCAGCGTCTCTACGCCCTCGGCCAGCGTCCGGATACCGATATCCTTTGCCATGGTCACCGCGGAGCGCATGATATCTCTGGATTTCTCCGTGAAAGGCGTCAGGAAACGCATATCCAGTTTCAGCATGTCAAACTGGTAATCCTTCAGCAGTGTCAGGGAAGAATACCCGCTGCCGAAATCGTCCATCCAGATCTCATAGCCTGCCTTCCGGAAGTTTGTGATCACATCCCGCATCAGGCCTTCATCCGACGCGATCATGCTTTCGGTGATCTCGATATGAATATAATCCCGGGGAATGTCGTACTTTGCGACCGCTTCTTCCACCACGGCAAGCATATCCTTCATGATGAAGTCCAGCCGTGAGAAGTTCACCGATACCGGAACCATCGGTAGTCCCGCATCCACACGTTCACGGACACAGCGGCAGACCTTGTCCACCACGTAGCAGTCCAGCTTGGTGATCTCCCGCTCTGTCTCCAGGATCTCGATAAATTTTCCCGGAAGCAGGAAACCGATCTCCGGGTCATCCCAGCGCACCAGAGATTCCATGCCGCAAAGCTCTCCGGTCAGCGACCGGATCACCGGCTGGAAGAACAGCTTGATCCAGTCATTTGCGATGGCCTCATCCACCTTACGGAGCACATACTCCCGGGTGGTGATCTCCTCCGCCAGTTCCTCCGAGTACTCTACGATATTCTTCTTGCTGTTATATTTGATATAATCGCAGGCAACCTTCGCAAGAGAGATTGCCGCCTCTACGTCCATATCCGGGTTCGGGACCAGACGGTAGATACCGATCTTCCCGGTAACATTGCTGCGGATACCGTAGAGGTCCATGAACTTCTTCTCGGCATCCTCGGCCCGTTCCACGATGCCGTCCTGCTTCGCAAAGACAACAAAATGATCGTCTCCCAGACGCGCGATGAAGGAATCGCTGAACACCTCCCGAAGCACGTCCGCAACGGTCTGCAGACATTTGTCTCCTTCATCCACACCGCGGTTGATGTTCAGAAGTTTGAAATTCACCAGGTTCAGATACAGGATCGAATAATCGGTAAGTTCCAGTCCCTCTGCCCTTCGGATCATCCCTGCCACATAGCTGCCGAATTCATTTCTTCCGTAAAGGCCGGTGACCGGATCCAGATCCGTTCCCGTCATCTCAAAATCTCTGGAGACAACGAACACATAAAAAATGTCCCCTTCCTCCGGATCGGACACATAGGTCCAGTGATCCTCGATCAGACGGACATTTCCTTTCTTTGTACGGATATTAAAAATAATATGGCCGGAACGGTTCTGCGCGCCGGAAACCTGCAGTTCGATGTCCTTCTGCACCGCACCTACCTGTGCCGTATCCACGATCCCGTCGAAGCTGTTGCCGACAAATTCCACAAACTCCTCATAATCGGCGCATTCAAAAAGGCGCACCATATTCTGGTTCGCAAACAGAAGCTCATGCCCTTCCGATGCACGATAGGCAAATGCCCCACCGGACATCCGCTCCGTAAACTGTTCAGTCAGATTGTGACGGATTCTCTCCTGATCCATAACGAGCCCCCCCTCACTTTTGTAACGGATACGCATTCCGCGCACCATCACTCCCCATATGTGTATCCCTGTTCCATTACACCCGGACGGACACACATCCCATAAGTAACTAATTATAACATATAGCAGGGGGCCGTGTCTATGTAATCAGTCACGAAACCGTCTTTTTCCATTTGCCCGACTCAAAAAAACGTTTTTCCAATTTTTTAAAAAAACACTTGCAATTTGCCACACACTAATATATAATAACATCCGTTGTGAACATCTTTGGGGTATCGCCAAATGGTAAGGCAACGGACTCTGACTCCGTCATTTCAAGGTTCGAATCCTTGTACCCCAGCGCAGAGGACTTCAGATTTTTCTGGAGTCTTTTTTCTATTCTCCCCAGTAAAATCAAGGGTTCTCGGGCTTCAGCGCCTTCAAAAATTCGAATCAGACG
>JAILAR010000069.1 GCA_024681515.1 Eubacterium sp. | reverse complement strand
GGAAGAGGGCATGGATTATGGGGAGGAGAATGCCACCATCGTTTTCGGCCACACGCCCACCATTGTCGAACGGGATTTCTATAACCACGGGCAGGTGTTCTTTGAGGAACGTGGGAACAAGCGTTTCATCAATATCGACTGCGGGTGCGTGTTCCGTTCCTGGAACCTGGAAGCAAATCTGGCCTGCATCCGCCTGGATGATGAGAAACTGTTTTATCTGAATTGAGTCGGAGGTCCAAATTTGAATTACTACATCAGTGATCTTCATCTGTTTCACAGAAATGTGACCATGGCCGGACGGAACTATGACAATCGGCCGTTTGCGAATGTTTCGGAGATGGGTGAGAAGATCCGGGAGAAGTGGAATAAGAAGGTGACACGGGCCGACACGGTATACATTGTCGGTGATGTGGCCATGCATGCGTCAGCGGAGACATGCATCGAGTATGTAGGGAGTCTGAAGGGACATAAGGTCCTGGTCAAGGGGAATCATGATGACCTCAGGGATCCCATGTACAGACAGCTCTTTGAAGAAATCTGTGATTACAAGGAAGTGAGCGACGGATTCCGTGGGCAGAATGTAAAGCTGGTTCTCTGCCATTACCCGATCCTGATGTGGAAGCACCAGCATCGAGGAACCATTTTGCTCTACGGACATGTGCACAACTCCGAGGAAGAGGTTTATTTCCAGCGTTGTCTCGCAGAAATGAATGCAACGGATTACAGCGGCCGCCGGACAGGGAAGAGCGAGCTGAAGGCGTTTAACGTCGGATGCATGATGCCGTACATGGATTATGAGCCGCGCTCGATCTGGGAACTGCTGGATATGGACCGTCAGAGGCGGGAGGCTGATGCTGGAACCGAAGAAGCGAAGAGTGCCGAGGATGAGAGTGCCGAAGTGAAGGGTTCAGAGGATGAGAGTGTCGAAGCGGAGAATGCGGCACCGGAGAACGCAGAGGCGGAGAACACAGAAGTGTAAAGCTTGAAAATGAGAATCGCGGATGTGTAAATCTCATATATGGAACTTACACTGTGAGTGAACCTGTGCCGGGGAGGAAGTGTCTTGCCCGGCACATTTTATATTTACGGTATAATGACCGGAGGACTGCGGTGTGTTACGATATTGAGAGAAATGACCGAGAGGCAGATGTGTGGTAAAATCGGAACAAATCAGCGGAGGAAGCATGAAGGTAATTATATATAAAGACGAAAAACATGAAGCGCGGACTGAAATCGGAGTGTGAAGCAAAAAAACGATATACACGCGCGATATGATTCGTTACGTAGCGCGCGTGCGCGCGAAGTATGGAATGGAGAACTATCTATGAATTTACCTGTACAGGTAACTCAGGAGGAGTTATCGGATATTTTGTTGAATGTTGCGCCGGTGCGGCCGGTCTTTATCTGGGGGGCACCGGGGATCGGAAAGTCGGCGCTGGTGGAGAAATTCGCTGCGGACTGCGGCATGGAGTGCGTGTCGCTTCTGGGCAGTCAGTTGGCACCGGAGGATATCATCGGCATCCCACGGATCCGGGATGAGGTGTCGGAGTTTCTTCCTCCGAAAATGATTGCGCGCAAGTCACCCTATGTGCTGTTTCTGGATGAGCTGAACGCCTGCTCCCAGGAGGTGCAGAAGGCGTTCTACAGTCTGATCTATGAGCGGCGGATCGGGGAATATCATTTGCCGGAAGGCAGTGTAGTGGTCGGAGCCGGAAACCGAACGCAGGACAGCGCCATCGTAAAGACCATGTCCTCGGCACTGGTGAACCGTATGTTCCATGTGGAGCTGCGCGTAAATACGAAGCAGTGGCTGGACTGGGCGTATACGGAGGGCATTCATCCCTGGATCACGGAATATATCAGTATTCGTCCGGAGCATCTGTTTGCTGCACCGCCGAAGACGGAAGAACCGTTTTCCACGCCGCGCTCCTGGCATATGTTGAGTGATCTGATCCGTGAGTATGATAAGGCCGGAATCTCGCCGACCTCTGAAACGCTGAAACGTCTGGCTTACGGCTGTGTATCTCCGAATCATGCGGGGATGTTCCTGGCGTTTACAAAGCAGCTGGGAAATAAGAACCTGCTGTCGGATATCATCAAGGGCGAGGCACATTGGCCGTCGGCACCGGAAGATCGGGATGTGCTGTATTTCCTGGCACAGTCCTTCCGGGATCGGCTCCTGTTGGACCTCCCGAAGGAAAAGGAGAGCATGAATGCGGATCAGCAGCAGCTGACTCACCGCGCGAAGGCACTGATGAAGGAATTGGCGGCAATCAATTTTGAACTGGCACAGCTGGTGGTGTCTGACGATGGAGGGAAGACCCTGCCGGACTGGTTTCTGCTGGAAATCGTGCGCGATCTGCCGCGCCTGATCCGGAAATAAAAACGAATCACGCATCCTTTACTTTTGAGTATTTACTATGGGAAAAGAAAAGAAGAAAACCGGTCCGAAGCTGTCCGTTGCGGAGCAGCATATCCAGGAGGGCTATGCTCTGATCCGGAGCCACCCTCTTTTTGGGGTGCTGTTTAAGTCACTGTATCCATGGACCATGGTGGAGCTTCCGAAGGGCGTGGAGGGGTCAGCCTGTGTCACGCCGTTTGGAGGGATTACGGTCTGTAAAAACCGAAACCAGACCCCAGAGGCCTGGGCGTATGTTTTTGCGCATCTGCTGCTGCATCTTGGACTGGGGCATGTGAATCCGGCGAAGGTGTCGCAGGGAGTGGAGGTTCGGACATGGAACGTGGCCTGTGATATCTATGTGACGAGGTTTCTTCGGGATATCCGTTTTCCGGGAGAACCGGCATCGGCAGAGGTGCTCCACGAGTTTCCCGGAAGCATGAAGGATGAGAAGGCCATCTACGAGTATCTGATCTCCCATGACGGGGAGACGGAGAAATATGCGATCCTGGGGACTTTCGGAAAGGGAAACTGTGATATCCGGAATCTGGAGGAGATCTGGACAACAAAGACGCCTTGGAGGCTTCGGACGTTGTCCGGCTATGAGGCAGAGTTTGCCGCGGCGGTGCAGAGCTCCGTGCGAAGCGTGCTGCGCGAGGCGAGCAGTACGGCTTCGGAGAATCCGGATACACCGGCACACAGGGCTGCATCCTGGTTCATCAACAGCTATCCGTTGCTGGGAGGACTGGCGGCGCATTTTAAGATCATCGAAGATCCGGTGATCTGTCAGAGACAGGAGATCGCTGTGGCGGCGGTGGATGTATCTGTGGGTGAGATCTACGTGAATCCGGCGGCAAATCTTTCCTTTGAGGAATTAAAATTTGTTCTGGCGCATGAGTATCTTCATGCGGGGCTGGATCATGCGGGACGCAGGAACGGACGGGATCATGAACTTTGGAACGCAGCCTGTGACTACGTGATCAACGCATGGCTTAGGGAGATGCACATCGGACTGATGCCGCAGCAGGGTCTGCTTTTTGATGAGACATTGGCGGGCCTGTCTGCGGAGGAAATCTATGATGAGCTGGCCCGAACGATCCGTACGGCGAAGAAGCTGATGACATTTCGCGGATACGGGAAGGGAGACATCCTGGGCAGCGGCCAACCGGGGCAGGTCTTATCCGGGGGCGCTGTTTCGATGGAAGAGTACTGTAAAAATGCGCTTATGCAGGGTTTGGAGTATCAGGTCTCTTCGGGACGCGGACTGGTTCCGGCCGGCCTGATGGAAGAAATCCGGGCGCTGGCCATGCCGCCGATTCCTTGGGATGTGGAGCTCGCCAAATGGTTTGATGACTGGTTTGCGCCGCTGGAGAAGCACAGAACCTACGCACGTCCCAGCCGTCGCCAGGCGTCTACACCGGATATTCCGCGGCCGCGTTATATTCTGGATGAGAGTCTGACGGAGGGCCGGACCTTTGGAGTGGTGATTGATACCTCCGGTTCCATGTCTGTCCGGGATATCGGAATCGCGTTGGGAGCGATCGCCAGCTATGCGGATGCAAAGGATGTACCGAAGATGCGGGTGGTCTTCTGCGACGCGGATGCCTATGATGTGGGGTATCTTTCTCCGGAAGAGGTGGCAGGACGTGTGGAGGTGCAGGGACGTGGCGGAACCGTGCTGCAGCCGGGAGTGGACCTGCTGGAGGCAGCGAAGGATTTTCCGAAGGATGGGCCGATCCTGATCATTACGGACGGCTGGATCGAATCTGACCTTACCGTGAAACGCGAGCATGCATTTCTTATCCCGAAGGGACATGCGCTGCCGTTTCGGCCAAGGGGGAAGGTGTTCTATTATGAATGATTATCACAAAGCGTGCGAGACTGAAAACGAGGCATATGGCGTAAAAACGGTAGTATGAGTGCATAAGCCACGGAGCACCAAAATGCGCGAAGTATGGAATCAATCATAGGAAAAATTAGGTTGACATTTCCTCGTGAAGACTGTAATCTTTGGCATTGGAGAAGGTGATTAGAAAGGAACCGCCAATGGCAAGCACAAGGAAATGGGATCTCCCTTCAAATATTGAATCGCAGCCCTGTGTCAGGAGCGTGATGATGTTCCTGGCGGATATCACGGGAGACCGGATCATAACGGGGCAGCATACACAGACGATGGAGATGGAGGAACTGACGAAGATCCGGGAGGTGACCGGGAAGGAACCGGCGCTGCTGGGCTTTGAACTCCTGTCTTATTCGCCGAATATCAATGAACAGGATACGGATGAGGAGTGCATGACGGAGGTACGGGAAAACCGCGATACCCTGCGGCATGCCTGGGAATGGGCTGAGAAGAAAGGACTGATCACCTTTACCTGGCACTGGTTCTCCCCCATGTACGGACATTCGAAGTCGTTCTTTACAAAGAATACGGAATATGATGCCTGGCAGGCAGTGAACGAGGGAACGCCGGAGCATGAGGCGCTGCTTTCGGATCTGGATCATATGGCAGGCCTGCTCCGTCCCTTCTGTGAAAAGGGTGTGCCCATTCTGTGGCGGCCTTTCCATGAAATGGACGGTACCTGGTTCTGGTGGGGACGGGAAGGCGCGGAGCCGGCAAAGCGTCTTTGGCGCATCATGTACAAACGTTTCACGGAGGTGCACCATCTGACGAATCTGATCTGGGTATGGAACGCGGAGCATGCGGAATTCTATCCCGGAGATGACGTGGTGGATATCATTTCCAGAGACATGTATCCGGAGGCGCATGAACACACGGCGCGTCAGGAAGAGTATGCGGCCATGGAGCGGATTCCGGGGGAGCCGAAGCTGGTGCTGATCGGAGAGATCGGCGTGATCCCGGATGTGAAGGAGCTTCATAAGAAGCATGTGGGCTGGTCCTCCTACATGACCTGGTCCAAGGATTACTGCCTGACCGAGAAGTTCAATACCTTCGATGAGCTGCGGAAGGTCTATGACAGCCCGTATGCCGTGACGAAGGACGAACTGCCGGTGCTGTACTAGGTTGTGCAGATGATGTGATAATATTGTTGATAGTGCGAGTGCCGGAGAATCATCTTCGGCACTTTGTGCGAAGGGATGATCTTACGGAGCGCGTAAGCGCGAATCATGGAATAGGGGGCGGTTTATGATCTACGCAATGGCAGATATTCATGGCTGTTTTGATGTTTTGCAGGAGAATATGAAGCGGATCAAGTTTGATCCGGAGAAGGACCGGCTGATCTTTCTCGGAGATTATATTGACTACGGTCCGCAGTCCGGACAGGTGCTTCGCTATCTGTATGATCTTCAGCAGGAATACGGAAATGAGCGGGTGATCGTTCTGCCTGGAAATCATGAGGCGATGCTGCTGGAATGGCTGAAGATCTACCGAAGTCCGAAGCGCGGAGCATATTCGGATTACAGTGAGTGGCTTCTTACAGACTCGGATGCCGGCTTCAAATGCTTTCGGACGTTGGTGAGTGCACAGAAGTTTGCGGAATTTGAGGCGGCGGCGAAGAAGGGCACGGCGGATCAGTGCAACCGGCTCGCAGCCCGGATGGTGGAAGAGGAATGCGAGGATATTCTCCGCTGGCTTCGGAAGCTTCCGCTTTTTTATGAAACGGAGGACGCCATCTTCGTGCATGCCGGCGTGGATGAAGAGGCGGAAGACCTGTGGAAATTTGCGGCCAGTGATGATCCCTGCGAGAGCATCTTCCTCTGGAAATATCCGCCCACGCAGGGAGAATTCTATAAGACGGTGATCGCCGGGCACACGGGAACCGGGAGCAAGGATCTGGCCGGAGACAGGGATTTTCACGATGTCTACTTTGACGGAGCAAGCCACTATTTCATCGACGGATCCGTGATCTACAGCGGACGGATCCCGATCCTGGCATACGATGAGGCAAAGCATGCGTATTATTCCATAGATCCGTCCGGACGGAAGAAAAAAGTACGTCCGTACGAGAAAATGCATTGATGTGGGAGTTGTGAGGACTCCTCATACGTTGCTCGTGTGCCGCAGTATTATAGTTCATACAAAAACGAGATCCGGTCATAAACGGCCGCAAAATCAACAGAACATTCTCCGTTCCAAATACGAACAGGAACGGTATCCTTGAAGGTATATACCATAGGCTCATCGCTTTCTTCGAAGAAGTAGGTATATACCTTTTTTTCGTCAGGAAAAATGATCCAGTATTCGCGAACGCCTGCATTTTTATACTTGTGAAGTTTCAGAATGGTGTCCACCGAGGAATTCGACGGTGATACCACTTCGACTATGAGGTCAGGAGCCCCCACGATCCGTGAGCGGGTGATCTTACTGCGGTTGCACACAACAAGCACATCCGGCTGGACGATGGTTTTATCATCTGAGTCCAGCTGGACATCCATAGGTGCGATGAAGGGAACGCAGAGCCCTCGGTTCCCTTCGATATGCTGCTCAAATATGGACTCGACGATCGGTGCGATCCTCTGATGAAGGGTTGTTGGTGATCCCATGTCATAGAATCTTCCGTCGATCAGTTCAACGCGTACGGTATCCGGAAGTGCCAGATAATCCGCGATAGTCCTGTCCCCCTTCGAATGCCCGATCCTGTGGCCGTCTGTTTCCGACTCTGTTGTACCGTAGGCTACATGAGTCTCGGTATCTTTGAAATCGAAAATGAACTTCTTCTTCGCGCCGGAACCATAGGAGCTTGGTTCGGCGACAAAGTCTGGGAAATCGGTCTTAAACGGTTCAAATACCTTCTCGAGAGCCATCCGTGTTTCATATCTCGGAGAAGGAGTGGCACCGCTGAATATCTTCTGTACAGTTGTTAACGGAACCCCGGAACGGTCTGCGATCATTTGGTTGGTGAGACCGATCCTCTTTTTTTCTTCGATCATTTGCTTGATTGTCATGGTGAACTCCTTTCCGGTTTTTTGAGGTGTTTTGAATAATAATAGTAAATAAAAATCATTTTATAGCCATATTATAGCAAAGTACAGGTGGGTTTTCAATTTAAATGGTGTTTTTTTGGTGGTTTAACCAAGCTTTGTTGTTTTTTCTTTGCAGAGAACAAGGTTTATGATACTATAAGATTGTTACGCAAAGTATGGGATAGGAGGTTCAAAATGTCGGAGAAGATAGAGAAAAGCGCACAGGAGACAGAGAAGATCTCTCTGCAGAATGTGCTGGCGCATAACACATCGGCGTACGTTACGGAGATCGATGACCCGGAGGAGATCGGGGACGTTCTGCTCACCGGCGCCACAGGCTTCCTGGGGATCCATGTTCTGAAATACCTGCTGGATCATACAAAGAAGATGGTGTACTGCCTGATCCTGCCGGGAAATGACACGGCGGAGAAGCAGCTGCAGAATATGCTGATGTACTATTTCGATGATCCGTTTTGGGAGCTGTTCGGCAGCCGGATCAAGGCCGTGGAAGGAGATCTTACAGACGCGGCTTCCGTGGAGAAGCTGGGTACGCTTCCCTTTAAGACGGTGATCAACTGCGCAAACTGTATGTTCGGCGCGGCGCTGGAACCGGTCAATGTACAGGGCGCGGAGAATCTGGTGCATCTCTCGGTGAAAGGAAACCGCAGGATGATCCAGATCTCACCGGTGGGCATCTCCGGAACCAATCCAAACGGCAAGCTCCCAGAAGGTACGCTGCTTCATGAAAATGAGCAGGATATCGGTCAGACACTTTCCAATTCCTTCCTGCAGTCCAAGTTCCGGGCAGAACAGATCGTGCTGAAGGCCATAGAAAAGGACGGTCTGGATGCGAAGGTGATCCGCATCGGAAATCTGATGGGTCGTTACAGTGACGGCGAGTTCCGGATCAATTTTGTGGACAACCGTTATATGCGTTGTCTTCGTGCTTACGCGGCGCTGGGTGTGGTTCCCGTTTCCGTGCTGGATGAGACAGTGGAATTCTCGCCGGTGGACTGCACGGCTGAGGCGGTGGTCCGTCTGGCAGCTACGAGCCGGAAGTTCACGGTATTCCATGCCACCAACGGTCATGTGGTTCAGAACGGTGATGTGATCGAAGCTCTCTTCCGTGCAGGGATCGAGCTGAAAGTCGTGAAGGAAGATGCCTACCTGAATGCGCTGAAGGCGGCACTTACGGACCGGGATCTGCGGGATATCGTCCTGCCCCTCAGTCTGGCAGAGAGCCGCGCGAAGAATGTGGCAGAGACGGAGATCGGCCACAGCAATGCATTTACTACGAAGGCGCTGTATCGCATGAACTTCAAGTGGCCCATCATCCACGGAGATTACCTGGTAAATGCATTTCTGACATTGAAGAAATTTGATTTCTTTGAGAAGAAACAATAGATTTCTTTCTCAAAAAATGATAAAGTTTATTTACGGAGCGCCGGCAGGCGCGAAGTATGAATTAGGAGGTACAAATATTATGAAAATCGAAGTATCCACAACAGATGATATCTGCATCCTTTTTCCGGAGGGCTGGGTGGATTCCACAAATGCATCCGAACTGGAGCAGAGTGTGAATGCGTATGTTGATGACTATGATACGCTGGTCCTGGATCTTGCAGGCGTTGATTATATCTCTTCAGCCGGACTTCGTGTGATCGTATCCACGCACAAGGTAATGTCTGAGAAGGGCGGCGATCTCATCCTTCGTAATCTGAACCGTAATGTGAGCGATATCATCCGTCTCACCGGTTTCGATAAGAAGCTGAACATCGAGAAGGACTGATGTTTGAAAAAGGATGATCGTGCTATAGAGGTTTGTCACGTATGAAGAAAACCATATTCCGGAAGATCTCACTGATCATTCTTGTAGTAGTGCTGCTCGTGGACGCAGCACTACTTGTTGTGTCATATCGCCTTGCATATAAGCGGAGTTACGATTCCTGCGTAAAGCAGCTGGAGAACGCTTCCGGTATTGTGGAAGAATGGGTATCTTATTTTGATACGGGTAAGCCGGACAGTATGCAGGTACTCAGTGCCTCGCTGGCAAGCTTCTGCAAACATTTGGATCTGCCGTATATGTATGTCCTGAATGTAAATAAGGATCGAACGGCGATCACGTACATGGCGATCGGATTCGGAGAGGATGCTTCCCAGGAGGCAAAGGACGATATCAGGATCGGTACGGAGAGAAAACTGGATCCGATGCCACAGGAGATGCTGGATGCGCTGGATCATCCGGGAAACCGGTATATTGAACATCTGAAGAATCAATACGGAGAGACGCTGATCTGTTATACGAACGTTCATCTGAAGATGAACGATGCGGGCGACATGATCGAAATCTCCACGCCGTATCTGATCGGAGTGGAAATCTCTCTGTCCAGTGTGATGGAGGAGATCCGGCAATCATTTGATCTGATGACGGTGCTTCTGGTTCTCCTTTCCATCATGATCTCAGTGGCGACAGGTGTCATCCTGTATCGCAGGGTTTCCATGCCGGCCCGCATGATCAGCCGCCGCATGAGCAGCTTCGTGGAGGACTACAATCAGGGTATTCAGCCGCTCCCCGTAAAGGGCCAGGATGAATTTGCTGAAATGTCCCGCTCTTTCAATACCATGGCGGAAAATATCAGCGGCTACATCGGAAATATCGACCGGCTGAATCAGGAAAAACACGTCAGACAGGCGGAGCTGGACATTGCCGGAGATATCCAGCTGGGACTGCTTGCAAAAGCACATTTCCGGAAACCGCAGTTTGAGATCCATGCCTGCATGTTCCCGGCAAAGGATGTGGGCGGAGACCTCTATGACTATCTGGAACTGGAGAACGGGAAGGTCTTTATGGCCGTGGCGGATGTGTCCGGCAAGGGGATCACGGCATCCCTCTTTATGTCCCGCGCGGTGACGCTCCTTCATCTTTATGCGAAAATGGGTTATTCCCCGGCACAGATTCTTCGGGAATATAACAATACGCTTTCGGAGAATAACGCCGGAGGACTTTTCATCACCACCTTTGTGGCGGTGTATGATCCGGAAACCCGCAAGCTGACCTACTCCAACGGCGGTCACAACATCCCCTACGTGCTTTCCAACCGGCTGATCCCGCTGGACGGGGCGCAGGGCATCGCTTCCGGACTGTTTGCGGATGAGGATTTTGAAGAGGCGGAAATCTCACTGAAGCCGGGAGACTGCGTATTCATGTATACCGACGGTGTCAATGAAGCGCAGAATATGAATAACGAACTGTTCACCACGGAGCGGCTGGAGGATGAGCTGAAGGCTCTCTTCGGGAAGAGCGCCGAGCAGGTGGTACGCACCATCCGGGCACACCTTCTGGACTTTGCAGGCGGTGCGGAGCAGAGCGACGACATCACCATGATTGCGTTCCAGCCGACGAGCATCGGTGGAGAGAAGAAAATCGGAACCGGCGAGAGTACGATTAAAATGATGCAGAGCGGAGGCAATGCGGATCGTATGGATGAGAAGAAGGAAAAAACGGGAGAGCCTTTGTATCACAAAGAGTTTCATTTTCCGGCGGATCCGCAGAATATGGGTGTTCTTCGGGATGCCATCGCGGAGATTCCCGGGGTTCCGGAGAATCTGCGGATGAATCTTCTGATCATGATCGATGAGATCTATGCAAATATCTGCTCCTATGGATATGACGGAGAGAAGGGCGTGGTGGATGTGACAATCGATGTGACCGATCGGGTGACATTGATCTTTATTGACGATGGAAAGCCCTTTGACCCAACGCAGGATCTTCCCGATATGGAAGAGTTTGACCACATGAATACCATCGGCGGCCTGGGGCGGTTCATCACTTTCGAGCTGGCGGATAACTACAGCTACGAACGTGTCGACGGGAAGAATGTGCTCCGCCTGGAGAAGATGCTGGAGAAGCAATAGGGAATGCAGCGTTTTCGAACGTATGTTTTTTCTGTGAATTATATTACAGGTATAATTTACAACAGGATAATGCCGTGGTAGAATCATTTATGTGTCTCGGCGGACGCGTGCGTTTTTCGGGATACGTTTTAAAATCAAATTTCATATAGTTACGGTGATTTTAACCATCGACACTAAAATCGATGACTAATATCACCGGTAAAAACAGACATTACGTCGGTAAGTATGTCGGAAAGGAGGAACCCAAAATGCGTGCAAATTCAGGAATTAAATCAGGAATTAAATCAGTAAACAGAAATATACTTAAGATAGAGAACCCAGGCAATGTTTTATTGTCCGAAAATGGGCAGCTTTTTTGTTCCCCTTTCATACTACGACAGATAAGCGGAGGAATCACGGGCAGACGCCGATGAAAAGAAGGCGTCTCACGTAAATTCAAACTGCTTATTCCGTGTCGGGATAGGCAGTTTTATTTTGCCTCAAAAACATCGATTTTTTTAAAATATTATTTCTGAAAATCGACTTTGTGCAAAATAAAAGTCAAAACACGGGTGTATATTGTATTCGGGATGGGGAGAGTAACATGTTATCAGTAAGCACAGGCCTCGGCGGACCGCAGTCCGTATCGTGGCCGGAAAAGGAGAGGGTTATGTTTCCGATGATCGATCTGATTGCAACCGGACAGAATATTGTAAGTCTGCGGAAGCACGCAGGCCTTTCCGTAAAGGACCTGCAGCGTGAGTTTGGGTTCGCGACCCCCCAGGCCATTTACAAGTGGCAGCAGGGGCTGGCGCTCCCCACAATTGATAACCTGGTGATCCTGGCGATGCTGCTGGGCGTGACGATGGATGACATCATCGTCGTTCAGGCCGGCACACCGCTGGACAAGGCCAGCTGATCAGCTGGTATTAATTTAATACTGAAAATAATGGCAGCTATTCAGGCTTACTTCAACCTGTCACGACGGGGGTCGCAGGTTCGAGTCCTGCCGGATTGCGTGCAATCCGTAGCTCAGCTGGTTAGAGCACCGGTTAAGTCTGATGATATCGCCATTCGGTCAGGACAGCTAGTCGGGTTTACTTCTTTTCTTCCAATAATGCCTTTAATCCGATAATATCGCCCTGACCACTTTTTAAAATCACGGAGCGCGTAAGCTCGAGAGGTTATTATGAATCAGATCTACGAAAGTTATCTTTTTGAAAAGCATATATTGGTTCAGGACGCCGGTCTTCCGGCAGAGGAGCATTCCTTTGAGACGGTTTTTGCTCTGGCAAATCTTTTTGGGATCAGGCTCGTGTCCGGCGCGGAACTGGCGCAGGAGCGGATGATCCATTTGGCGGAAAAGGAACTCGGCTCTAATGTTCCGAAACCGTTTTACAGAGGGTTTCCGCAGAGTGTGCGTGAGCTCACGCAGGATCAGCTGCTTTTTGACCAGCTGGTTCATTATGCCGTGACGTACGGCTTCGGGGATTTCTCACAGCCGGGACATTCCCTGTTTGAAGGGGATTTTGCCCGGGCTGCATTCAGGGAAAAGGCAGTGATCCGCGAATTTGAGATCGTGACGGAGGAAGAGGCAGAGCAGCGGTTGGAAGAACTGGTCCGCGGACTTCTGGCAGGCACGCGTCCGCTCAGTGACCGGCAGTACACGCTGGTACTTACCTTCCTTTTGGAAAAGGATCCTCAGGTAACCTGTATTGCTTCGAAGAATACGGCAGTCCGTCTTCTTCTGGATACCAGAAGTCTTCGTCTGGCGGATTCCCTGGATCTGTCTGATGTGATCCGTCTGGCAGATGAAATGAATTACAGGCTCTACGGCAACACGGATCTCCGGAAACTGAATCTCGTAAATCATGACCGTAAGTTCCTTACGAAGGTGATCGATCGGCTGATCGCAATCGGTCGGTGTGATCTTCGGACCTGTTTTGAAAAGAAGAAGCTTTGGAACGGTCTGCTGCACCACCTGCATTATACGGCGAAGACACCGGAAGGGCAGGCATTTGTGGATGCCATGCGCGGCAAGGGGAACCGGTCGGTTTATGCGGTCTTTGAGAAGGCCATGTCTGCCCGCTGGGTATCGGAGGCGGCACGGATCCTGAAGGAAAGCAAGGGCTCCGGTGCGGTGCTTCGGAACCTGAACTATCTTGTGAGCCGCTGTGAGACGGAGAAGGAGATCGAAGAGGTCCTTTCCTTCATCGATTCAAAGAACACGATCGTACTGATGCAGCTTCTGTTTCAGTATGCAAATTACAAGGGCGAAGGGATGCCCCGGGCCTTCTGCTTCACAAAGTATGAGAGACTGAAGGTTCATCAGGAGACGAAGGAGGAGATGGCTCGCAGGGGGACAGTGCTTTCGGAAGAAAGGGCACATTTCCTGGAGGCGCAGATCCGGACACGTCTGGAGAAGCTTCTGGCTGGACGTCTGGGCAAGGTTTACATAAGTCCGGAAATGAAGAGGTATGCACTTCCGATCCAGGAGACAACGTCTCAGGGCGGCTACGGTGTCCTGACAAGGGGAACCCGGCTGACGATGGGTATCTGGAAGAAACTCCGTGCCTTTACGTACTGGGAGAAGGTGGATGACATCGATCTGTCGGTATTCGGTATCGATTCTGCCGGACGTCAGACAGAGTTTTCCTGGCGTACCATGGCCGGTCGGCAGTCGGATGCGATCACCTATTCCGGCGATGAGACCAGCGGTTATAACGGCGGCTCTGAGTTTTTCGATATC
Source organism: Eubacterium sp. (assembly GCA_024681515.1). GTDB lineage: Bacteria > Bacillota > Clostridia > Lachnospirales > Lachnospiraceae > Eubacterium_Q. The sequence goes on along the minus strand of JAILAR010000069.1, from coordinate 22,692 downwards.
GATTTCCGGAAGTTCTGTGAGATGTATCCGGATGTGCAGTATCTTGTATTCTGCAACAACGTGTTCAGCAGAGTGAATTTCAGTCAGTGTTTTTGCAGAGCGGGTTACATGATCCGTGACATAGAGGATTCCGGCGAGATCTATGAGCCGAAGACCGTGGAGTCGGCATATACCATCAACGCTGACAGTACCTTCGCGTACCTCTTTGGCATAGACATGGCAACAAATGAGCTGGTATGGCTTAATATGGCAAGAAACAGCGGCGCAGCCGTGGCAGGAGAGACCGGGATGAAGTTCCTGACGGACTATTTCCATGTGACCGAGACCATGAACGTGGCAAAGTTCTTTGAACTGATGGCAACGGAAGTGGTGGAGGATCCGGCGGAGGCGGAGGTGGTCGTTGTCGATCAGCCGATCGAGGTTCCGGAAGGCGTTGAAGTGATCCGTGAGTATGATACGGAACGGATGCTTGAACTTATGAACCGGTAGACGGAGACAAGTGACTACGATGATGCCGGGACCAAACGTGTTTGATCCCGGTCAAAAATAAAATAATAAAATATAAGACAGGCACAAAAAAAACACATGGCCTCCGGCGTTTTCGCTGCGTCGGAAGGACCATGTGTTTTTTGTAGCTTTACAGGATCTGCATCCCTCCGTACTTTCGGATCTGGAGAACCATGCAGGAGCCGGGGCCGAACAGGGTTTCCATGGCCTGACGGTATTGGGAAACCAGCCCGCCGGGAACAAATGCCTGGATGGTTCCGGCAAATCCGCCGCCGTGAACTCTGGCTACACCCCTGCTCAGGATATCATCGGAGTCTGCAGCACTTTCCAGGACACTGTCACTGACCGCCAGGGACAGGGAGACGTTCTGATGCTGCACATCCCGTGAGGTATAGACGTTTTGCAGATATTTGAAGGAGGAATCACCGGATTCCCGTACCAGCTTCAGAAAATATGCGAAATCCCCGTTTTTCAGTGCGGTGGCTTCATGCCGAGCACGGGTATTCTCTGCATAGAAATGAAGGGCCCGGAGGATCGGACGGTCTCCCAGCTTCTCCCGGAGGGCCGGTATGGCCGCGCGGAAATCCAACTCGGAAACCTCCCGGAGGACTTCCTTTCCGAAATGTGCCGCTACGGCTTTCATTTCCGCGGGTACGGCTGCATAGTCGGGAGTGAGGTCCGCATGAGAGCCTTTGGTATCTGTAATGCAGAGGCGGAAGCCGGCAGCATGCAGGTCAAGCCCGATCCGCTCATATTTCGGATCTTCCGGGTCATTAAAATCCATGTAACACAGACTTCCCACGGAGCAGGCCATCTGGTCCATAAGTCCGCAGGGTTTGCCGAAGTAGATATTCTCCGCATACTGTCCGATCTTGGCGATGGTTACGGCATCGACGGACATTTCGTTGTAAAGTCCGGAAAGGATGGTGCCGATCAGGGTCTCGAAGGCAGCGGAGGAGGACAGGCCGGAGCCTCCCAGAACCTCGCTTGTGATATAGGCGTCAAACCCTCCGATCCGGTAGCCGCGTTCCAGAAGGCCGGCGGCCATGCCCCGGATCAGTCCCCGGGTGGTACCTTCCTCTTCCGGAAGGGGAGCCAGCTTCGGATTCGGTCCATGATCGAGATTGCCCGTTTCATTGTCTTGGGAACCTGTGGAGATACTGTCGGCCGGCAGCTCCAGCGTGATCATCGGATAGCCTTCGGACAGCACCCGGATCTGCCCGTCTTCCCGCGGTGCGGTTACGGCGATGGCGTCCACATTGATGGAGGCGGCCAGGACACAGCCGTGCTGATGATCCGTGTGATTTCCACCGATCTCGGTCCGTCCGGGGGCGCTGAACACCGCCACCGGGACATCCCCAAACTGCTCGCGGAACTTCTCCAGAGCGTTATGATAGCGCTCCTGCTGATGCGTGTTCCGGTCCACGTCTCCGTAGATATCCAGCAGTTTATCCCAAAACGCCTGTGACGCTATGGTTTTCTGCAATGTGTCAATTGTGGTCATTACATTTCTCCTGAATATATATTGATCTGATTACTGTTTCTGAGCGTTCCATGGGATCCAAAAGCCGCATGGCATGTCGGACGCTGGATCCTGATTCAAGTATAGCATACACGGATCGGAAGCGTAAACAAGGAGAATACGACATGGATTGCATGTAATTCGCGCGTGGGTGAAGTAAAAAGATAAGGTGGGTGATCGATATGAGCGGCGCACAAACCATGGATCATGAAGTGTGTAGATAATAAGTAACTGCTTGACGCAGTGGATGGATTGGGTGTAGATTATAGGGGACTATTTTGACACCGGATCACCTCGTAAATAAAGGAGAAAGCTTTGGAACAGGAGAATCACATTTTACAGGAAGAGTTCGACCAGTCCCAGGAGATCATCGGGAAGCTGTCGAATTACTACGACTCCAAGGTCGTAGGTCAGAGAATGATGAAATTTGCGCTGGTGGCAGCTGTTATGGCAGATGGGCACATTCTGGTGGAATCCGTGCCGGGACTTGCCAAGACGACGGCTGCCAAAGCCATTTCCGACGCCGTTGCCGGGAAGTTCTCCCGGATCCAGTGTACGCCGGACTTGCTCCCCAGCGATATTATCGGTACCCAGATCTACAACCAGTCCTCGGGACGGTTTGAGACGATCCTGGGTCCTGTATTTGCGAACTTCGTGCTGCTGGACGAGATCAACCGTTCCAGTGCCAAGACGCAGAGTGCCATGCTGGAGGCCATGCAGGAACGCCATGTCACCATCGGCGGTGTGACCTATCAGATGCCGGAGGATGTGTTCATCGTCATCGCGACCCAGAACCCCATCGAGCAGGAAGGTACCTACCTGCTGTCCGAGGCACAGACAGACCGTTTCCTGATCAAGGAGAAGATCACCTATCCGTCACCGGAGGAGGAGACCGAGATCCTGAACCGTATCGAAAGCGGAGCCATGGAGCGGACCCCTGCGGTTCTGTCCATTCAGGATGTGGACCGTCTGCAGGCGATCACCGAGAAGGTCTATGTGGATCCGGCCATTAAGAAATACATTTCCTATCTGGTGGATGCGACCCGCCATGCGGATCAGGTCCTGCCGGAGGAACTGGCGTGCTACGTACGTATGGGTGCCAGCCCACGTGCGTCCATCGCATTCCTGAAGATCGCCAAGGCGGTTGCTCTTCTGTATGGCCGTACCTACGTTACGCCGGATGATGTGAAGGCGCTGCGTTATCAGGTGCTGCGTCACAGAGTGGAGCTGAACTATGCGGCCATTGCGGATGATGTATCCGTTGAGACCATCATCGACAAGATTTTCGGAAGCATTCGGACTCCCTGATCGACAGGATCCATGAAATCATCAGGATACTATGGTTGACAGGATTTGTGAAATCATTTGGATACAATGATCGGTTTGATTTTGCGACATTACCATAAAATCGCGTATTTGTTTCGTATATGAAATATACCTGGGTCAGATGACTCGCATTTATCCGAATGGCAGGAGTCGTGAGGATGGAAGGATAATTACATACGGAGCGGCGGCTTTGTGGATGGCATGAAGAGCATAAGAGAGCATTAAAGAGTATAACTGGTATGGATTACGATTATCTCTCCCGGATCAGGGCAAATCTTACCCTGTATTCGAAGAAGAAAACTGCAAATCTGCTGGATGGAGGCTTCCGCTCGATATTTCGCGGGCGGAGCCTTGATTTTGATGACCTCCGGGAGTATACCTACGGAGATAATGTCCGGGACATCGACTGGAAATCCTCCTCCAAAACGGGGAAGACTCTGGTGCGCCGGTACATCGCGGAGCGGAAACACAACATCCTCCTGGTGGGAGATTCCGGTCTGAAAATGATCGCCGACACGGAGGCAGGTGAGCCGAAGGAGAAGCTGGCGGTGCTGGCTCTGGGTTCTCTGGCGTATCTGGCCAACCGGCATGGCGATGATTTCGCCATGATGATGAACCGCGGTGCGGGGATCGATTTCAGTTTCTTCAAGTCCGGAGAGGTGCATTTTGAGCGTATCGTCCATCGGTATGAAACCACCGTGGGAAAACCGACGGATAAAAATATCGGAGATATCCTGGATTATGTGGCGGATCATTTCCGGAGAAGAATGCTGATCTTCGTCATCACGGATATGGAGGGAGCGTCTCATGTGGATGAGCGTCTGCTGAAAAAGCTGACGGTGCAGAGCGATGTGCTGTTCCTCACGATATCCGATGCGTACCTGACCGGAGATAACGCGTACGATGTGGAGAAACAGGATTATGAGCCGGATTTCCTGCAGCAGTCGAAGCGACTGGCGCAACTGGAGCGGCGGGAGCGCAGAAAGAGGCGGGAGGATTTCCTGACGATCTGTAAGCGGTATGAGATAACGCAGACGGAGATCCGGAAGGAAGAAGAAGTGATCGACAAGATCGCGGAACTGATCGAGGAGCATAAAGGAGTATAGACATGCAGACCTCAGTAGATTTACAGGATCCAATGTCATATTATCTGTTATGGTTGATTCTGGCGATCGTCGCCGTGGCGGCTGTTTTTTTCATACAGATTTTCTTCCGGATCCTGCTTCGCGATCAGCTTAAGAAGAAACGGGAGAAGCGTCAGCCGAAGGTTCGTCCTCCGAAGAAGAAACCGCTGGCGGTTCTGAAATGGGAGTATCTGCAGCGGCTGGATCACCTGGAACGGGGGATCATGGCGGGAGCATATACCAAGCGAAATGCATATCAGGAGCTGTCCATGCTGATCCGTACATTTGTAACGGATGCGACCGGGATCAAGGTGCAGAATTATTCGCTGCAGGAGATCCGGCGTGTCGGGATCCCCGGGCTGACAGCTTTGGTACAGGAGTATTATGAGCCGGAATTTGCACGGCAGTCCATGGCGGACATCCGGGCATCTCTGTTTCGGACCAGAAAGGCGATCGAGTTATGGAGTTGAAATACCCACTCTTCCTATACATCGGAATCCCCGTGCTGATAGCAGGGCTTTTTGCGATGCATTTCTTCTGGAGAAAGAAGAAATATCATGGCGGGATGAGAGTGGCAAATACGAAGTTCTTCCGGGAACTCCCGGATTATATCGGACAGAAGAAGCTGCGCCGGGTGCTGGCCATTGTTCTGGAGGCTTGCCTGGTGGGGAGTCTGGTGATGTCCCTGATCCTGGCAGCGCGTCCTTATCGGACGGAAACCACCAGCAACGGTGTGAAGAAGCGCGACATCTTCCTCTGCATGGATGTTTCCTACTCCATCTGCTACCTGAACTATGACCTGGTGGACAGTCTGGAGGAAGTGGTGGCAGGGCTGAAGGGAGACCGGTTCGGTATCCTGATCTTCAACACCTCTTCGGTGCTGTACGTGCCCATGACGGATGACTATGATTTCATCCGGCAGAAGCTGGACGAGCTGAAGGAGTATTTCCGCCTGCAGCAGATCTATCAGGACAATGATTACAGTTTCAATATGGATGATGATTACATGAAAATGATGGAGACCCTGCAGTATTACGATGCGGGTACGCTGGTCAACAACTATACCAAGGGAAGTTCTCTGATCGGTGAAGGTCTGGCAAGCTGTGTTTACAGCTTCCCGCGGCTGGCGGAGGATCGGACCCGCCTTATCATCATGGCGACGGATAATGCCCAGATGGAGCTGTCCAAGCCGCTGATTGAGATCGATGAGGCGACGGATTTAGCCATCAAGAATCACATCAAGATCTTCGGTCTGTTCCCGGATCAGGAGACCTACAACAAGGGAAATTACAGCGACTACTCTTCAGATTTAAAGCAGTTTCAGTCGGATGTAGAGCGCACCGGCGGTACCTTCTATCAGCAGTCAAGATCGCTGACGGTGGAGGATATCGTGGCGGACATCCAGCGCCAGGAAGCGCTGGAAGTGGATGAACTGATCATTACGAAGGAGATCGATCAGCCTGAGGGCTTTGTGATCGCCCTTCTGGTAATGATGACACTTGGTTTTGGAGCAGGAGTGATTATACGGTCATGATTACGAATCCGGTACTTTCCAATTACATCGTGGTTCCTGTACTGTCGGTCGTGCTGATCCTGCTGCTGATTACGGTTTTCCGGCGGAAGGATAAGGTATGGAAGAAGATCCTGTCCACGGCCAGGTTGATCCTGATCCTGACACTGGTATTTCTTCTCAATCTTCGGCCCTCCGTGAAGCGGTATAATGCCGAGATCGAGCTGAAGAATATCGACGTGCTGTTCGTTGTGGACTCCACCATCAGTATGTGGGCGGAGGACTATGGGAACGGCAAGACGCGCATGGACGGTGTGCAGGAAACCTGCGATTATATTTTGCAGGAGCTCGCAGGAAGTAATTTCGCATTGATCCGATTTGATAACCGAGCGCAGATCCTGGCACCCTTTACCCAGGATGCACGCAGTGTGTCGGATGCTTTTTCCACCATTAAGCAGCCGGATATCTATTATGCTACGGGCAGTAACCTGAATGTGCCCTACGATGAAATAAAGGATCTTCTCATTTCTTCGTCCAAGAAAGAGGAGAGGAAGACCATCATCTTCTTCATCAGCGACGGAGAAATCACGGACGGATCCCAGCTCGGTAGTTTTGCGGAGCTGGAGCAGTATGTGGACGGCGGTGCCGTGCTTGGTTTCGGTACCAAACAAGGCGGGAAGATGCAGGCGGATAACGGCTATTCCCGGAAATATGTGCAGGACCGGGAGAATAATACGGATGCGGTTTCCACGCTCAATGAAGAGAATCTGCAGAAGATCGCAAAGGATTTTCAGGTGGAATATCTGAATGTGCGGGATGCGTCCGAGGTCAGCTACATGATGGATGCCATCAAGAGCGGCAGCAGTATCCGCATGGAAGAAGCGGAAATGATCACCTATGAGGATATCACGTTCTATCTCGGTGCGGTTCTGGCAGCGCTTCTGATCTGGGAACTGATCGGACTTCTGCTGGAGCGGAGACTGTAACAGAAACTGTGGAAAAGGCGGCAAATACGGGAGAACCCCCGGGAAAGGAAGGTGCCTTTCTATGAGTAAGAATACGGACAAAAAAACTGAGAAAAAGGAAATCACCGTAATAACGGAAACAAAAGAAGAGACGGGGAAGGCCGGCGGAAAAAAGAAAAAACGTTTTCGGCTGAAGAATCCCAGAATGTTCATGTTCTGGATGGATGTGCTGGTTCTTTTCCTTCTGGCTTTCGGTTTGTACATCGGGATCCGATACATGATGAACCGGAAATTCGTCAAGGCGTATGAAGGCGGAGATTACCAGACGGAGCAGGAGGAGAGCCTGAAGAAGCTGAATCTTGTGGAACGGTATCTGCCTTACTATAATCTCGGAAATGTGGCCTATAAGGAAGGCGATTACTCCCGTGCCATCGGGTACTATAAACAGGCACTGGATATGGATCCGCCCAAGTATAAGGAATGTCCGATCCGGATCAATCTGGCGCTGGCTATGATCAAGAAGATCGACTTTAATGATCTGAGTACGGAGAAGAAGGTTCAGAATGCGATCCAGCAGCTCCGTGCGGCCAGAACGGTTCTGACGGCCCATCAGTGTGCAGGTCCTGTGGAGGATGACGGCCACAGCGAAGAGGCAGAGCAGTTAAAGAAAGATATCGACGATATGATCGATAAGCTGGAGAATCCGCCGGATCAGGATCAGCAGGACGGGGATGACCAGGACAATCAGGATCAGAACCAGGATCAGAACAAAGATCAGGATCAGAACCAGGATCAGGATCAGAATAAGGAAACCGAGCAGGAGAAGAAGATCCGCGAGCAGCTGGAAGAGCAGCAGAAGGAAGCCCTTCAGGAACGCGCTGAGGAACAGCAGAAGCAGCAGTCCCAGTGGGATGCAAGCGGAGATCAGCAGCAGGGCGGAGGCGGCGGACAAAACTCCAACGGGAAGAACTGGTGATCAAAAAGCACCGGTGATCGGTCTGCACCGGTTGCATAAAGGTGAAAATGGAACAGGTATTAATATAAAACCCGGGACATGTGTCATATTACTGCCACACGTTCCGGGTTTTCTTATACACAGGCGAGATGACGGGATGCTGCCGATCCTGCTCGATGCGGCTATGACTCCTCGATGCACTCCACCTTGATGATGTTTGTATTTCCGCTGTGACCGTCCATGATACCGCCTGTCAGTACGACATTGTCCCCAGGTTTCAGGCCCAGAACACGGGTGGCTTCACGAACCGCGTTGGAGAACATGGATTCCATGGAATCGTAAATGCCGCAGAGCATCGGAGTCACGCCCCAGGAGAGGTTCAGCTTTCTCCAGACCTTCTCGGAGGTGGTCATGCCGATAATGTCCACCGGGCAGCGGAAACGGCTGACCATGCGGGCAGTACGGCCGGACAGAGAATTGACGATGATGCATTTTGCATTTACATCGATGGCCATGGAGCAGGTGGAGTGGGACACCGCATCCAGATTGTTGCGGATCTCCACGTCCAGAGCTTTGAAACGTTTCGTGTAGTGGATGGTGGCTTCGGTGGCCTCCACGGTCTGTATCATGGTGCGGAGCGCTTCCACGGGATACTTGCCGGAAGCGGTTTCGCCGGACAACATGACTGCGGAGGTTCCGTCGTATACGGCGTTGGCCACGTCGGATACCTCTGCACGGGTGGGACGCGGCTTCTCGATCATGGATTCCAGCATTTCCGTGGCAGTGATGACACGGGTGCCCAGCATGCGGCACTTGGTGATGAGGTGCTTCTGGATGGCGGGAACCTCCACTGCCGGGATCTCCACGCCCAGGTCGCCGCGGGCGATCATGATGCCGTCGGCGATCTCGCAGATCTCATCGATATTGTCCACACCGGAGCGGTTTTCAATCTTTGCGATGATGTCGATGTCCCGGCCGCCGTGTTCGTTCAGGAACTCACGGAGGGATGCCACGTCATCCTTGCAGGATACAAAGGAGGCTGCCACATACTCAACCCCCTGCTCGATACCGAAGAGCAGATCGGATTTGTCCTGCTCACTGAGGAAAACCTGTTTCAGGACCTTGTTCGGGAAATTCATGCTCTTCCGGTCGGAGAGTACACCGCCGGAGAGACATTTGCAGACGGCATCCCTGCCGCGCAGCTCCGTGACCTCAAAGATCACCAGGCCGTTATTCACCAGGATCCTGTCGCCGACGGACAGATCCTCGATCAGATGCTCGTAGCTTACGGATACCCGTTCCTGATTGCCGACGATGTCTTCGGTGGTGAAGGTGAAGGTATCGCCTTCGCCGATCTCTACTTTATGGTTTTCAAAGGTTTTGATCCGGTACTCCGGGCCCTTGGTGTCCAGCATGATGGCGATGGGCAGGCAGAGCTTGCTCCGAACTTTCCTGATCAGATCGATCTTCTTTTTATGTTCCTCGTGGGTACCGTGAGAAAAATTCAGACGCGCCACGTTCAGGCCGGCGCGGCAGAGGGCCGTAAAGGTCTCTTCATTTTCGCTGGCGGGACCGATGGTTGCGATGACTTTCGTTTTACGCATAGGATATCCTCCTTGTTTCACGTTCGCATCTAAAGCGCTCCGTGGGATTATCTGACATGCCTCCACTATACCATGTGGGGAAGGTTTTTTCAAGGAAAGCGGAGGCCTTAAGGAAGATTGTCTCGTGCCATGACAGAGTGATATTCCGTTCTTGAATATCACGATATTCGAATTAAGCATTTGTCAGAAAACTCTTTTTTTCGATATAATACAAACAGCAGGGTGTGTTAAGAATAATTATAATGCGGAATCGGTGGAGAAATGATACAATAACTTTGTATAGCCTGTTGCAAAAATACAGGAAAATCTCAAACATGAGTTGGTACACACCCAACGAAATCAATTGCGAAACAGAAAGAAATGAGGAATCGTATGGCAGACGTACAAAAGATCCAGCTGGTGCAGGACAATGTAAATAAGGTGATCAAGGGTAAGGAGCATGTCGTCCGGAAGGTTCTGGCGGCGGTGATCGCAGGGGGACATATCCTGATGGAGGATATCCCCGGTGTCGGAAAGACCACGCTGGCAACGGCCTTTGCAAGGGCACTGTCCCTGGATTACAAGCGCGTGCAGTTTACACCGGACGTACTGCCCAGTGATATCCTGGGCTTCTCCATGTACAACAGCGCTACCAAGGAATTTGAGTACCGTGCAGGTTCGGTCTTCTGTAATCTGTTCCTGGCGGATGAGATCAACCGTACGTCTCCGAAGACCCAGTCCGCGCTGCTGGAGGTCATGGAAGAGGGAACGGCTACGGTGGACGGCGTGACCCGCCGGCTTCCGGATCCTTTCGTCGTGATCGCAACGGAAAATCCTTACGGTTCTTCGGGTACCCAGCTGCTTCCGGAGTCCCAGCTGGACCGGTTCATGGTATGTCTTTCCATGGGATATCCGGAGCATGAGGATGCGGTGAAGATCCTGAAGGGAAATGCATTAAATCCCATCAATACGGTGGAAGCGGTGCTGGGCGTGGAGGAGCTGAAGGCGCTCCGGCAGGAGTCCAATGATCTCTACGTTCATGATGTGATCTATGAGTATATCGTAAATCTGGTTGAAACAACTCGTACCAGTGATCTTTTCTCCATGGGGGCCAGCCCCCGCGGAACCATAGCAATCCTGAAAATGGCAAAGGCCATGGCAGTGATCGCCGGGCGGAATTTTGTCACGGCAGAGGACGTGCAGGCAGTTACCCGTGAGACCCTGGGACACAGGGTGAAGCTGGGACAGCGGACCCGCGCTCAGGGCGTGAACATGGACGGCGCCATCCGCACCCTTCTGGAAATGGTACCTGCACCGCGAAGTTTGCGCGAGTAATGAGCCATGCAGGACTGCGCGACACGCTTTGTGTGAGCTTGCTCACGAACAAAGCGTTGTCAGCGCAGGACTATACGGCGAATGCCGTGACCTCGACGATTGCGTAGCAATCGGAGAGGGCAGCATGGCTCATATGATATGAACAGATCATTGTGGAATTACAAGGAGACCCCCGATTGAAAACCCGGATCCACACAACAAGAATCATTGCATACCTGGTCCAGTACGCGCTTGTGACCTTTCTTTTCTGGTTCCTTCGGAGCCATTTCTTTCTGATGCTCTTTATCATTCTTTCGGTGGTTCCTTTCCTGTCCATCGGAGCGGTATTCATATTGCGGCGGTTTGTGGAAGTGACGATTATGGCGCCGGAACGGGAGCAGTACCGGGACGAACCGGGGTACCTCCGGCTTCGGGTGGTGAACCGCAGCTGGCTTTTCTCTTTTGACGCAAATCTGATCCTTCGGACCGAGAACTGTTTCTTTCAGGATTCCGGTACCACCCGGATCTCCGTACCCATTCAGATGCATTCCACCTACGAGCAGATGATCCCGATCAAATACTCCATGAACGGCCTGTACCGCTACCAGATGGACGGCTTTACCATGCGGGATCTGCTGGGGATCGTATCTCTCTCAAAAAAATCACAGACCACGACCGAGGTGGTGATCTATCCCCACGGGGATGTGACGAAAAAAGGCAATCTGTCCGATATGTCCCAGGGTATGACGGAGAGCGAGGAGACCATGAAACGCGGTCACGATTTCTCGGATGTATCGGATGTCCGGGAGTACATTCCGGGGGACAAACTGATGTCGATCCACTGGAAGCTCTCTGCAAAGAGAGACATTCTGATGGTGAAGGACCGGGTCTCCATGTCGGATCAGCAAATGGTGATCCTGACGGAGCTTTCCGGTGAGGACGAGCAGGTGGACGAGATCCTGTCTCTGACCTACGGAGTCTGCGAATCCTTTGTGGATGAGCAGGTATATGTCCGGCTGATGTGGTGGAGTGAGGGTCGGTTTGCCTTTGAAGAGCGGCAGATCGTGAGCCGGGAAGCCCTCCGCCTGGCCTATGCCGACCTTTATTACGACAAAGTTTACGAGAATCGGGACAAGACACGGGAACTGATGCGGAGCATTCATCCCGAGCTGAAGGCCTACGTTCATATTTGCAACAGAAATGGAGAAGCAGATGCCGAGGTTGTCGAGCAGGACTAACCAACTGAATACGGCAGATAATGCAGCGGGAAGAGTGACCGGCAGACGCGGGAAGGCAGCGGGCACACCAAACGTTCCTCTGACACAGGAGGAGAAGAAGGCGGCGAAGGCGGAGAAGAAAAGGATCCGGCGTTCGGCGTGGGTGGACGAGGACCTTCGGGAGATCCCCATTTGCAAGGGGGTGACCATCGATCAGTCCGTTTATCAGATCGGTGAGAACCGGTACTGGACACTTCTGATCAAGGGCTTTATCGTGTATCTGATCACGGCGGGCGGTCTCGGAAGTTATCTTACGGCCATGGAAATCGAATTTTCACGGCTGATCTTCCATGCGGTGATCCTTATCACGGCGCTGCTCTGTGCATGCCTCTATCACAGCTGGAAATCCGAGAACCTGGGATATCTGGTCTTCTTCGGTGTGTATGCGGGGACTCTGTATCTGTTCCGGGACTATATCAACAGTGGGTTCTACGCCATCGTCAATGAGACAAATGAATGGGCCTCCATTTATTTCGATGCGGAAGGTCTGCAGCATTACAACGAGCGTATCGCAAATCGTTATGTGGCAGTGACGGTGGCAGTGACGCTGATCGGAATTGCGGCAAATATACTGCTGAACAATTATATCCTCCGCCGTGCGCGATATATGATCGCGGCGTTCCTCGGTATCACCATCAATCTCATAGCGCTGTACATGGAGAAGGAGCCGGAGCTGCTGTATTCTCTTATGGTGATCTCCGGTGTCTGCATGACCTTTGTTCTGAAATGCGGACGGCATTTTACCCTGAGCCGGAACGATCACATTTTCAAACGCCGAAAATGGGGCATCTCCTACGGGCTGGATCACAAATCCCTTCGCCAGGGTATGCTGGTGACGCTTGGGCTGGTGGTGCTGATCGCGGGAGTCGTGAATGTGATCCACCCCAAGGATACCTATATCTACTCCCGGGAGGAAAACCCATACAAGGAGGCGACCCGGGAATATGTTCAGAACATGATCATGCTGGGCTTCTCCGCACTTTGGAACTGGTATCCAAATAACGGCGGTCTGGCCAGCGGTGAGCTGGGTGGAGTGAATTCCATCCGTCTGGATTATATGCCGGATCTGTCGGTCACATTTACGCCATATAGTTATGATACACTGTACATTAAGAACCTGATCGGCAGGGACTATCATCCGGGCGAGAATTACTGGTCGCAGCCGGAGGATTATAAGACACCGGAAGGACAGAATCTTCGCGAGACGGAAGCCCTTCGGCAGGCATATGAGGACGGAGATGAGAAGGCAGCGCGCGGCGTGATGATCCTTCAGAATATCGAAGCGGCGCCCCAGACCTATCACCCGTATTATTCTGATGAAGAACAGGGAGAATTATATCGCGGAAAGAGCCAGGAAGTGGTATACTATCCTTTGACGGATGATGATCTTCTTCAACTGGAGGAACCATCGGCCATCGATTCGGGATATCTCACCGTGGATCCCGCGAATCAGGCGGCCATAAACGGCCTGGTACTGGATGCGGGCATGTCTGAGAAGCTGACGCCGGAGGAAAATGTGGCGCGGCTGGCGGAGTACTATGAGGCAAATGTGCCTTATACCATCCGTCCGGGTGCAACACCGAGAAGACAGGACTTCATCAATTATTTCCTGACAAAGAACAAGAAGGGTTACTGTGCGCATTTTGCCAGTGCTGCGGTCCTTGCATTCCGGTCCATCGGCATTCCGGCAAGATACTGCGAGGGCTATGCCATTTCCTATGAACAGGTGCTGACCCGAGGAGAACTGGTGGCTGACGGTGAGGCAAAATACGATCAGTATTATTCCGGTTACAGTGCGCTCGGACGTACGGCACTGATCACGGTGAAGGCTTCTGACGCCAATGCCCATGCCTGGGTGGAGATCTATATCGAAGGGAAGGGCTGGAAGGTAGTCGAGGTAACGCCGTCCTCCACCATAGATGAGGATGACGGGACAACGTCCTTCTGGGAAAACTTTAATAAATGGTTCGGTGACGGTGATGAGGACAACGCGGCTGACAGTGGAGACGGCGGCGGTGGGTTCCGGATCGCCATCAATGACAAGGTGGTTCGGATCATCATCTTCTCTGCATTCGGGCTGTTTGCGTTGGGAGGCCTGATCTTCCTTAGATTTAAACTGAGACCGGTATACCGGTATCATGTGAACTACCGGAAGGGTAGTTGGTCAGAGCGGCTCGTTCTGTATTACAGCAGGGCGATGCATCGACGCCGTCGGGATCCGGAGCTTTCCAAATGTGTGAATTACCGGGAACAGATGGAATGTCTGTATGACCGGAGACGCGAGGCAGGAGCAGCGGATACGCAGTGGATGGAATACCGGGAACCGATCAAACAGGACGGGAACCGTGTGGATTCGGCGACCCTGGAAGAGCTGATCCGCATGCTGGAACATGCAGGATTTGCAAAGGAAAGCATTTCCGAAGAAGATTTCAATATAGCGAAGCAGAGACTGGATGAACTATTACAGAGAATAGCGAAGCAGTAATTGCACGGAGCGCCTTAGGCGCGAAGTGTGGAATAGGAGGAGTGAGATGAAAGGTGATCGCATGGAGCGCGCCAGCCGGCGCAGTATGTGGTGGGCAAGTCTGAATCAGATGACCAGGACCGTCATTCTGATCGCGGTTGTGGTCCTGCTGATCATGGTGGGCGTCTGGCTGAAGACATTTCTCTTCGGAAAAAAGGAACCGACGATCACCGCGGAATATATCACCGGAAAGATGGAAGTGGCCAGTGATCTTACAACGGCGGAACTGAATTATACCGGGATCGTGCGTTTCGAGGACGGTTCCATCCCCTGGCTGACAAAAAAGGGATTTACGATGAAGTACAACGCGACCGTGAAAGCCGGTATCGATTTCTCCAAGATCCAGGTGGATGTGAACAGCAAGAACGTGGTCATAACCCTGCCGGAAACGGAAATCCAGTCGGTGCACGTGGATCCGAATTCCATCGATTTCTATGATCAGAGTTATGCGATCTTTAACTGGAGTGACAAGCAGGATGTGGCCGAGGCCATCCAGGCAGCAGAGGGTGATGTCACTGCAAATGCAAACATGGATGAGCTGAAACAGAAGTCCGAAGAACAGACAGAGAAGCTGCTTCGGGGAATTCTGGAGGATGTGATCGGAGATCGGGAACTGATCATTGAGAAGAAAAAGACAACGAAGTAATGATCCGGTGTAATCGTCAAAGATGTCTGACAATTCATGCAATTCATGAAAAATAATTTGATTATTTAACATATTTTTGTTGACATGTCACGCAAATTGACGTATAATTGACTTACAAGCAAGGGAAATATATCTCCCGCAGATTTATAGGAAGTTGATTCGAAGCGGGATCTGCCCCAACTGGGAGGGGCAAATAAAGAGGAAAGGAAGGTAGATGCGGTAGCCGAAACGATTTCGGATGCAGTCTCCGGTGGCCGGAGATGGAGGAAACGGCGATTGGTCAGCGTACAGGGAAATATAAATCGAAATACTTAAATTGGTACGTCAGATCATTTATGAGATGATATGAAAAAGACCCGCCAGTTCGAGATTCTTTTCAGCGAGCGAAGAATGAGCATTATGCATATTTGCAAGATGAGCAGCATAGCAATGAAGCGGCAACCGACAGATACCGCAGAAAGCGACCTGGAAACCCGGTAGTTACAGACGTCAAGAATGGAAATGGCTGTATAGATGGATCATGTAGAAACAGCTAATGGCGGTGCTTGTATCACATGTGGTACGGGAACGCGCGGTAGATGATAAGGAAGACGCGAGAGCTCGAAAGAGCACATACAGCGACTCCTGCCCGTGGACGAAGGTCCGGTGGGAGAAGCGTAAAAAACTTAATAATAGATTTTAAGGAGGATGACCGATTGAAACGGTGATCCTCCTTTTTAACGTGCGCGTCATTGATTAATACGAGAGATTATGGTATGCTCTCAGCCGGAGGTTTTCGGGCTGCATGAAGAAGATGACAAGGGCAAACTATATATTCGGCGGACTGGCCATCGTGTGGATGGTGGTGATCTTCTGCTTTTCGGCAGCGGATGGAGATGAATCCTCGAAAACCAGCGGATGGGTCGGCAGGATGATCGGACATATCTTTGTGTCGGGGTTTGATGAGATGAGTGAATCCGAGCAGGAAGCCTGGGCGGACAAGATCGAATATCCCATAAGAAAAGCAGCGCATGCATCGGAATATGCGTTGCTTGCGCTGCTGGTGTTCGGTGCGCTTCCGTTCACGGGATTTCGGAGATATGCGGTGGCTTGGGCTTTCGCCGTATTCTATGCGGGAACGGATGAATTCCATCAACTCTTTGTGCCCGGACGTGCCGGGACGTTCTTTGATGTGGGCGTTGACAGTCTCGGTGCACTGGCGGGGCTGTTGATCCTGGCCGGCATCCTTGCGCTTGTGCACAGAAAGCGCCGCAAGGAGATTTGTTCGGAAGAATCTCCGGAGCAGTAACGACTGCACCTCCGTCAGTGTTTCATGACTCGCTTACGATCTCAGAATTCACCTTGGTGATCGCCCGGGGCAGGGCATCCCGGGAATTATTCCAGGGCTTATCCGCATTCCGGTGATCGAACTTATCGATAAACCAGGAGGTGTCCGCGTTGACCCGCTCCAGGTTTTCGAAGAAGACCTTATTCAGGACTGCAAGAAGTTCATCCAAATCGGATTTTCCGAGACGTTTCACGCCTTCTTCATAAAGCCTCCCGTAGTGGGACAGACAGAACCCCTTGCATCCGGCAACCTTGCCCCGGAATTCCTTTTCTTTTTTCCAGAGGTAGAAGAAGGTGTCTACATAGCGGTCGAAGACCGGAGTGATGCGCTGGCAGACAAAGCAGGTGCTTTCCACAGTGTGGATCAGTTTGACGACAGGAGATTCTCCTGTCTTTTTTGATAGGAATCCGCCGCGCTCGCCGGGACCCTGATCGGCTGCGGCATGCAGATCCTTCAGCAGCTTGTTCATGTGAGTATTCATCATTAATGCCAGCCCGAGACGGTTCTTCTCGGAGTACAGCCGGCGGATGTGCACGGGACAGAAGCCCAGTTTGTCCGTGACTTCCCGGTTGTCGTCCTCCATATAGCTGGGACCCAGGGTGAATTCGATGGCGGAATCTTCGATCTTCTTCCGCATCTCGCAGAAGGGACATTCCGAATCGCCTTCAAAAGCTTCATTTACGGGGATCGTGAAAAGTTGTTCTGCCATGGCGGCCTCCGAATAAAACAAGATAATTGTGGCATTTTTCTGTATTATATTATAAAATATAGAATGTTCCGATGCCGGATCAAAGCTGGGATACAGCCTTATTTTACACTACCTGTTCCTGCCCCGCAAGTGTTCCGGGGGATGATCGCCGGCAATGAGAACAAAAAAAAGCTGATAATACAGCGAAAGAGTGGAGAGAGGGAGTATGAAGAGAGTGCAGAAACGACTTCTGATCCTCTGCCTGATGGTCTTCGGGGCTCTGGGACTGACCGCCTGCGGCAGTTCGGATATCCCCCCGAACAGGGTCTTCAAAGTAGATGATCTGGAAGGAAAGGTGATCGGCGTTCAGCTGGGTACCACCGGTGATATTTATGCCGGTGACTATGAAGCGGAGGACGCTGAGGTAAAGGCTCAGGTTGAGCGTTACAACAAGGGTGCGGATGCCGTGTCCTCTCTGAAGCAGGGGAAGATCGACTGCGTCATCATCGACGAGCAGCCGGCAAAGGCATTTGTGAGACAGAATCCGGAGCTTCGGATCCTGGATGAAGAGTTCACGCTGGAAGAGTATGCAGCCGTGATCGCAAAGGAGAACTCGGATCTGCTGATCAGTGTGAATCGGGCGCTGGATGAGCTTCGAAAGGACGGAACCTTAAAGAAGATCATCGACAACTATATCCCGGACGAGGAGACAGGAGAGACCGTTCCTTTTACCTATGAGCAGAAGGTGACGGAGGGAGAGAAGCTGATCATGGCGACCAATGCCCAGTTCCCGCCCTATGAGTTCTATCAGGACGGTAAGATCGTGGGTATCGATGTGGAGATCGGCAAGGCCATCGCCGACCGTGTCGGCAAGGTTCTTGTGATCGACGATATCGAGTTCGATGCGATCATCAGCTCCGTCAGCTCCGGCAAGGCGGATATCGGTCTGGCGGGCTTTACCGTAACGGATGAGCGGAAACAGCAGATCAATTTCTCGGATTCCTATACGACCTCCAAGCAGGTCATCATCGTTCGCGATGATGAGGCCATCAAGGAAGCAAACAGCTTCGGAACCAAGCTGTATAACAACTTCATCAAAGAAGGACGTTGGAAATTCCTGGCACAGGGTCTTCTGAATACCATCATCATCACCGTTCTGGCGATCCTGATCGGTGTGATCATGGGCTTCCTGATGGCACTGGTACGCGTGGCCCACGATAAGAACGGCTCCTGCAGGATCCTGAACTTTATCGTGAAGCTTTACGTGACCATCATCCGCGGTACGCCTATGATGATCCAGCTGCTGATCATTTACTATGTGATCTTTGCATCCGTGGATATCAGCAAGCTTCTGGTGGCCATCGTGGCCTTCGGCCTGAACTCCTCCGCATATCTGTGTGAGGTCATCCGCTCCGGTATCATGTCCATCGATGAGGGACAGTTCGAGGCGGCGAAGAGTCTGGGTATCAACTACCACGTCATGATGAAGAGCATCATCCTTCCGCAGGCGCTGAAGAACGTACTTCCGGCCATCGGAAATGAGTTCATCGCCCTTTTGAAGGAGACGTCCATCGCAGGCTACATCGGTCTGCAGGATCTGACCCGCGGCGGTGATATCATCCGAAGCCTGACCTATGAGCCGTATCTCCCGCTGCTGACGGTAGCAGTGGTGTACCTGATCCTGGTGGTGCTTCTCACATCCCTGGTATCCTGGCTGGAGAGGAGGCTGAAGAAGAATGAGCGATAACAGATATAACGTCAGCGATGAGGTTCTTCTGTCCGTGAAGGATCTTCGTAAATCCTTTGATAAAAATGAAGTATTAAAGGGAATCAGTCTGGACATCCACAGAGGGGAAGTGATCTCCATCATCGGACCTTCCGGCTGCGGAAAGTCCACATTTATCCGGTCTCTGAATCTTCTGGAGACACCGGACAGTGGAAGTATCGTTTTTGAAGGCGAGGAACTGACAGGCAAGAAACCGGCAGAGCAGAACCGGATCCGGGAACGGATCGGCATGGTGTTCCAGCAGTTTAACCTGTTTAAGAATAAGACCGTTCTGGAGAATCTGACTCTTGCACCGGTGACCCTCGGTGTCATGAACAGAGAGGAAGCAGCCAGGGAAGCAGCGCGTCTTCTGGACCGGGTGGGTCTGGCGGACAAGGCGGAAAACTATCCCGCACAGCTGTCCGGCGGACAGCAGCAGCGTGTAGCCATCGCAAGATCCCTGGCCATGAAGCCGGATGTGATGCTCTTTGACGAACCTACTTCCGCACTGGATCCGGAAATGGTGGGCGAGGTCCTGAAGATCATGAAGGATCTGGCGGCAGAAGGAATGACCATGGTGGTGGTTACCCACGAAATGGGATTTGCCATGGAAGTATCCTCTCGGGTGCTCTTCATCGATGAGGGAGTGATCAAGGAGGATGCACCTCCGGATGAGCTCTTCTCCAGCCCGAAGAATCCGAGACTGAGAGAATTCCTTGGCAAGGTGCTGCGGTAGAGGTCTGTAAAGTATAGAGAGTATCAGATTGTTGGAAAAGAGGGGAAAAATGAATAAGGCACGTGTAAAAAAGAATATAGCGATCACACTGATCCTTCTGGCTGTGATCGGTCTCATCATCTACACACTCTGCAGTGAGCTGGTGGTCGGAGAAGATTATCAGAGCAAATTTTATGCTACATGGGTAGCGTTGCTCCCGCCGCTCATCGCCATCGTTCTTGCGCTGGTAACAAAAGAAGTGTATTTCTCTTTGCTCATCGGAGCGGTCACGGGTGCACTTCTGTATGCAAACTTTGATCTGGAATTTGCGTTTAATACCATGCTCTTCGGAACGGATTCTGACGGCGATGCCGCAGGTCTGATCCCGAAGATCGCGGATTCCTGGAACGCCGGTATCCTCGTATTCCTGGTGCTTTTGGGTATTCTGGTAGCCCTGATGAACAGGGCCGGCGGTTCCTCCGCTTTCGGCCGCTGGGCTTCCGCACATATCAAGACGCGGATCGGGGCACAGCTGGCGACTATCGCACTTGGTATTCTGATCTTTGTGGACGATTATTTCAACTGCCTGACGGTGGGAAGTGTTATGCGTCCGGTGACGGACGGGCACAAGGTGTCCCGTGCGAAGCTGGCCTATCTGATCGATGCAACGGCTGCGCCGATCTGTATCATCGCTCCCATCAGTTCCTGGGCGGCGGCGGTTACTTCTTCCGTTCCGGATGATGCAGGGATCAACGGATTTCGGACATTTCTGAAGACCGTTCCGTATAACTTCTACGCGCTCCTGACTATCATCATGATGATCTATATTACCGTACGTCGTCTGGATTACGGCCCGATGAAGAAGCATGAGCTGAATGCCCTGAAGGGCGATCTCTTCACCAGCGGTCGGGTTTCCGAAGCAGAAGAGGGCCAGCCGAATCCAAAGGGCCGGGTGCTGGATCTGGTACTTCCGGTGGTGGTTCTGATCGCCAGCTGTGTCATGGGTATGGTCTATACCGGCGGTTTCTTTGAAGGAGAGAGCTTTATCGATGCATTTGCAAATGCGGATGCATCCGTGGGTCTGGTGTACGGTGCGTTCATCACTCTGGTCTTCACGTTCTTCTATTACATGTATCGCGATGTTATCACCTTTAAGGAGTTTGCGGCCTGCATCCCGAAGGGCTTTATGGCCATGGTAGCACCGATCCTGATCCTGACTTTGGCATGGACCCTGTCCGGTATGACAAATCTGCTGGGCGCAAAGATTTTCGTGGCTGATATGGTGGGCAGCTCTGCGGGAGCCCTGCAGGCATTCCTTCCGGCGGTTATCTTCCTGGTGGCTTTGGGACTGGCATTTGCAACAGGAACCTCCTGGGGAACCTTCGGAATCCTGATTCCCATCGTTTTAGGTGTGTTCGATCACGGAACCATGATGGTAATGTGTATCGCTGCCTGTCTGGCAGGTGCAGTCTGCGGCGACCATTGCTCACCGATCTCCGATACCACAATCATGGCATCGGCGGGGGCGCAGTCGAATCACGTGAACCATGTATCCACGCAGCTTCCGTATGCACTTACCGTAGCTGCCGTTTCGGCGGTGACCTATATCGTTTCCGGTCTGTTGGAGTGGTTCTGGGAGCTCGGCTGGCTCGCACTTCCCATCGGTATCATATTGATGCTCGGCACGCTGTTCGTGATCGAGCATTTCGCCGGAAGAGAGCCGGCGGAATCGGCTAAGACAAGAGCGGAGGAATAGCACCGGATCTGGCTAAGACAGGCGCGGATAAGAGCCGGTGGAACCGAGATCTGAAAAACAAAAGAGGAGCATTTGCCGGCGCAGATGCTCCTCTTCATAAAAATCAGCAGAGTGCCGCAGGGCATGGATCATGGTATGGAGGTATCAGGAGTGAAGAAGAGTGCAAAAGACAGTTGGGCGGTGATCACGGGTGCGACCAGCGGGATCGGTCTGGAGTTTACACGGCAGCTGGCGCGGCAGGGGTATCAGCTTCTGCTTGTGGCGCGGCGTGGCGGAAGACTGTATCACATGAAGGAACAGCTCGGGAAGCATGGCGTTCGTGCGCAGGTTCTGATGGCAGATCTGGTGACGGATTATGGCAGGGAAATGCTGACGAGCTGGATGACGAAGCATAAGGTGGAGGTGTTCATCAACAATGCGGGCTTCGGTCTGGCCGGGAGTTTTCTGGAAACGGATGTACAGAGAGAGCAGCAGATGATAGACCTGAACATTTCCGCGATGCATCATCTGCTGAAGGCGGCGCTGCAGACCATGAACGAACGGGGAGAGGGCTATATCCTGAATGTGGCTTCCTCTGCAGGACTCCTTCCCGGAGGTCCTTATATGGCAACCTACTATGCGACGAAAGCGTATGTGGCAAGCCTGACCCAGGCAGTGGCAGAAGAGATGCGCCTTGCCGGCAGCGGGATCTATGTGGGATGTCTCTGCCCGGGACCGGTGGATACGGAGTTCAACAAGGTGGCAGATGTGCAGTTCGCGCTGAAGGGAATCACACCGGAGAAATGTGTGAAGACAGCACTGAACGGAATGAAAAAAAGGAAGGTGGTCATCGTTCCGACATTGACCATTAAAGGTGCAGTCGTCGGCGGACGCCTGCTACCGCGGAAGATGGCGGTCAAGTTGACAGCAAGACAACAGAGGCGCAAAACCGCAGACGGTCCGCAATCGAAGCGTGCCGGCAAATAGAACCGTCTATCTACCGGAAAATAATTTGTGGAGTTTGGTTATATGACTGATCATAGTGATAACAAATTCATCCGCACCCAGTGGCTCCTCGGCACCCCCGCCATGGAGCGCCTGGCCTCCAGCCGCGTTGCAGTCTTCGGCGTCGGTGGTGTGGGAGGCTACGTGGTGGAAGCCCTGGCCCGCTCCGGTGTGGGAGCTCTCGATCTCTGCGATAAGGACGAT
>JAILAR010000060.1 GCA_024681515.1 Eubacterium sp. | reverse complement strand
CCATACCGGTGAATGGTCCAGATTCAGTAACGCCTCGTAAGCCATGGAGAGAAGCTGGGCCACGAAAAGGAACCCGAAGAAGCATATATTTGCACTTGAGGCAAAGAATCCGTTGAACAGATAGTTCGGGGTTACCAGGAAGAGGGCCAGGGTGAGAGATGTCAGTATGCCGGCCTGTCCCAGCTTCCGGCGGAGATTGATATTGGGATTCCCCAGATAGAGCACCAGAAGAAAGACGGCCAGGATCCCGCAGAAGATATCGATCCCGAAGCCGAAGTAGTTGACCTCGGAAGGTGCGGTCATGGGGAACATGGCCTTGACGACGTCAAAAACAGTGGTAGAGGAAGCGCCCAGCGGGAATTTGATGGAGATGTCATTCTTCATGAACGTGCTTCCGAGGCAGTTGAAAATGATCAGCGCACCGGCGCCTGCCGCAAGCACATCCGCGATCAGTTTCAGAAGAAACGCACGTAAAGCGGCCTTCACGTCTTTATGATCGAACAATGCAACGTAAAGCAGAGAGAAGATGAACACCAGGATCGTCATGTAAAAACTGCAGAAGACCGAAGCGGTCATCAGCGCAGCATAGAGACGCCATTTTCCGTCTTCCAGAAGGCTGTCCAGCGCCATCAGGATCAGAGGGAAGAGAACAACCACTGACAGGTGGCCGACATTCAGACCCTGACCGAGCATGTAGGCGGACAGGGCAAAGGCTGCCGAGAAACCGAGATTCGGCAGATCCAGAAGGGACAGGAAGGTCCCTATGGTCGTCTTTGGAGCTTCGGAGCCGCCCAGCTTGAAGTCCTTTTTCTCGCGGGCGCCCTTTGCTTTGGCCTTGGCACGGGCCGCTTCCTTCTTTGCCGCTTTTCGGTCGGCGATGGCACGGATGGTATCGGCGCGCTCCGTCTCCATGGAGAGGCGGCGGGCTTCGATCCTTGCTTTCCGTTTTGTCAGGAAGATCGAGAAGAACAGACCTGCCAGACCGATCTTCAGGGCATACAGAAGGTTGATCACGGCAAGGATCGCGGTCCGCGGGAAGATCAGGATGATCAGGTTCAGCGGATCGGACAGATAGTAGGTGAATACGGTGGTGAAATCATAGCCGGAGCCGGAGGTCAGGCTGTATACCAGGCTTTTGCCGCTGTGAACGCGGTCATAGAGTTCATAGTAATAGGTGAGGTGTTCCGACATGCCGCCGGAGGTCATAACATCCTTGCCGCCGAAGGGAGCGAAGGAACCGGCAAGAAGTCCCAGCAGGACTGCCAGGAACGGGATCAGAAAGGCCAGGATCCGCAGGGTGCGGATGTGGGTCTTGTCCATGCCGATGGCAGCAGCTGCTTTGGATTCGGCCGGTTTTCTGCTTTTTTCTGAGTTTTGGTTTTTCTCGGTCTTTTTTGCCTGTGTTTTTCCCTGTTTGGACATGGGATTCCTCCGTGTGATTTATATACAAGATCTGATGATCGATCGGTTTTTCGGTAACTTTATGGATGCGCTTTTATTTAAGAAAACACAACAACTCATTATATCATATTTATAATGTGTATTCCATATAAGATTTTTACGGTAAGATTTTTAGGCAGAAGATTTCAGGTTATGGATTCTCATTCATGGGATTCTATGCTATAATCAAATGGACTTTGCATAATACTCGGATGACCATTAATGATCGGGCATCGTGGATACAACGTAAACGCATATAAAGGGAAAATAACATGGCAGATAACAACAGGAAAAAAAATCGGACACTGGCAGGGGTTCTGGCAATCCTGACAGGTACGCTGGGTATTCATAAATTCTATCTTGGACAGTGGAAGAAGGGCATTCTGTACCTTCTGTTCTTCTGGACGGGGATCCCGATGCTTCTGTCTCTTCTGGAAGGGGCACATTTGCTGGGAAGCGAGAAGCAGGCTGCATGAGATGGTTCATACTCGATACGGAGGTAATACGGAAATTATGGAAGAAGAAAAGAAAGCAACACTTACACTTCAGGATGATGAAGGGATCGGCTTTATCCGGATCGCGGATGATGTGGTATCCAATATCGCAGGTCTTGCGGTTACGGAAGTGGACGGCGTGTCAAAGCTTACCGGAAATATACCGAACGAACTGATCTCCAAGCTGGGCAAGAAGAACCTGTCGAAGGGGATCCGTGTGGTATATGCGGATAATACCTTTACTGTGGACGTATCGGTGGTTGTGAAGTTCGGGTTCAATATCGTGGAAGTTTCCAAGGCCATTCAGGAGAAGGTGAAACAGGCACTGCTTACCATGACCGGTCTGACCGCTTCCAAGATCAATGTGAGAGTATCGGGAATCGATTTTTCGGATAAATAATCAAGAGGACGGATCTATGACAAGAACAGAAGAAAGAGACAGTATCTTCCGGATCGTATTCCGGGAAGCTTTTTTCCCTCCCGAGGGAATGGGAGAACAGACAGAGCATTATCTGGACGCACTCCTGGAAGAACCGGAGGTATTTCTGCCGGATATGAAGCAGGGACTTCAGCCAAAGGACGAGGACTACATCCGGGACAAGGTGAAGGCAATCATTGACCAGACCGAAGAACTGGACAAAATGCTGGAATCTGCCAGCAAGGATTGGAAGCTGAGCCGTATCGGAAAGGCGGAACTGGCGATCCTCCGTGTGGGTGCTTATGAGATCCGGTTTGATGATGATATCCCGGAGAAGGTTGCAATCAATGAGGCGCTGGAACTGGCAAAGAAATACTGTGATGAAAAAGCGGTTTCGTTCATCAACGGTGTTCTGAACCAACTGCTTACCCAGACGGAGTGAACGTGCTCATATGAAGGTATATACGGTCTCACAACTGAATCAGTATCTAAAGGGCCTTCTGGAAAATGATCTTGTGGTGCGCCGTATCTTTGTGAGAGGTGAGGTCACTAATCTGAATGCCAAGCCTAACTCACACATTTACTTTGACCTGAAGGATGAGAATGCACTGATCCCTGTGGCTTTATGGAGGGGAGATCAGGCATCGGCTCTGGATTTTACACTTCAAAACGGCATGGCCATTGTAATGGATGGCCGGGCCAATTTTTATGAAGCAAGGGGCCAGTTCAAGCTGGTGGCAAAGAAGATCCAGATGGACGGCGACGGCGCGGGCAGGCTGAAAATGCTGTACGAACAGCTGAAACAGCGACTAAACGAGGAAGGCCTGTTTGATTTTGAAAGAAAGAAACCGATCCCGAAGTTTCCCAAGAGGGTGGGGATCGTTACTTCACAGACGGCGGCCGCACTTGGCGACATCCGAAGAACGGCGGCGCGAAGAAATCCGTATGTGGAACTGATCCTGTATCCTGCAAAGGTACAGGGGGAAGGGGCGGCGGAGACCATCGCTGCCGGTATCCGTACTTTGGACCGGCTGGGACTGGATACCATCATTGTCGGACGTGGCGGCGGTTCCAGTGAGGATCTGAACTCCTTTAATGAGGAAATCGTGGTAAGAGCCGTAGCCGATGCAGTGACACCGATCATTTCCGCAACCGGGCATGAACGGGATGTGACGCTGGCAGATTATGCTGCGGATCTTCGTGCGGCGACGCCTACGGCTGCTGCGGAGCTGGCGATCCCGGATGTTATGACCACGCTCCGGCAGGTGCGGGAGAAGCGGGAAACACTGGAACGGTTAATGCAGGGGCGGCTGCGGTTGCTGCAGGCCAGATTGGTGCATTTGCAGGACAGTCTGGAACAACGGGGGCCTGCCGGCAGATTGAAGGATCAAAAACAAAGGTACGGACTGCTGCAGGAGCGGCTTGCCCGTGAAATGCAGGCAAAGGTGGAACTGACCGGACGTACGCTGGAAGATCTTTCCCGGCGGACACATCTCGGCATGTCCCGTAAATATGAGCTTACCCGGCAGCGGGCAGCTTTACTGAATGAGCGGCTGAACGGCCTTTCGCCTACGGCAAAGCTGGTGGGTGGATTTGGTTATATCAGCAAGGATGGCGCGGCGGTGCAGGCGGCCTGTGATGTGAAGCCGGGAGACCGGCTGCAGATCACGATGCATGACGGCACCATCGATGCGGTGGCCGAGGATGTTCATCGTACAGAATAGATATAGAGTCAGAATACTCATCAGACAGAATCAGGAGGAATCCGTTCATGAGTGATACAAAGAAAGAAAAAGACAATGCGCAGCAGAGCGATTTTTCCGTAGAGGAATCCTTCGCGCGTCTGGAAGAGATCATCCAGTCGCTGGAATCAAAGGAAACCGGGCTGCAGGAGGCGCTGAAGCTGTATACAGAGGGCGTGGGACTGCTCAGTGAGTGTCAGAAGACGCTGGAAGGCGTAGAGCAGCAGCTAAGGATCCTGTCACCGAATGAGCAATAACAGGATGAGAGGGGGAGAACTCTTTTGGATAACCGGAAGATAATGGAAACCGCACTCCATTACATGACAAAGGATGCGGGTCTGGCAGAACCGGTCAGGAATGCCATGGAATATGCACTGGCTTCCGGCGGGAAGAGGATTCGGCCGAGACTTCTGCTTCTCACCTATGATGCCTTCTGTCAGCGTGCGGCCGGGGATATTGCACAGGGCGCGGAGATTGCATCGGACAACGTTGTCGTAGACAGAGAGATCGCGGTCATCTTTGCAACGGCTCTGGAAATGATCCATACTTATTCGCTGGTGCATGATGATCTTCCGGCGATTGATGACGATTCGCTGCGCCGCGGAAAGCCGACGGTACATGTGGCTTTCGGGGAAGATGTGGCGATCCTTGCCGGAGACGGGCTTCTGAATCTGGCCTATGAGGCAGCGGCAGACTGTTTCACAAAGGCTCCGGGGAATCGAAAGGTGGAGAAGGCCATGCAGATCCTGGCTCGCAGGCCGGGACTTTTCGGCATGCTCGGAGGCCAGACGGCGGATGTGACACTGGCCGGAACCAGGCTCACGGATGAGCAGCTGGAATACATTTATGCCAACAAGACGGCGGCCCTGCTGGAATGCGCCATGCAGATCGGCGCGGTTCTCGGAGGCGCTTCCGAGGAGGAAACGGAGATCATCCGGAGAGCGGCTTACGATGCCGGCGTCGCGTTCCAGGTGCAGGATGACATTCTGGACATGACCGGAACCGCTGAGGAACTGGGCAAGGAAGTGGGACAGGATGAACGCAACGAGAAGACCACATATGTAACCCTTCATGGAATGGAGGCTGCGGAGGCATATGTGCAGGAAAAAACGGATGCGGCAACGGACGCTTTGTCCGGGCTGCTTGGCCGGTATGATGCGGGGCAGGAACTGATCCTGCTGCTGCAGTGTCTCGTAGGACGAAGATCATAGAGCATATGACGCATAGCGCGGATGTGGTTTGCAGAACATGAAGACATGTCGCATGTCACGGGTTGGTGGCATGGCCTTAGGAAGAAGATATGAGATTACTGGATCTGATCAACAAAGAAAATGATATCAAGAATATCCGACCGGCGGATTTCCCACAGCTTGCAGCGGAGATCCGTGATTTTCTGTTGGATAAAGTCTGCATTACCGGAGGCCATGTGGCGTCCAATCTGGGTGCGGTGGAACTGACCATGGCGCTGCATCTGTGTATGGAACTGCCGGAGGACAAGATCATATTTGATGTCGGGCATCAGAGCTATACCCACAAATTGCTGACCGGCCGGAGAGAAGGGTTTGATACGCTCCGCCAGCTGGACGGTATGAGCGGGTTCCCGAAGAGCAGTGAGAGTGAGTGCGATGCATTTAATACCGGACACAGTTCCACGTCCATTTCCGCTGCACTGGGAATCGTGATGGCGTCAAAACTGAAAGCCGCGGAGGATCCGGAATATGTCATGCCCCGTGTCGCGGCGGTGATCGGAGACGGCTCCATGACCGGCGGTCTGGCCTATGAAGCACTGGATGCGGTGTCACAGCTGAAAGCACCGCTGGTGATCGTACTAAATGATAACGAAATGTCCATCGGAAAGAATGTGGGCGGCTTCTCCAAGGCCATGAACCGCATTCGTGCCGGACGTTCCTATAATGAACTGAAATCGGATGTGGAAAACGCACTTATGACCATTCCCAGTGTAGGTCCCAAGGTGGCAAAGAGCATCAAACGGTCCAAGGATTCCATCAAGAATCTGCTGGTACCGGGTATGTTCTTTGAAGAAATGGGGATCACCTATATCGGACCCGTGGACGGACATAACGTTCAGGAAATGGTGGACACCTTTGAACGTGCGTTCCGCCTGAAGAAGCCCATCATCGTTCATGTAAAGACGCGGAAGGGTAAGGGATATATTCCGGCAGAGCGGCATCCGGAGCGGTTCCACGGCATCGGTCCCTTTGACCGGTTGACGGGGACTCCGACTGCATCACGCTACAAAACATTTACGGATGTCTTTGCAAAGACGCTTCTGGAACTGGGACGGGAGAACCCGAAAATGGTTGCGATCACGGCAGCCATGGCACGGGGAACCGGCGTTCGCGCATTCCAGAGAGAATGGCCGGAGAGGACCTTCGATGTCGGGATCGCGGAGGCTCATGCTGTGACCTTCGCCGCGGGACTCGCAAAGGAAGGGATGCTTCCTGTGGTTGCCGTTTATTCTTCTTTCCTGCAAAGGGCATATGACCAGATCCTGCATGATGTCTGCCTGCAAAAGCTTCATGTGATCTTTGCCATGGACCGGTCCGGGCTGGTGGGTGAAGACGGAGAAACTCATCACGGGATCTATGATACGGCGTATCTGGATGAAATGCCCGGCCTTACCGTCATGAGTCCGCGGAACGGCGCAGAGCTGGCGGCCATGCTGCGGTATGCCGTTACTTTGGAAGGACCGGTGGCGATCAAATACCCGAAGGGCTCGGCCCAGGATGTGCCGGGACAGAAGGCAGCGCCTGTTGAACTTGGGAAGGCGGAGGTCGTATATTCGTCGGAAAATTTCCGATCCACAGAAGATGTATCATCAGAAGAAAGCGGGGCAGGGGATACGGATCCCGGAGCAAAAAACGGCTCGAAACGTGTGACAATCATTTCCGTGGGTCCCATGGCATCCCAGGCGGAAACCGCAGGGAAGATCCTGGAACGGGAGGATGGCCTGCAGATCAAAGTGATCAATGCCAGATTCATCAAGCCGCTGGATTCGGAAATGCTCAGGCAGGCGGCATCGGAAAGTGATCTGCTGGTGGTTCTGGAGGAATCGGTTCAGCATGGCAGCTACGGAGAGGCAGCGGCTTATCTTCTGCAGATGGAAGGGTGCAGGGTTCCCTATCTGCATTTCTGTATCGAACCGGAAACCGTACCTCACGGAACCGTCGCGTCCCTTCGGAAGAGACTGGGTCTGGATACGGATTCCATTGCAGAACGGATCCGCAGAAGAATCTCTGAATTAAGAATTTCTGAATAAAGACTATCTGAATTGAAGAAGGGCCCGGATTTGAAGAAAAGACTGGATATCCTGCTGGTGGAGCAGGGCCTGGCGCCGTCGCGTGAAAAGGCAAAAGCTCTGATCCTTGCCGGCATCGTATATGTGAATAATCAGAAAGAAGATAAGGCCGGCAGTGTGTTTGAAGATACCTGCACTCTGGAGGTTCGGGGGAAGACTCTTCGGTATGTAAGCCGGGGCGGTCTGAAGCTGGAGAAGGCCATGCAGAGCTTTCCCATCACTCTGACGGATCTCATCTGTATGGATGTGGGCTCCTCCACCGGCGGTTTCACCGACTGTATGCTGCAGAGCGGTGCGGCAAAGGTATTCGCCGTAGATGTGGGACACGGACAGCTGGACTGGAAGCTGCGAAATGATCCGCGGGTCGTCTGCATGGAGAAGACCAATATCCGCTATGTAACGCCGGAGCAGATCGATGGTACGGAGCTGGATTTTGCGTCCATCGATGTTTCCTTCATTTCCCTGACGAAGGTACTGCCCCCGCTGAGCAGCCTTCTTCGGGACGGAGCCTATGTCGTGGCACTCATTAAACCGCAGTTTGAGGCGGGACGCGAAAAGGTCGGAAAGAAGGGTGTGGTCCGCGACCGGAAGGTGCATCTGGAAGTGATCGAGAAGATCCTGAAATTTGCACCCACTGCCGGCTATACGCCGCTGGGACTGACCTATTCTCCGGTAAAGGGGCCGGAAGGAAATATAGAGTATCTGGTGTGGCTTCAGAAGACCGGAGAACCGGGGGATGTGAGTGAATCAGACACTTTCGATGACGCAAACGTTTCCAATGACGCGAACGTCCGTAATGAAACGAAATATACAGTACCGGGTGAAATATCTCCCGACCGGGTGGTGGAGGAAAGCCACGCGGTGCTGGATAAGGGAGTCGGAGAAGAGTAATGCATTTTCTGCTTTTTTCAAATGTGAATAAAGATCCGAAGGAGACGGTCACAAAACGTCTGGAACAGCTGATCCTTTCCAAAGGACATGAAGTTACGGTCCTCAGGGAAGGGGATGAGGCTCCCGGAGAAGTGATCGCGGATGCGATCATGAAATCGGTAGATGCTCTGATCGTTCTGGGTGGAGACGGCACGATGCTTCGTGCCAGCCATGCCATCGGTTCCTGTGCAGTGCCCATGATCGGTCTCAATCTCGGAACCACAGGTTTTCTGACAGAGGTGGAGTGCGGTGCCATGGAAGATATGCTGGACCGCCTGATCCGCGGAGATTATGTGATCGAAGAACGGATGCAGCTGACAGGTTCGATCCGCAGAAAGGATCAGACCGAATTCACTGAGTTCTCGGCTCTGAATGATGTGGTGATCATCCGGGAGGGTGTTCTCCGTCTGATCGCACTGCGGATCTATGTTAATGACGTATTTTTCGATACATACGAGGCGGACGGCGTGATCATTTCCACACCCACCGGTTCCACGGGTTACAATCTCTCCGCCGGCGGCCCCATCGTATCTCCGAAAACCAGGGCCATCGTACTGACACCGATCTCTCCCCATTCCCTCTCCAAAAAGAGCATCGTTTTTGATGCCGGCGACCGGATCCGGATCGAACTGGAAGAGAAGCGGAAGACTCAGATCAATGAGGCCATTGTTTCCTTTGACGGATATAAGAACTATGAGATCTCGGTGGGAGACCGGGTGGATGTGGTCGCGTCCGAGGTACCGCTTCATCTGATCCGCCTGGAGCAGAGGAGTTTCTATGAGGTGATCTCGCGCAAACTCGATCGCCCCGTGGCACCGCCGGAGACATGACGGGCGGTTTCTTAAAGAATAATTATCCTTGGCAAAAAAAGAAGTCTGTTTTTGATGTTTCTTCGGTCTTACCATTCGACGAGGCACTATACAGGAATGGATACGATGCTTTGCGAGGACGTTGCGGGCCTCGGCACTTGGCAATCCGCGAGCCGTAAGGCGAAGCGGGAAGCCTACGTGCCGCTAGGGGCCCCGCAATTAGACGCGAGTCGGTCCGAGAAAAGCATCTGTGTCCAGACCATAGTGCCGAGGAAAATCTGTGTACGGGCGGCATGGCTCATTTAAAGAATAATAAGTATGGAATACAATAATAAAAAAGAAAAACGCCAGAAAAAGATTCTGGAGCTCATCGCGGCCCAGCCCATCGGAACCCAGGAAGCACTGACGCAGGCACTGAACGAGGCAGGATTTCCGGCTACGCAGGCGACGGTTTCCAGGGATATGCGGGAACTCGGACTGAAAAAAATGTCCGGGGACGGTAAAGGAACGCGTTATGTGGCAGGCAATACCGGAAATCATACTGCGTACAGGCGGATCCTGTCCGACGGGATCCTGTCCATCGAACCGGCCGGTAATCTGGTGGTGATCCGGACCGTATCCGGGGCAGCTATGGCGGTGGGGGCTGCATTGGATAACATGCATCTCTCGGGTCTGGTGGGCTGTATTGCAGGAGATGATACGTTGTTTCTGGCCGTGCGGACGCTGGAAGAAGTGGAGCCGCTGATCAATGAGTTGAAGATCTGTTTGTCATGATGACCATGACAGATTTTTACGCAGACCGGTAAGCGTCTGAACAAAGTGGTCTGCGCATAATTATGCAGAGGATCCTCAGCCTTCCCGAAACTGACGGGAAATATTATGAGGAGGACACATGTTAGTCAGTTTAAGAATCAAGAATATTGCACTTATCGATCATTTGGAGGTTTCCTTTACGGACGGACTGAATGTTCTGACCGGTGAAACGGGAGCCGGAAAATCCGTAGTGATCGGGTCTATCGGAATCGCTTTGGGCGGACGGTTTGACCGGACTTTGCTCAGGGACGAGGCAGAAGACGGGCTTGTTGAGGTACTTTTCACCCTGAAACCGCAGGTACGGCAGCGGCTTCTGGAGGCAGAGATTCTTCCGGAAGATCTGCTAACGGAGGATGAGATCCTGATTACCAGGAAGCTTTCGAAAAACCGTGTGGTAAACCGGATCAACGGAGAGACAGTGCCGCTGGCACAGCTCCGGGAGACGGCGGAGGTACTGATCAACCTGCATGCGCAGCATGAACAGACCACTCTGCTGAAACCTGCGCGGCATATGCAGATTCTGGATGCCAGTGATGCGGCGGTTTCCGAGAAGAAAATGCAGGTACAGGAACTGTATTCCAAGGTGCAGGACATCCGCCGAAAACTGGAAGCCTTGGATCAGGATCCGGCTGAGCGGGCAAGACGCGTTGATTTCCTGCAGTTTCAGGTACGGGAGATCCGGGAAGCGAATCTAAGGCCCGGCGAGGATGAAGAGTTGGAGGAACAGTTTCGGAAAATGTCCCACGCAGAGGACCTGATGGGGATCTGTCAGGAGGTTGCGTCACTGACCGGAGACGATACGTCATCCGGCTGCGGCAGCCAGATCTCGCGTGCGGCAAAGCGGCTTCAGGATATGGTCCGGTATGAACCGGATGCAGCCCTTCCGTCGCAGCTGTCCGAAGTGGAGGCACTCCTTTCGGACTTTAACCAGAGTCTTTCCGCATACATGGAAGAGATCACCTATGATCCCGAGGAACTCAGGAGGATCTCTGACCGTCTGGATCTGCTGAACAGCCTGAAGGCAAAATACGGAAGGACACCGGAGGAAGTACTCCGGGCAGCAGATGATCTGGAAGCGGAGCTGGAAATGCTGACTAAGGCAGACGAGGAGATCGAACGTCTGCGTCAGGAAATGAAGCAGGAGCAGGCAGCTTTGGAACATGCAGCGGATGAACTGACGATGCTCCGAAAGACAGCGGCAGAGCCTCTGGCAAAGCAGGTGACGGATGCTTTACTCGATATGAATTTCTCTCACGTGGTATTCTATGCGGATATCACGCAGACTGCGGAGATCACCGCAGACGGCAGGGACAGTGTGGTATTCTGCCTGTCCACAAATCAGGGAGAGGAGCCGAAACCGCTTCATAAGGTGGCGTCCGGCGGTGAGCTTTCCCGGGTGATGCTTGCGCTGAAGGCGACGTTATCCGATGCGGCAGACACGCCGACCCTGGTCTTCGATGAAATCGATGTGGGGATCAGCGGCGTTACGGCGCAGAAGATCGGCATGCTCCTGAAACGACTGGCGAAGACCAGACAGATCCTGGTCATCACGCATTTGCCGCAGATCGCGGCGGTGGGAGACGCCGCGTATCGGATCGACAAGCAGGTCGTGGGTGAGAAGACGATCACTTCCCTGACAGAGCTGGATGAGGAAGGACGCGTACAGGAACTGGCACGTCTGCTGGGCGGTGACCGGATCACGGATGCGATCCTGCAGAGCGCACGGGAGTTACTTGCATCATCCTGAGAAATCGAAAGACAGAGGAACTATATGATAGAAACAGTCGCCGCCGTCAATCTGATGGTGGAAGAAGTAATGAAGATCAAGAAAAACCGCCTGACACCGGAGCAGCTGACGGGACGGGAGAAGCGGATCTGCATCGTGTCCGGCATTTACGGAGACGAGCTGCAGGGGCAGTATGTCTGTTATGAACTGCTCCGCCGGATCAAAGAAGATTTTTCCAGTCTGACAGGGATCGTGGATGTCTATCCGGCACTGAATCCACTGGGTTTGGAAGCCAGAACGCGAGAGATCCCCGGACCGGAGCTGGAAATGAACGGTCTCTTCCCGGGCTCCCCCAGTGGTGTTATGGGAGAGTATGCGGCATTTTGTGTATTTGAGGATATCCGCGGTGCGGATTTCTGTCTGGATGTGCATGGAAGCAATATGTTCCTTCATGAGATTCTGCAGATCCGGATGAATGATGACTGTGTGGAAGAGCTGATGCCCTATGCCAGGGCGCTCAACACGGACATGATCTGGATCCATCCCTCCAATCAGGTAAAAAGCGGAAGTCTGGCTTATGAGCTGAATCGGATCGGCGTGAAATGTTTCGTGACCGAATCCAGCTACGCATATAAGATCAATCCGAACTATGGCAACCAGCTGGTGGACGGGATTCTGGCGCTGATGAAGGAACTTGGGATCTGGAAAGGAGAAACCATCGTCCCACGGGAGCCGCTGGTTACCAATGACGCGGAGATGGCATATATCAATTCCGACACCAGCGGGATCTTTATCCCGGAGGTGGAAGTGTCCTCCTTCGTACGGAAAGGAACCGTCATCGGAAATGTGATCGATGTCATTACCGGTTCCGTAGAGGAGGTCGTAACGGCACCGAAGGACGGCGTGATCTGCGCCATGCGGGAATACCCTGTGATTGAAGAAGGGTCGCTTCTGGCCCGGATCGTAGGCGCGTAAGCGCGGAACAAAGAAACGAAAAAGTAAGGCATAAAAATATAATGAGAAAAGAAATACTGTTCTCCATGAACACGGCGTTTCGTGGAGTCTATAATATTTACGGCTATCATTTCGGAGAGGGAGAGCATGCGGCCTGTA
This sequence comes from Eubacterium sp., assembly GCA_024681515.1. Classification (GTDB taxonomy): domain Bacteria; phylum Bacillota; class Clostridia; order Lachnospirales; family Lachnospiraceae; genus Eubacterium_Q. Next base: position 30,432 of record JAILAR010000060.1, on the reverse strand, counting down.
TCGTGGGCGCCATGCGCGGAAATGAATTTCAGCAGATGTATATCTGTTCGCTTCTCAGCCAGAAACTGGCACTTCTGGAAGCGGAAGGAGAGATCACAGCGGATCAGTCCATTTTGCTGATCCCTTCTCTGAATTACAGTGCCATGAATGCCAGCCGGAAGCACTGGCTGTCAGATGATACCGATATCAACCGGGAGTTTCCCGGGAATCGAAACGGTACCGCCACCAGCAGGATCGCCTATACGATCCTGGAAAGGACAAAAGAATACAGGTACGGGATCCAGTTCCCCAGCTTTTATCATCAGGGTCGGTATATTCCCCATGTACGGATGATGCAGACCGGGCATGAGAGCCGGAATCTGGCCAATCTTTTCGGACTCCCGTACGTGATCACCAGCGACATCCGGTCCTTTGACCGGACCACGCTGAATTATAACTGGCAGATGGCAGGTACGGATGCCTTCTCCATCTACTCCGGAGGAACCGAACGGATCAACCGGCAGGATGCGGAGATTGCGGTGTCCAGTGTGCTGCGGTTCCTGTCACGAATGGGGATCATCCGGTACAACTGTCAGGGCGGATACATTTCCACGGTCATGCAGGAAGAAGATATGCTGGCCATCAAGGCGGACGATGCAGGCTTCTTCCACCAGATCATCGGGACAAATGAGGAGGTTCGCAAGGGGCAGACCCTGGCGTACATCATTAATCCGATGGACGGTCGTGTACGGTCGGAAGTGGTGGCACCCATGGACGGGATCGTTTTCTTTGTTCAGGAGCAGCCCATGATCTACCAGAATGTCATGATCTATAAAATGATTAAGAAGCTACATCTATAATGTCATTCTGCGATGTGAGTGAAGGGATTCTTCGTCATGCTGCGCATGACTCAGAATGACAGATAACATGTCATCCTGAGCCCAGGGGGCGAAGGATCCCGTCACTCGAAGAGGATCGACAAAAGAAATACAATAACACCAAGATACACTACATATCAAAAAAGGAGCACATCATGAGCAAGGTAAGAAGAATCTACGTCGAGAAGCGTCCGGACTATGCAGTCCGCGCAAATGAGCTGGAGAAGGAGTTCAAGGACTATCTGGGCCTGAAAGGGATCCGTGTCCGGGAACTGGTCCGCTACGATATCGAAAATATCACGGACGAGGTATATAAGGGGGCACTGGTTACCGTCTTCTCCGAGCCGCCGGTAGACATTGTCTATGAGGAGGAGTTCCCGAAGGAGGAGGGAGATTTCGTATTCTCCACCGAGTATCTTCCGGGACAGTTCGATCAGAGAGCGGATTCTGCCGAGCAGTGCGTGAAGCTCCTGTCCGAGGAGTCCGAGCCCATCATTCGTTCCGGCGTAACCTATGTAGTATCCGGTGAACTTAGCGATGAGGCAAAGAAGGACATCGAGAATTATGTGGTGAATCCGGTGGATTCCCGGATCACCGACGAGACCAAGCCGGAGACGCTGGTGATGGAATTCCCGGAGCCTGCAGATGTAAAGATCTTCGACGGCTTCACGGCTCTCAGCGAGGCGGACCTGAAGGCGCTTTACGATTCTCTGGGCCTTGCCATGACCTTCAAGGATTTTCAGCATATCCAGAACTATTTCGGCGGTGAGGAGCATCGGGATCCTACCATGACCGAGATTCGGGTGCTGGATACCTACTGGTCCGACCACTGCCGTCATACCACCTTTGCAACAGAGCTGACGGACGTGGCATTTGACGAGGGCGCATACACCGAGCCCATTAAAAAGACGTTTGAAATGTACCAGGCGGACGCTGCCAAGATCAACGCCGGCCGCTCTGACAAGTTCACCTGCCTTATGGACATCGCCCTTATGGGCATGAAGCGCCTTCGTGCAGAAGGCAAGCTGCAGGATCTGGATGTTTCCGATGAGATCAACGCCTGCACCATCGTGGTTCCGGTGGAGATCGACGGAGAGAAGCAGGACTGGTTGGTAAGCTTCAAGAACGAGACTCACAATCATCCCACGGAGATCGAGCCCTTCGGTGGCGCTGCCACCTGTCTGGGCGGTGCCATCCGTGACCCGCTGTCAGGCCGTACCTATGTATATCAGGCCATGCGTGTCACCGGCGCGGCAGACCCCACGGTTTCTCTGAAGCAGACCATGGCCAACAAGCTGCCTCAGCGGAAGATCGTTACCACCGCAGCAGAGGGTTATTCCTCCTACGGTAACCAGATCGGTCTGGCCACCGGCCTTGTAAACGAAGTATATCATCCGAATTATGTGGCAAAGCGTATGGAGATCGGTGCCGTCATCGGTGCGGCTCCCAAGGAAAATGTCATGCGTATGACTTCCGATCCCGGCGACGTCATCATCCTCATGGGCGGGCGTACCGGCCGTGACGGCTGTGGCGGAGCTACCGGTTCCTCCAAGGCACACACCTCCGAAAGTCTGGAAACCTGCGGCGCAGAGGTGCAGAAGGGGAATCCTCCCACCGAGCGGAAACTGCAGCGTCTGTTCCGCCGTCCCGAGGTTGCCAAACTCATCAAGAAATGTAACGATTTCGGTGCAGGCGGTGTATCCGTAGCCATCGGCGAGCTGGCGGACGGTCTGGACATCAACCTGGATCTGGTACCGAAGAAATATGCCGGTCTGGACGGCACGGAGCTTGCCATTTCCGAGTCCCAGGAGCGTATGGCCCTGGTGGTAGATCCCAAGGATGTGGATACCATGATCGGCTATGCAAGGGAAGAGAATCTGGAAGCCGTTGCGGTTGCAACTGTCACAGAAGAACCCCGTATGGTGCTGAAGTGGAGAGGCAAGGAGGTCGTAAACCTCAGCCGTGCATTTATCAATACCAACGGTGCACATCAGGAGACCACCGCACGGATAGAGCAGCCCGAGGCAAAGAGCTACTTTACGACAGAAGAGCCGGCGGATCTGGCGGAGACCTGGATGAAGACTCTGGCAGACCTGAACGTCTGTTCACAGCGCGGTCTGGTGGAAATGTTCGACTCCACCATTGGTGCAGGTACCGTGACCATGCCTTACGGCGGTAAGTACCAGCTGACTCCCATCCAGACCATGACGGCGAAGCTGCCGCTGATGACGGAAAAATGCGATACGGTCACCATGATGAGCTATGGCTATGACCCGTATCTTTCCTCCTGGAGCCCCTATCACGGTTCCAACTATGCGGTTCTGGATTCTGTGGCGAAGATCGCCGCAGCCGGCGGGGACGTGTCTAAGATCCGTCTGACCTTCCAGGAGTATTTCGAGCGTATGACCGAGGATCCCACCCGCTGGGGCAAGCCTCTGGCAGCCCTGCTGGGTTCATACAATGCACAGATCGGCCTGGGACTTCCTTCCATCGGAGGCAAGGACTCCATGTCCGGATCCTTCAATGAGATCGATGTTCCGCCTACCCTGGTATCCTTCGCAGTGGATGTGAACACCCTGCAGAACATCGTAACTCCGGAGCTGAAGAAGGCCGGAAATGTACTCGTTCTCCTGAAAGTTGATCGTGACTCCTACGACCTGCCGGTATATTCCGACGCATTGGAGAAGTACGCTGCGGTTCGGAAAGCAGTGGAGAAGGGCCAGATCGAGAGCGCATACGCCATCGGTTTCGGCGGTATCATCGAAGCGGTCAGCAAGATGGCCTTCGGCAACAAGCTGGGCGTGGCTCTGGATGAGAAGAGTATCTCGAAGAAGGAACTGGTGGAGAAGGCGTATGGCGCCATCCTGATGGAAGTTTCTGCGGACAGCCTGTCCGCTCTGGAGATCCCGGCAACCGTCATCGGTACCGTGATCGAAGAGAAGAAGTTTACCTACGGTAATGTGACCGTAGATCTGGAGGAGGCTCTGGCAGCCTGGACCGGAACCTTAAAGAAGGTATTCCCGGTGGCATCCGGTGTAGAACCAAGGACCATCAATACCGGTCTTTACGAAGAGAAGAATATCTATATCTGCAAGCATAAGGTGGCAAAGCCGAGAGTCTTCATTCCTGCATTTCCGGGAACCAACTGCGAAGACGATACGGCAAGAGCCTTCCTTCGCGCAGGTGCAGACGTACATACCATCATCCTGAACAACATGGATGCAGAAGGAATCCGGGATTCCGTGGATGCATTTGCAAGAGAGATCAGCCAGGCACAGATCGTTATGATCCCCGGCGGATTCTCCGGCGGTGATGAGCCCGACGGCTCCGCAAAATTCATCGCAACCACCTTCCGGAACGAGAAGATCAAGGAAGAAATGCAAAGGCTCCTGTACGAGCGCGACGGTCTGGCACTGGGTATCTGCAACGGATTCCAGGCCCTGATCAAGCTGGGACTCCTTCCGTACGGCGAGATCCGTCCCCAGAGCGAGAATTCTCCGACTCTGGCCCGGAACTCCATCGGACGTCATCAGTCCCGCATCGCCTATACCAAGGTGGTTTCCAACAAGTCCCCGTGGCTGCAGAAGGCAGAACTGGGCGGCGTGTACGCCATCCCCATGTCTCACGGTGAGGGACGCTTCGTAGCCAACGACCAGTGGCTGGAGAAGCTCTTCGCTAACGGACAGGTGGCGACTCAGTACGTAGACCTGGCGGGAAACCCCACCATGGACGAAGACTTCAACGTCAACGGATCTTACATGGCCATCGAAGGCATCACCAGTCCGGACGGCCGTGTCCTCGGCAAGATGGGTCACTCCGAGCGACGCGCCGACGGTGACTACATCAATATCTACGGCGACAAGAACCAGATGATCATGGAGTCCGGCGTGGAATATTTCCTGTAAACCGTCCGAGTGACGGATTTGACATCGTGACCGTCTGCCGCATTCCCATGGCGACACCGCTGTGCCACCACGCATAAAATGCGTGGTGCATCTGCTTCGCAGATGTTCTGTGCTTCGCACAGAGCACCCTCGCGTTGCTCGGGCCGTAAGGTTCCACCGCCTTCGGCGGTCCCCCTTACGACATATCGCACTCCAATTTGCGACGTAGCGGCTTCGCAACGAATTATGTGTAATCAGCTCCTTCGGATGCTTCTTACACATAATTCGTCGCACTAGGGCGATTCAGGCACTTCGTTTTTCATCGCCCAAGTGCCGACGTCGCAAAATGGTCGCCTTAGGGAACGGGCAGACGGTCTGTACGATTGTCAAATCCTGACTGGCACATACGACGAGGTGCGCAGCGGAATGAACGGGATGCTTTCCGAGGACAGCATCTGAGGTCAGTCCGCAGCACCGAGGACCGGATGGTAAGAATTGAGGTTTCTATGCGTTTAGAAGAAGTAAGAAAGCTATATACAGACGTCCTGGCGAATGTCCGGAAGGTGATCGTCGGGCAGGAGGAGGTCTTTACCCTTCTGTTCACTGCCGTCCTTTCCCGCGGCCACGTCCTCCTGGAAGACGTCCCCGGCACGGGCAAGACCAGCCTGGCCAAGGCCTTCGCGAAGAGTGTGGACGGCACCTTCCGGCGGGTGCAGTTCACTCCGGACCTGCTTCCGCAGGATATCACGGGTCTGTCCATTTACAACCAGAAGTCCCAGGAGTTCTCTCTGATGAGGGGACCGGTGTTCACGAATCTGCTGCTGGCGGATGAGATCAACCGTGCCACGCCCCGAACCCAGAGTGCCCTTCTGGAGGCCATGGAAGAGCGGCATGTGACCATCGACGGTGAGACCCTTCCTCTGGAGAAGCCCTTCCTGGTCATTGCCACGGAGAATCCCATCGAGACTACCGGAACCTATCCGCTGCCGGAAGCGCAGCTGGACCGGTTCCTGATGAAGCTGTCCATGAAACCGCTTTCTTCGGAGCAGGAAGGGCAGATGCTGGAACGCTTCATGCAGAGCAGTCCCATGGAAAATATTACCCCCGTTGCGGATGTTTCTCAGCTGGAGGAAGCGGCAGATGCCGTAACTCAGGTGACGGTGAAGCAGGAGGTTCGTGATTATCTGCTGGCTGTGGCGGATTCCACGCGGCATTCGGGCAAGCTTCTGCTGGGCGTCAGCCCTCGTGCAAGCCTGGCGCTGCTTCGTGCGACCATGAGTTTTGCGGCCATTTCCGGAAGAGACTATGTGATGCCGGACGATGTGCGCTACCTTGCGCCTTATGTGTTCGGACACCGTGTTATGACCGCGGTAGGCGTAACGGACGGGGCGCAGCAGATCCGGGATCTGGTCCGGGGAGTAGCGGTGCCTACGGAAAACTGGTCGAAAGACTGACAGATCCTTTATCCGGCTGTCAGTGTGCGGAGGTGTGGCATGCATCTCATACTTATTGTTTTAATGATCGGAATCATATACTTCTCACAGGAACGCCTTTACCGGAAATACTGGAAGAAGGGGCTTCGTACCGGCCTCAGTTTCAGCCGGGAATATATGGAATGCGGAGAGGAAGCGGAGCTGACCCTGGAGATCGAGAATGACAAGGCGCTGCCGCTGCCGGTGTTCCATTACAAATTCTCAGTGGATCGAGCGCTCCGGTTTCACGATATGGAGAATTCCGTGGTGACGGATTATTACCACAGGAACGATGTGTTCTCTATTCTCGGACACCAGAAGATCCGGAGAACCCTGACGTTTCGCGGATCCGAGCGGGGACATTTCCGTGTGGAGTCGGTAAATATCATGGTGCGGGATTTTTTTATGTCCCGCGTTTTTGCCATGTCAAAGAATGAAGAACGTGGAATTTATGTTTTTCCGAAGAAGGTGGACGTGCAGGAGCTGATGTCTCTGACCCGGGGAAGGATCGGGGAGATGGCAGCGCGCCGCAGTCTCATCGTGGATCCGCTGGCCTTCCGGGGCCTTCGGGATTATCAGTCCGGGGATCCTTACCGTGCCATCAACTGGAAGCAGTCGGCACGGACGGGAGAGTGGAAGGTTAATCTGTTTGAGGCTACGCAGGATGCGGAGGTGAAGATCCTTCTGAATCTGGATACGGATACCATGATCCGCGCGGACCGGCTGCTTGAGGCGGCAATCTCCATCACCAGCTCTCTGGCAAGGGAACACCTGAGGGAGAAGGAGCGCGTCTCCGCCTGGTGTAACGGCCTGACCGAAGACGGGCAGACCATCTCGGAACCGGGAATGGGCTCGGAACTGTCGCACGGTATCACCATCGACAAGTATCTGACCATGATCCGGAAATCGGAAGGAAAGGATGCGTTCCTGGGCCGGCTGGATGCGGAAGTAAAATCCATCAACCGGAATACGCTTTATCTGGTGATATCTCCTTACTACAAAGAGGATCTGCTTCTTCGCCTGGACCGGCTGATCCGGGAGGAAGCAACGGTTCTTTGTGTGGTTCCGTATTATTCACGTGTCGGTTTTGAATCTCGCAGATCCTATCTGCATGGCTGGGAAGTCAGTGAGTATGAGGATTGATCTGTCATAGACATCATTTGGAGGATTTGTGTACGCATATGGCAGACGATCACAAGGGCAGTAAATGAAATCGTGGAGAGAGGGGAGTTGCGAAATGGGGACTGACAGAGCACGCCATTTGTTTCGGGCGCTGTATGCATATACATTTTATCTGCTCTTCATGGAAATGTTCCTGCTTTCCACGAAGCGTCCCCATGTGTCCTGGGTCGGACTGCTTGTGATGGCTTTGCTGTTTCTGATCAGTTATATTCTCAGAAACAAGGTACTGCATATGTGGCCTCTGGTCCTTTTTACCGTGGTCGCTGGTGTGGGGATCTGGTTTCTTCCGGTGAAAGCATCGGCAGAGCAGCTGACAGGATCAGACAGTTTGTTCGCTGTTGACGGTATGGAGCGCTGGATGCTGATCGGTCTTGCGCTGGGGCTGATGGTCACCTCCTGCCGGTATGTGGCAAAAGGCGGCATCCTGGGCGAACCCATGGATGTGCCCTGGCCGATCCTGGTGCTGGGACTTCTGGCATCGGCCTTCGGATTTATTTATGATATCGAGGGGCTGCCGGGGATCGCCGCGATCCTGACGGGAGTGACTCTGATCTTTTATCTTTTGATCCTGTATGCGGACAGTACACGGAAATACATGGATTCCACGAAGGATGTCCGGGGGATTCCCATTCGACAGATCACCAAGGTGAATACCATCGTGATCGTGGGTGTATTTCTCTGTATGATCATTGTGATCCTGCTGGGAGAAGCAGTGCATCTTCCGGATGCCTTTGTGGGATTCCTGCAGGCCATGCTGGGAATCCTCAAAACCTTGTTTTTCGGTGTTGTTCTTGTATTTCGCTGGATTGCGAATCTTTTCGGATTCGGCAGCAAAGAGAAGACGCATGAGGTCTCGCGGCAACTGCGGCAGGAAGCAACGAAACCGGGCACATATTCCAATATTCTGGAGTTCGTTCTGAAGGGTCTGCTCCTGGCGCTGGCCGTATTCGTGATCATCAAGATCCTGGCACGTGTACTCCGGATCCTGTCTGCAAGATATCGAAATAACTCCGTGATGCAGAGAGTGGATCTGGTGGAAGAGACAAAAGAAACTGATATCCGGACGAAGATCCCACATCCTTCTCTGTTTAAGCGTATGAGGGATTCCATGTCCATGGAGGAACGGGCGAGGAAGATATATCGTAAAAGGGTCATGAATCTGAAGAAAGATCTGATTTTAGCGGAAACGGATACCACTGCGGATATCGAGGAGAAAGCGCTGGAGCAGGCCGGTGTGTCCCTGCCGGAGCTGACTGCACTGTATAATAACGTTCGTTATGGAAATGTAACCGTGGACCGTGCGTACCTTTCCCGAATGAAGCAGGCGGCAAAATAGCTTTTGACCCAGCATCATGTATATGTGGTGTCAGTAGATTCGCAGATACGTACACATGGTTTTGGTGAAGATACAGATACATATATGTTGTACGTGTCAGAGTCAGATGCGATGAATCTTCAACTGACGGAGAGTAAGAAAAAGAAATAACGGATCAAACTATGGACCAAAAACAAAAAGCAAAAAGAATACGTTTAGTGATCCTTGCCTCGGTTTTGGTAATCCTGGTGGGCGCGGTGGTTACCGGAGGCATCCTGATGTCCCGGTTCTATCAGAATGTCCGCCCGGCGGTAACAGTGGAGGCAGGGCAAAAGACTCTGCCGACGGTAGTGGATTTTGAGGAGGAGCCCTGGGGATACATTTCCCTGAATACGGATCTTTCTGATGTGGATCTTTCGAAGACAGGGGCCTATCCGGTGACGCTGTCCTTTGGTCCGCTGACCAAAGAGTCAACATTGATCGTACAGGATACAACGGCTCCGGATGGGACAGTGCAGGATCTGACACGGGCGATCGGAGAGGGGCTTTCGCCGGAGGATTTTATCACGTCCATGTCTGACGTGACGGGGATCTCCGTCTTCTTCTCGCAGGCGGTAAATCTGTCCGAGGAAGGTACCCGGGAGGTGAAGGTTGCCCTGGAGGATGAGGGCGGAAACCGGACCGTGCTTACGGCAAACCTGACTTTATATGATCCGGAGATCACACCGGAGATCAAGGGAATACAAAACAAAAGCATTTATGTGGGGGAGAGTATCGCCTATCGAACAGGCGTGACGGTAGAAGACAAGATGGATCCGGACGCCCCGCTCGTCATTGATAATTCAAAGGTGAACCTGGACCGGCCGGGAGTATATCCTGTGGTTTACTCCGCAACGGACTGCTACGGCAGGACCGGAGAAAGCACCGCATTGGTCACGGTGCAGGAACGACCGGAGAATTACGGAGATATGGTGGCGCTGCAGGAGCGGACGGAAGAACTGATCTCGGAACTGATCTCGGAAGATATGAACGATATCGGAAAAGCCTTTGCCATCTATGTCTGGGTACGTAAGAACATTCCCTGGAACAACACACGTACGCCGCGGGATGATGTGGAGGAAGCACTGGCCGGCATGAACGGAGAATCCGGAGACTGCTATACCCATGCCATCACCTGTAAGAAGCTGCTGGATGCCGTGGGGATCGAGAATATCCTGATGGAACGAAAACCCGGTCCGGGGCAGCATTACTGGCTGATGGTACGGATCAATGATAACTGGTATCACATGGATCCTTCACCGATCTATGCCAGTGAACACATCTGCTTCCTTGAAACGGATTATGAGATCCAGGATTTTGCTTTTCGCGTTCGTCCGGGGTATTACAATTATGACACGAGCAGATATCCGTCCACACCGATGGTCAGTCCGGCGAAGGTGGTCTTACGCAGGGGCGAATTCAAACTGGAACTGAATGAAGTAAATGTAAGATAGTGAGATCGTTCATCCGTGAAGGGTGGCCTCGGATCGTTGATATGCGATGATGAGGCCGCCTTTTTTTCTCCGTAGAAAACAAATGAAAAGCCTGTTTTGGGTTATTTTTTTGATGACACACGGAGAGACAAAATGGTATAATAGAATCATTCCGGGAAAGGAAAGCCTGACATGAACAAAGACGAACTCATCGTAATATCGGAGAAAAAACAGGTGGATATCATCATGAAGAAGAATGATGCCCTCATGATGATCCCGGGCGGCGCAAATCTCCTCAGCCGTCAGGATGCAGAACTTCTGGTTAAGGCCAAGCATCAGACGCTGAAGGAACTCCGGGTCGTGGAACTTGGGGATACGATCCTGCAGCAGCTTCATTATCTGTTCTGTGACAGCGGATATATCATGCAGAAGGATTACCGGGATACTCTGATCCGACTTCAGGAGATCTTTTTCCGTGTAAGGGATGAGGTCTGGGACCTGATCACGGATGAGGAACTGATGGATACCATGCATGAATATTTTGAAAAGCGGGTCGGCGGAGATCTGGATGCGCTGGATGTTTTCATGGATGAATACAGTCAGACACTCAGGGCAGACGTTTCCAGAAAGGATGGACGGGAGAAGGATCAGTCAGGCTGGACCATCGAGGACATGAAGCTGGATCCGGAGAATCTCCTTTATACGCCGGAAGAAATGTATCCCATCGTTCTGAAACTTGCGTCAAAATACTGTTCGTATGAACGAACGATCATTTCCTATGATACGATGCAGAAACTGATGGGAGCCGTGATCTATACCCTGAGTGAAGTGAACTCCGAGGAAATGACGCCGCGGGCGGACATGTCGGCGGAAGAAGCCTTTGAACTTGGACGGCGTGAGATCGATCGGAAGATGAAGGAAGTACGGAAGATCTACGTTCAGCTGGCGAAGGACCGGATCTGCGGATTCGGGATCATGTGTATTCTGGAATCGCTTCGGGGCGTCCGGCAGTTTATTCAGGATTATGAATCCGGTCTGCTTGTATATGAACCGCAGAAGGAGACTGGTTTTCTTACATATCCGGCGCGCGGATTTGATCCGAATCTGACCGGGGTTGATGCAGTCCATCGGTTTATGGTCTGTTTCCTGAAGGAGCAGGCACTGATCCGGAAATATCCGGTGCAGGAACTGAAACAGAAACTGATGCGCTACGGAGAAGGCGTTGGTTTCAGTGGGATCGGGGATGAGCCGGATTACAGGGAACTGTATATAAGTATTGCGGAGGCCTGCGAACTGCCGGAGGAATAAAACGGGGGTAAATAATGCGAATGAAAAGAATTTTGAAGCGTATAGGAGTCCTTCTTCTCCTTTTCGCATTTTTCATAAATCTTGCACTGCCGATCAGGGCAGAAGCAGAGGAGAAGGAACCGAAGGTGGTACGGGTCGGCTGGTATGAGTCGTCTTTCTGTTATTATGACAGTTTCGGAAGACGCTGCGGCATCGATTACGAGTATCATCAGAAGATCTCGGCGTACACCGGATGGACCTATGAGTACGTGGAGGGCAGCTGGCCGGAGCTTCTGCAGAAGCTGATGGATGGGAGATCGATATCCTGAGCGATGTATCCTATAAGCAGGAACGGGAGGAGTTCATGCTGTATCCCGATCTGCCCATGGGTACGGAGTCGTATTACATCTATATCAGTCAGGATAACCATGAGATCACCGGAGATGACCCGACGTCCCTGAGCGGAAAGCGGATCGGTGTGAACAAAGGCAGTATTCAGGAGGGGTTCCTTGCGGATTGGGCAAAAAAGAACGGAGTGACATTTGAGATCGTTCCGCTGGTGGTGGATGAAGATGAATCCATGGCTCTGGTAGAACGGGGAGAAGTGGACGGTTATGCGACGGTATACACGATAAGTGCGGAGAATCGGACCGTTCCGATCTACAGGATCGGCGGGTCGGACTATTTCTATGCGGTGAATAAGAACCGTCCGGATCTGCGGGCAGAGCTGAACATGGCCCTGGCTGGGATCCAGGATGAGGATCCGTATTTTGCCGAGCGGATCTCCGAAGAACGTCTGTATGAAAAAAGGACAAATATAGCCCTGCAGCCGAATCAGGAGGAATGGCTGAAAAAGCATGGGAAGATCCGGATCGGATACCGGGATAATTATATGCCATTCTGCCAGGCGGATGAGGAGACGGGAGAACTGACCGGAGCGCTGAAGGATTATCTGGCCCATGCCACCAATGAACTGAGCAGTGTGGATCTTCAGTTCGAGACTGATCGGAAATTACATCGCCCTCAGTCGGCTGATGGACTCCCTGTCGGAAGACGGTCTCTTTCCGAAATGGGTCGGAAAGAAGAAAGAGGGAAGCTTTGTCCCGAAGAATGCCATTCTCTGTATCCTGATCATTTCCGCTGTTTTCCCGTTCTTCGGACGCACGGCCATCAGCTGGATCGGGGATATGACTACGGTTGGTGCGACCATCGCCTACGCGCTGGCCTCGGCCTCTGCCTGGAAGACTGCGCGGCAGGAGAAGGACCGTAAGAACATGGTCTTCGGCATGATCGGAATGATCGTTTCACTGCTTTTCGCACTGGCTTTCCTGATCCCGAACCTGCTGTCCGTTACAACGCTGTCCACGGAATCCTATCTGATCCTTTCCATCTGGAGTATCTGCGGATTCCTGTATTTTCGGTTCTTTCTTCGCAGGGATCACGAACGGCGCATGGGAAAATCCATCATGGCCTGGGTGGTGCTGCTGGGACTGATCATTTTCACATCCAGTGTCTGGAGGCACCAGACCTCGGATCAGGCGCTGGATCGGTATCATACGACCATGCAAAGCTATTATGAGACGCATGAGGCCCTGCATCCCGGAGAACCGGTGGATACGGAGTATCTGCAGATGGAGAAGGATAAGGTGGACAGTTCCATGCATAACGCCAGTCTGATCCAGATCGGTCTTATCGTAGCGTCCCTTCTGATCCTGCTGAATATTTACGGGTTTATGCAAAGCAGGGAGAAGCAGGTGGAAGTCGAGAAGGCCAGGGCAGAAGAGTCCAGCTGGGCAAAATCCAGCTTCCTTTCCAATATGAGTCATGAGATCCGTACTCCGATGAATGCCATCATCGGCCTGCAGAATATCGCTCTTCGGGAACCGAAGCTGAACCCGCGGACCAGAGAGCATCTTGAGAAGATCGGTTCCAGCGCCAATCATTTGCTGGGACTGATCAATGATATCCTGGACATGAGCCGGATCGAATCCGGACGGATGACGCTGAAAAATGATGAATTCTCCTTCCGTGAGTTCCTGAGCCAGATCAATATCATCATCAACGGTCAGTGCCAGGAGAAGAAGCTGCATTATGACTGCACCATCATCGGAGGCGTAAAGGATTATTATGTGGGTGATGACCTGAAACTGAAGCAGGTGCTGATCAATATTCTGGGCAACTCCGTGAAGTTTACCGATGCTCCGGGGGAAGTAAAACTGACCGTAGAGCAGCTGAAGGAAGAAGAGGGCAGGTGCACCCTGCGTTTCATCATGCAGGATACCGGTATCGGTATGGATCCGGAATATATTCCGAAGATCTTTGATACCTTCTCCCAGGAGGACGCGTCCAATACCAACAAGTACGGTGGCAGCGGTCGGGGTATGGCTATCACGAAAAATCTTGTGGAAATGATGGACGGTACCATTCAGGTGAAGAGTCAGAAGGGGGCAGGTTCCGAGTTTACGGTGACCGTTTCTCTGACGGCATCGGACCGCCGGGCCCATGAAGAACAGGGGATCCGGCTTCCGGCCGGGCTTCGCGCCATCGTGGTGGATGATGACGAGATTTCCTGTGAACATGTACGGGGCATTCTCGAAACCATCGGAATAACATCGGTGGTGACGGATACGGATGCGGCGCATGCTCTGAATGTGATCCGAAAAGCATATGAGAAGGGCGAAGCCTATACCATGCTTCTGACGGACTATAAGATGCCGGGTCTGAACGGACTGGAACTGACAAAGAAGGTGCATACCTTCGATCAGGACAGTATAGCCGTCCTCCTGCTGACCGGTGTGAACTATGATACGATCGAAGAAGAGGCAAGGATGCAGGGCGTGGATACGATCCTGGCAAAGCCGCTGTTCTCCGATCAGTTGCTCCGTGAGATCTATGAAGTTCTGAAAAAGAAAGAAATCCTGAAAGAAGAACCTGATACGTCCTCGAAGGAGGCGATGAGTGAAGACCGGATCGAAAAGGTGCTGGCCGGGAAAAGAGTCCTGATGGCAGAGGATGTGGATCAGAATGCAGAGATCCTTGCAGATCTTCTGGAACTGGAAGAGATCCGTGCGGTCAGAGCGAGAAACGGTGAGGATGCGGTAGGTATGTTCCGAAAGAGTGAGCCGGGATTCTATGCGGCGATCCTGATGGATGTCCGCATGCCGGTAATGGATGGACTGGAGGCTTCGCGGAGAATCCGTGCCCTGGATCATCCGGATGCGAAGACCGTTCCGATCATTGCCATGACCGCAAATGTCTTTGATGAAGATGTGGAACGGTCGCTGGCCGCAGGGATGGATGCACATCTGTCCAAGCCGGTGGAACCGGAGAAAATGTACGAAACCATAGCACGGCTGATCACGGAACGTTCGGACGCAGAGGGTTCGGATACATAGCACGTGGATACAAAATAAAACAGATCTGCAAACACTGCAGATCTGCAAGGCGGAATGCGGCAGTCAGTTTTTCTGGCTGCCGTATTTCAGCATATGCGCCTTGATGGCATCGAAGGTCGCATCACTGATATAGTGCTCGATCCGACAGGCATCTTCCGTGGCGGTTTTTTCATCTACCCCAAGATCCATAAAGAGCCGGGACAGAACGGTATGGCGTTCGTAGATACGCTTTGCCAGGATGCTCCCGGCTTCAGTCAGTTTAATATAACCGCTTTCATCCTTTTTGATCAGACCTTCGTCCTTCAGAAGGCTCAGACCACGGCTGACGGACGGCTTGGAATATCCCATTTCCTCGCTGACGTCGATGGCTCTGACAGCCGATGATTTCAGAGACAGAACATAGATCGTCTCAAGATACATTTCCCCTGATTCCTGTAATGCCATAAGTAAACTCCTTTAACTTAACTGACGTTTTCCTTCTCAATACCTTCACATTGAGTGCATTCACAAACAACTATAAATTTACCACGGAATGAGCTTTCTATCAATCCCTTTCTATCAATCCCATACCGATGAAAATTATACTATGGGTCTCGAAATTATCTGAAACAATAAAAAACTTAAAATTTATGAAATTCATGATTGACATGTTAGCGTGCGCTAACTATAATGGGTTTGGTTAGATAAGGCTAACCAATGCGATAAAAGTACAGATACAAAGCACTATTATATGGTTAGACGGAGGTGACGAGTGATGCCGCTTAGTTTGGCTCCATTGGGAGAAACAACTGTTGTGAAAAAAGTCGGAGGAAAACCGGAAGTGCGTCAGCATCTGGAGAAACTGGGATTTGTGCCGGGTTCTGCGGTCACGGTGGTGAATGAAGTGAATGGAAATCTGATCGTAAACGTGATGGAATCCCGGGTTGCCATCGGACGAGACATGGCCAATAAGATATTAGTTTAGGCCGGCTCATAAGGTGGGCGTGACGAGATGTGTATAAAACAGGAGGATATAATATGACACTGCGTGATGTAAAGGTCGGTCAGACCGTACATGTACGAAAATTAAGCGGTGAAGGCGCGATCCGGCGCCGGATCATGGACATGGGGATCACCAAGGGCGTGGAGATCTATGTCCGTAAGGTTGCTCCGCTGGGAGATCCGGTAGAGATCACAGTGAGGAACTATGAGCTTTCCGTTCGGAAAGCAGATGCAGAAATGATCGAGGTGGAATAAGATGGCGATACGTATAGCTCTTGCAGGAAATCCTAACTGCGGAAAGACAACATTATTCAACGCACTGACCGGTGCAAACCAGTATGTGGGCAACTGGCCGGGCGTAACAGTTGAGAAAAAGGAAGGTAAGCTGAAAGGGGATAAGGAGGTCCGCATCGAGGACCTGCCGGGAATCTACTCCCTGTCCCCCTACACTCTGGAGGAGGTCGTAGCCCGGAATTATCTGATCGGACAGCGTCCGGATGCCATTATCAACATTGTGGACGGTACGAACCTGGAGCGAAACCTGTACCTGACCACACAGGTGCTGGAGCTTGGCATCCCCGTGGTTGTGGCTGTCAACATGATGGACCTGGTGGAGAAGAACGGAGACAAGATCAATACCAGGGCACTGGCGGACAAGCTGGGTGTTCCGGTATTTGAGATCTCCGCCATGAAGGGAACCGGTATTGACAAGGTTACCCAGAAGGCCATCGAACTGGCAAAGGCCGGTACGGTAGCCGGAAGACGTCATGAGTTCTCGGCTGAGGCAGAGTCCTACATCCGGAGAGTAGAGGAGAAACTCCCCGCTGATGTGAAAGAAGAGGAACGCAGATTCTTCGCTATCAAGCTCTTGGAGAGAGACGATAAGATCCGTGAGTCGACACCGAACCTTCCGGATGTATCCGCAGAGATCACGGAGATGGAGAAGGCGTTTGACGATGATACGGAGAGCATCATCACAAATGAACGGTATTCGTTTATTTCGTCCATCATTTCCGGCGTGCTGAAGAAAAAGCAGACGGGAACGAAGATGAACACTTCCGACAAGATCGATAAGATCGTTACCAACCGCTGGCTGGCGCTGCCCATCTTCGCGGTGATCATGTTTATTGTCTACTATGTGTCCATCTCCACCGTGGGTGGCTGGGCAACGGACTGGGTAAACGACAATGCTTTCGGTGACGGCTTCCATCTCTTTGGTATGAACGGAGAACTGGATGCGGATACAGACAAGTGGGCCGAGGAGCATGTATTTGTAGACCCGGTTAAGACAGTTGTAGAGTCTGCGGCAGCAGATGAAAATGTAATCGGTGCCGAGGATCTGAAAGCGGCATTTGATGACGGTGATCTGGACGGATTTACCGAGGCGTATGAGACTTATGCAGATGATCTGATCGAGAAGGGCTATGACATCGAGGGTGCGTTGGATGAAGCGGGTGCCTTCAATGAGGACGGTGAATTTGATTCTCCGGATCCGTCGGAGTATGGCACCTGGATCCCGAGTATCCCGGCTCTTATCGAGAAGGGTCTGGATGCCGTGAACTGTGCAGAGTGGCTGAAAAGTCTGATCCTGGACGGTATCGTAGCCGGTGTAGGCGCGGTACTTGGTTTTGTACCCCAGATGCTGGTACTCTTTATCTTCCTGGCGATCCTGGAAGAGTGTGGCTACATGGCCCGTGTCGCATTTATCATGGACCGTATCTTCCGGAAGTTCGGGCTTTCGGGTAAGTCCTTTATTCCGGTTCTCATCGGAACCGGCTGCGGCGTGCCGGGTATCATGGCAAGCCGGACCATTGAAAATGAACGTGACCGTCGTATGACCATCATGACGACGACCTTTATCCCCTGTGGAGCCAAGCTGCCCATCATTTCTTTGATCGCAGCGGCACTGTTCCACGGTTCGGGACTCATCGCATGGAGTGCATACTTCATCGGTATCGCGGCGATCGTGCTTTCCGGTATCATCCTGAAGAAGACGAAGATGTTCGCCGGGGATCCGGCACCCTTCGTTATGGAGCTTCCGGCATATCATCTGCCGAAGGTGGGTGCGGTGCTTCGTTCCATGTGGGAGCGTGGCTGGTCCTTCATCAAGAAGGCCGGAACCATCATCCTGCTTTCTTCCATCCTGATCTGGGCAGGCAAGTCCTTCGGATGGGTGGACGGAGCCTTCGGATTCAACCCGGATGTTGCTCTGGAAGACAGTATCCTGGGCAAGATCGGAAGCGGTATCGCATGGATCTTTGCACCTCTTGGATTTGATAACATTCGTGCAACCGTGGCAACCGTCATGGGTCTGGTTGCAAAGGAAGAGGTTGTGGGTGTCTTCGGTGTTCTGGACTTCGAAGGTCTGACCAGGCTTGCAGGTTACTCCTTCCTGCTGTTTAACCTGTTGTGTGCACCCTGCTTCGCAGCCATCGGTGCCATCAAGCGGGAAATGAACAGCGGCAAGTGGACCTGGTTTGCCATCGGTTATCAGTGCGTATTCGCTTACGCAGTCGCGCTTTGCGTATATCAGATCGGCATGCTGATCTCGGGTACCTTCAGCGCCTGGGTGATCCTGGCCTTCGCGATTCTGGTTGCATTTGTTTATCTGCTTTTCCGGCCGTATAAGGAGAGCCAGAAGCTGGATTATAAAGTAAAGAAGTCAGCGTAAATACGGAGCGCTTCAGGCGCGAAGTATGGAATACTGAAAATGGTGATCATAATGAATGGAACGTTAGGAACAATTCTGATCCTGCTCATTGTACTTACGATCGTTGCATTGATCATATGCAGCATGGTGCATGATAAAAGACAGGGAAAATCGGTGATCTGCGGTGTGAACTGCAAGAGCTGCGGCGGTTGCTGCAGCTCCTGCAGCGGCTGTCCGAGAGCGGGAAACTGCCATCCCGGTGAACCGGGAGGAAAAACAGAACTTGTCAGGAGAGGATCATGATTCTTACGGGAACAGGAAATGCAATCACTACGGGAGTGCTCGTCGCGGCTTTGATCGCGGCGGGCCTCTTTGCGCTTCGAAGCACGCTCCGCCATTTTGCAGGCAAAGGCAGTTGCTGCGGCGGTGGGGAGGATGAGACATCGACCGTACCGAAGAAAAAGCTGGGGACCATCATTTCCGAGAAGACACTGGTCATAGACGGGATGCGCTGCGCAGGCTGTTCGGCGGCGGTGGAGGATGCGCTGAATCGCCTGGAGCATGTAAATGCAGATGTGGATCTTCGGAAGAAAGAGGCCACGGTCCGCATGGACGCAGATGTCAGTGAAGAAGTGCTGACCGGGGCGGTGGTCCGGGCAGGATATAAGGTTATTGAGGTGCGGTGATCCGTGCCGGATTATTTTCAAAAACAAGGGACAACGCGACATCACGAAAAACGGGATTCTTTCACATTTTGCAGGTGAAAGACCCGTTTTTTTCTGTTAAGATAAGTAGAATTGTGGTAGTATGAAACAAGAAGGGGTAAGCGCGGTGTACCGTGAAGTGTGGAATGATTATCATGTGGCACGCATTGTATAAGTGTTGTAAGGCGGGTAAACAGATGATACGTACGAAAAGATAATCGACGGAGCGCGTTTGTGTGCGAAGTATGGAATCAGAGGGGGTTTGTATGCGAGAGATATCAATAAAAGAAATCGGACCGGTTCGGATCGGTCAGGTAGAAAGCAGGGAAGCGGCTACGGGATGTACCGTGATCCTGTGCGGTGAGGATATGAAAAACGGGATGAAGGCAGGACTGGATGTGCGGGGCGGCGGCCCGGCATCAAGGGATTCACAGATCCTGAATCCGCTTATGAGTGCGGAAACCATACATGCGGTGGTCCTCGGCGGCGGAAGCGCCTTCGGTCTGGGGGCTGCAAACGGGGTTATGAAATACCTGGAGGAGCATGATATCGGCTTTGACGTGGGTGTGACAAAGGTGCCGCTGGTGGTGCAGTCGGACATTTTCGATCTGACCGTAGGGGATGTGTATACACGGCCGGATGGGGACATGGGATACGCTGCGGCAAAGACTGCCATGGAAGCCCCAAACTACCGGGACGGAAATTTCGGCGCCGGATGCGGTGCTACGGTGGGTAAGATCTGCGGAATGGATCATTGTATGAAGACCGGGATCGGCAGCTATGCCGTAGAGGTTGGAGAGCTTCGGATCGGTGCGATCGTTGTCCTGAATGCTCTTGGAGATGTCTATAATCCGGAGACGGGAAAGCAGATCGCGGGATTGCTTACGGAGGATAAGAAGCATCTCCGGAGTACCACGCAGTATATGACGGAATGCAGGGAACTTTCCGGGAATAAGTTTCTGGAGGATCCTTCGGCGAAGGACGGTGTGTCCGGCGGAGACGGTGGTTTTGTCGGGAATACCACACTTGCGGCGGTGATCACCAACGCCGATTTTGCCAAGCCGCAGCTTTGCAAAATTGCAGGTATGGCGCATGATGGGTTTGCCCGGGCCATTCGTCCGGTACATACATCAGCAGACGGCGACAGCATCTATGCGTTATCCGTAGGGACCGTGAAGGCGGATATGGATCTGGTGGGAATACTCGCGGCGGATGTGGTATCGCAGGCCATCCTTCGCGCAGTCGATAATGCGGAAGGTGCGTACGGATATCCGGCGCGGAGAGATCTTGAATAATAAACAGACAGGAGGTTGCTGTGGGGAAAAACAGGTTTCAACTTCGGAGTTCAAGGAATTTTATCAGGGACGGATTACTCCGACGCTGCGGACTGTAGCAGAAGCCTACGGTCCGCGGCGGAACGGCGGAGGGAAGGGGGAGCTCGATGAGAGATCCGTCTGTCAGAGCTTCCGCAGCGAACTCCTTCACCACGGAGGATACTCCCATACCGATCTTTGCAAAATCGATCAGAAGATCCATGTTATTGACATCCAGCACCTGACCGGGCTGGATGTTTTGCTGAAAGAAGAAATGCTCCAGGTGGTTGCGGGTGACATTTCCGCGTTCCAGAAGCATTAAATTGCAGCGTTCAAGGATCTCATATGCGGACATGTCCGGTGGAAGAACGAGATCCGAATGTGCTGCCTTGTTTCGCTTTCCGGTTTGTTTTTTTCCGGATGTGATATTGGCGGCTTGTTTGGAGGGTGTATGGAGCAGACTCGTTACATTTCCGGCAAAAAGCCATGGGTTATCAGCAACATGATCCGCGGCCTGCTCGCGCACATAGAAATGCTCCAGGTAGGAGGGATTCACCACGAAGGTATCATGGATCTCCTGCAGCGGCTGGTAGGTGAGTTTGTCGGGAAGGGTGGTTTCACAGATCAGTCCCAGATCGATCCGTCCTTCCTCCAGCTGACGCACGGTGGTCAGTGTGGAGTGACAGTTGATGGATACCTTGATGTGGGGATAGCGGGTGATAAAGTCGGATAGGTAGGACAGCAGGATGTTTCGACAGAGCGAGGTGGAAGCTCCGATCCGAAGCTCGCCGATCCCGAGATCATTTGCCTGACGCAATTCCTCCTCGGCGGTGCGGATACTCTGGAATGCTTCCTGCAGATGCTCATAGAGGAGTTTGCCCTGCTCCGTCAGTTTGATCCCGCGGGAAGACCGCTCGATCAGATGAACGGAGAGTGCATCCTCCAGATTCTTTATGGATTTGCTGACGGCCGGCTGGGAGATGAAGAGCCTCTCTGCGGCGCGGCTGATACTTTCCGTTTCTGCAACGGCAAGAAATACACGGTAATGATTGAGGTTGTCGATCATGCTTATTCCTTTCGTAAAATGATGTGTCAGTGAGGGGATTCTTCGACCCTTCTACGCATTCCCTGCCCATACGCGCTGCCGCGCGTACGGCACCGGAATGCTTGTACAATCTGCCTCAGAATGACATGTGACCTGTCATCCTGAGCAAAGCGAAGGATCCCTTGACTCATAACTGAAAGTTATAATAAGTATTCGAATTATATATTTTCATTATATACATTTATATGATAGAATCAAGCGTAAACTCGATGAATACTATCATAAAGCAGACAATCTGTGAATACGTGCGAAATGATAATCTACGGAGCGCTTTAGGCGCGAAGTATGGAATAGGAGGATAAGAAGTATGGGTATGACGATGACACAGAAGATCCTGGCTGCGCATGCAGGACTTCCGTCCGTGAAGGCCGGAGACCTCATCGAGGCAAATCTGGATCTGGTACTCGGAAATGACGTGACCACACCGGTGGCCATTAACGAACTGGCAAAGTTCAGGAAGAAGACGGTCTTTGACAATACGAAGATCGCACTGGTCATGGATCATTTCACACCGAACAAGGACATTAAGAGTGCTGAGCATGTGAAGCAGGTGCGGGATTTTGTTAAGGCAAATGGCATCGTGAATTATTTCGATGTCGGTCAGATGGGAATCGAGCACGCGCTGCTTCCGGAGAAAGGCCTGATCGTTGCAGGAAATACCTGCATCGGTGCGGATTCTCATACCTGTACCTACGGAGCGTTGGGTGCATTCTCTACCGGCGTCGGTTCCACGGATATGGCAGCCGGTATGGTGACGGGTAAGGCCTGGTTCAAGGTTCCGTCCGCCATCAAATTCGTTCTGAAGGGCGAGAAGGCTCCCTGGATCAGCGGTAAGGATCTGATCCTGCATATCATCGGTAAGATCGGTGTGGACGGTGCACGCTACAAGTCCATGGAATTCACGGGCGAGGGAGTTTCGGCTCTGTCCATGGATGACCGTTTTACGGTTGCCAATATGGCCATCGAAGCCGGCGCAAAGAACGGGATCTTCCCGGTAGATGAGAAGACCATAGAATACATGAAGGAGCATGCTCCGAATAAGGAATATACGGTTTACGAAGCAGATGAGGATGCAGAGTATGATGAAGTGATCGAGATCGATCTTTCAACGCTTCGTCCGACGGTTGCAT
This sequence comes from Eubacterium sp., assembly GCA_024681515.1. Taxonomy (GTDB): domain Bacteria; phylum Bacillota; class Clostridia; order Lachnospirales; family Lachnospiraceae; genus Eubacterium_Q. Next base: position 7,685 of record JAILAR010000060.1, on the reverse strand, counting down.
TTCCGCATCTGCCGGAGAATACGAAGACCATTGACGAGATCCACGCGCAGGGCGATATCGAGATCGATCAGGTTGTCATCGGTTCCTGTACCAACGGACGAATCGAGGATATGCGCATTGCGGCGGATGTCATGAACGGACGTAAGGTTGCGGACTGGCTTCGCGTGATCATTATCCCGGGAACCCAGGAAGTGTATCTGCAGATGATCCGCGAAGGTCTGGCAGAGATCTTTGTTGAGGCCGGTGCCATCGTATCCACGCCGACCTGCGGACCGTGTCTCGGCGGACATATGGGTATTCTGGCCCATGGCGAACGTGCAGTATCTACCACCAACCGGAACTTTGTCGGCCGTATGGGAGCCATTGATTCCGAGATCTATCTTGCCAGCCCGGCAGTTGCTGCGGCATCGGCGATCCTCGGAAAGATCGCATCACCGGAGGATCTGTGATCACGAAGCCTGTATAGCGAAGTGTGATCGCGAAGCACGAAGAGCAAAGTGCGAATAAAACAAACTTCGATGTATGGAATTCGGAGGTGCTGAATGATCGTTTTGGGTATCGTTCTCTTTCTGGTCGCGGCCGGAAGCCTGGTCCTGGGGATCCTGCAGCTGCTGCAAAAGGGGCCGCTGATCAACAATGCGTGGCTCTATGCAGATGAAAAGCAGCGCCGGACCATGAATAAGACACCCCATTATCGGCAATCTGGGATCGTGTTTTCCATGATCGGGATCCAGTTCGGTATGCTGGGTGTGTTCTGCCTGACAAAGCTGCACATTTTCATGTATATGGAATTTGCAGTGATCGGCCTGGTTGTGATCTATGCTGTGGTATCTTCTGTCATGATCGGCGGGAGGAAAAAATCCGGGTCAAACAAGGAAAGCTGATCGCCCGGTTTGTTCATGGGATACTGTGATCAATGACCGGATCATGAGTATGAGTATGAAAGAACCCGAAGTGATCATTCAGGAGAATATCCTATCAGATGGTTTATGAGATAATGAGTGCTGAATAATTAATTGGCAGATTATTTGAAAGGAGACATAAATGAAAGCGCACGGAACAGTACATAAATACGGTGACAATGTGGATACAGATGTCATCATCCCCGCACGGTATCTGACGACGGCAGATCCGGCGGAGCTGGCAAAGAACTGCATGGAGGATATTGATAAGGATTTTGTAAAGCGTGTAAAGGCTGGAGATATCATGGTGGCCGGAAAGAACTTCGGCTGCGGGTCTTCCCGGGAGCACGCCCCCATCGCCATTAAGGCGTCCGGTATCGCATGCGTCATCGCGGATACCTTTGCCCGGATCTTTTACCGGAATTCCATCAACATCGGACTTCCCATCATTGAGTGCCCGGCAGCGGCTGCCGAGATCAAGGCAGAGGATGAGGTGGAGATCGATTTTGACAGCGGTGTGATCACGGATGTGACCACCGGCAAGTCCTATCAGGGTCAGGCGTTCCCGCCGTTCATGCAGAACATCATCACAAGCGGCGGACTGATCAACTCGATTAACGCAAAGAACGATTAACTAAGAACAGATTATTAATAATGCGGTAACAAGCCTGTCATCCTGAGCACGAAGTGCGAAGGATCCTGATCGATGTGTGAAGGAATTCTTCGGCTGCGCCTCAGAATGACATGATCGATCCGCATGACTGGAGGAAAATATGGAATATAATATCGGCGTCATTAAGGGCGACGGCATCGGTCCGGAGATCGTTACGGAAGCCCAGAAGGTACTGGACGCAGTAGGTGCAAAGTACGGACATACATTTCACTACGAAGACATTCTGATGGGCGGATGCTCCATCGATGCAACCGGCGAACCGCTGACCGACGAGGCAGTGTCTGTGGCCAAAAACAAGGATGCGATCCTGCAGGGTTCCATCGGCGGAAATACACAGACCTCCCCGTGGTACAAGCTGCCCCCCAACAAGCGGCCGGAAGCAGGACTTCTGAAGATCCGCAAGGAGCTGGGCCTCTTCGCAAATCTTCGTCCCGCATATCTCTATCCGGAACTGAAGGAAGCCTGCCCTCTGAAGGAGAGTGTGGCAGAGAAGGGCTTCGACATGATGATCATGCGGGAACTCACCGGCGGTCTCTACTTCGGTGAAAGATACACCAAAGAGATCGACGGGAAGATGACGGCTGTGGATACTCTCCTTTATACGGAGGATGAGATCCGACGCATCGCCATCAAGGGATTTGATATCGCACGAAAGCGCCGCAGCAAGGTGACGCTGGTGGATAAGGCAAATGTTCTGGATTCTTCCCGCCTCTGGAGGAAGATCACTCAGGAAGTGGCAGCGGATTATCCGGACGTTACATTTGAAACCATGCTGGTGGACAATGCAGCCATGCAGTTGGTGAAGGATCCGGCCCAGTTCGATGTTATGCTGACAGAGAATATGTTCGGCGACATCCTGTCAGATGAGGCTTCCATGATCACAGGCTCCATCGGCATGCTGCCGTCAGCATCCCTGAATGAAACGAAGTTCGGTCTGTACGAGCCCTCAGGCGGATCCGCACCGGACATCGCAGGAAAGAACATCGCAAACCCCATTGCCACGATCCTGTCCGCAGCTATGATGCTGCGTTACAGCTTTGATCTGGACAAGGAAGCGGATGCCATCGAAAATGCGGTAAAGCAGGTCCTGGAAGAGGGCTACCGCACCATCGATATCGCAAAGCCGGGTGAGCCTCAGGTGAAGACAAATGAGATGGGAAGTCTCATCGCAGAAAGAGTCTAAACATAAATAGGTCATCCTGAGGAGCGCGAAGAGCGACGAAGGATCCTGCGGAATGAGTGAAGGGATTCTTCGCCTGCGGCTCAGAATGACAAATGAAAAGAAGGGAGTACATAATATGCAAAGTGATAATATGAAATGCGGTCTGCAGCAGGCACCGGCACGGTCTCTGCTGAATGCACTGGGTTATACCCATGAAGAGATCAAGAAGCCTATGGTCGGCATCGTATGCTCCTACAACGAGATCGTTCCGGGTCATATGAACCTGGACAAGATCGCCGAAGCAGTAAAGCTTGGCGTTGCGGAAGCAGGCGGAACACCGGTCATGTTCCCGGCCATCGCAGTCTGCGACGGTATCGCCATGGGACACATCGGTATGAAATATTCGCTGGTAACTCGCGACCTCATCGCGGATTCCACCGAGGCTATGGCCATCGCCCATCAGTTTGATGCATTGGTCATGATCCCCAACTGCGACAAGAACGTTCCGGGCTTACTTATGGCAGCGGCACGTGTGAACGTTCCCACCGTATTCATATCCGGCGGCCCCATGCTGGCCGGCCATGTAAAGGGACGGAAGCGCAGCCTTTCCTCCATGTTCGAGGCAGTCGGCGAGTATACTGCCGGCAAGATCACGGAAGAGGACGTGACAGCATTTGAAGAGAATGTATGCCCCACCTGCGGTTCCTGCTCCGGTATGTATACCGCGAACTCCATGAACTGCCTGACAGAGGTCCTGGGCATGGGCCTTCCGGGAAACGGAACCATTCCCGCTGTTTATTCCGAGCGTCTCCGCCTGGCAAAGAAAGCAGGCTACGCAGTTATGGATATGCTGGCAAAGAACATCCGTCCCCGGGATATCATCACAAAGGAAGCTATCCTCAATGCGCTGACCGTGGATATGGCACTGGGCTGCTCCACCAACTCCATGCTGCATCTTCCGGCTATTGCGCATGAGATCGGATTTGACTTCGATATCTCTTTTGCAAACCCCATCAGCGAGAAGACACCGAACCTCTGCCACCTGGCACCGGCAGGTCCGACCTACATGGAAGACCTGAACGAAGCCGGCGGTGTGTACGCGGTAGTGAAGCAGCTGTGTGATCTTGGCCTCATAAATGAGGATTGCATGACCGTAACCGGCAAGACCATCGGCGAAGCAGTAAAGAACGCCGTAAACCGTGATCCGGAGGTTATCCGTCCTATCGACAATCCGTATTCCAAGACCGGCGGCCTGGCAGTCCTGAAGGGCAATCTGGCACCGGACGGTTCCGTAGTAAAGCGTTCCGCAGTGGTTCCGGAAATGCTGAAGCATGAAGGCCCGGCCCGTGTCTTCGATTCCGAAGAGGATGCCATCGCAGCCATCCTGGGTGGTAAGATAGTAGAGGGCGATGTGGTCGTCATCCGTTACGAAGGCCCCAAGGGCGGTCCGGGTATGCGCGAGATGCTGAACCCCACATCTGCCATCGCAGGTATGGGCCTTGGCTCTACCGTAGCCCTCATCACCGACGGACGGTTCTCCGGTGCAAGCCGCGGCGCTTCCATCGGACATGTCTCCCCGGAGGCAGCTGTGGGCGGACCTATCGCACTGGTAGAAGAGGGCGATATGATCGAGATCGACATCAATAATTACTCCATCACCCTCAAGGTCAGTGACGAAGAACTGGCAAAACGGAAGGCTGCATGGACGCCGCGTGAGCCGAAGGTAACCACAGGATACCTCGCACGCTACGCATCCATGGTAACCAGCGGTAACCGCGGTGCGATCCTGGAGATACCTAAGAACTAATGTATCCGCCGTTTTGAATGAGGGAAAATGGATTATCGAACCCCTCCGGATTTACTCAAAATCAACAAAAAAACGGCGAATTTCCTACATAAGTTTAACTTGCCACAAAAAACGAATAGTGCTATATTATAAACATTTCTAACATAGCAGCGTTATACGCTGCCGGGAGGATACTATATGAAACAGCTTACAGGTTCAGAAATCGTTATCGAATGTCTGAAGGAACAGGGCGTAGATACGGTGTTCGGATACCCGGGAGGAACCATCCTGAATGTCTACGACGCACTGTACAAGCATTCCGCAGAGATTCATCATGTCCTGACCAGTCACGAGCAGGGCGCGGCCCATGCGGCGGACGGTTATGCCAGAGCTACCGGCAAGGTCGGTGTCTGCATGGCTACCAGCGGACCGGGTGCAACAAATCTTGTTACCGGTATCGCGACGGCTTACATGGATTCCGTACCCCTCGTTGCCATCACCGCAAATGTCGGTGTTGCCATGCTCGGTAAGGACAGCTTCCAGGAGATCGATATCGCCGGCGTGGTTATGCCGATCACGAAGCACAGCTTCATCGTAAAGGATGTACATCAGCTGGCTGACACCATCCGCAGAGCATTTTCCATTGCAAAGAGCGGACGTCCGGGACCGGTACTTGTGGACATCACAAAGGATGTAACTGCTGCAAAGGCAGATTACACTCCGAAGAAGCCTGCAGCGATCAAGAAGGTGACGGATACCATTAAGGAAGAGGATATTGCAACGGCCGTTTCCATGATCAAAGCTTCCAAGCGTCCTTTCGTATTGGTAGGCGGCGGTGCCACCATTGCAGGTGCATCTGCCGAACTGAAGGAATTTGTAGACAAGATCGATGCTCCGGTATGTGATACCCTGATGGGTAAGGGTGCATTTGACGGAACCAATTCCCGGTATACCGGAATGATCGGTATGCACGGAACCAAGGCTTCCAACTTCGGTGTAAACAAGGCAGATCTGCTGATCGTTGTCGGTGCACGTTTTTCCGACCGTGTGATCGGAAATCCTGCAAAGTTTGCCACCGGTGCAAAGATCCTGCACATCGATATCGATGCAGCCGAGATCAATAAGAATATCTGTGTAGATGCAAGTGTCATCGGTGATGCAAAAGAGATCTTGAAGCGCATCAACGCACAGCTGACACCGTCAAAGAAGGCCTCCTGGATGAAGGAGATCCGCACGCTTGTGAAGGATTATCCCATGGTCTACGATATGAAGCATCTGACAGGCCCGGCCATCATCAACAAGATCTATGAGGCTACCAAGGGCAAGGCGATCATCACAACGGATGTAGGCCAGCATCAGATGTGGGCAGCGCAGTTTTACAACTACGCAAAGCCGAGACAGTTCCTCAGCTCCGGCGGACTCGGTACCATGGGCTTTGGTCTGGGCGCGGCCATCGGTGCAAAGACGGGACAGCCCACAAAGACGGTCATCAATATCGCAGGTGACGGATGCTTCCGTATGAACCTGCAGGAGCTGGCCACCGCAGCCCGTGAGAATGCACATGTCATCGAGATCGTCATCAACAATCATGTACTCGGTATGGTGCGTCAGTGGCAGACACTGTTCTACGGCAAGCGGTATTCCAATACCATGCTGAATGACAAGGTGGATTTCCAGAAGGTTTCCGAGGGACTCGGCGCAACGGCATATACCGTAAAGACTCTGGAAGAGTTTGATAAGGCACTGGCTGCCGCATTAAAGGGTCAGGGTCCGCAGGTCATCGACTGCCAGATCGGCATGGATGACAAGGTATGGCCGATGGTAGCACCGGGTGCACCGATCGAGACATGCTTCGACACCGAAAAGGATGCGCCCAAGTAAACTGTCATTCTGAGGCGAAGCCGAAGAATCCTGACACGAATACACAATATTGAAAAATTTTATGGAGGATATATAAAAATGGCACGAGTATTTAACTTTTCAGCAGGCCCGTCGGTTCTTCCGGAGGTCGTTCTGAAGCAGGCAGCAGAGGAGATGATGGACTACAAGGGAAGCGGCATGAGCGTCATGGAAATGAGCCACCGTTCCAAGGTCTATGACAACATCATCAAGGAAGCAGAGCAGGATCTCCGCGACCTGATGAACATCCCGGACAACTACAAGGTTCTGTTCCTGCAGGGCGGCGCTTCCCAGCAGTTCGCAGCAGTACCCATGAACCTGATGAAGAACGGCGTAGCTGATTACATCATTACAGGTCAGTGGGCTAAGAAGGCTTATCAGGAAGCTAAGAAGTACGGCAAGGCAAATGCAGTTGCTTCTTCCGAGGACAAGACCTTCTCCTACATCCCGGACTGCTCGGATCTTCCGATCTCCGAGGATGCAGACTATGTATACATCTGCCATAACAATACCATTTACGGAACCGCTTTCCACAAGCTTCCGAACACCAAGGGCAAGATCCTGGTAGCAGACATGTCTTCCGACATTCTGTCTCAGCCGGTAAATGTATCCGATTACGGCCTCATCTACTTCGGCGTTCAGAAGAACGTAGGACCTGCCGGCGTTGTTGTAGTGATCATCCGTGAGGACCTGATCCGCGACGACCTTCCGGAGTTCGTTCCCACCATGCTGAAGTACAAGACACAGGCTGACGCTGAGTCCCTGTACAATACACCTCCGTGCTACGGCATCTACATCTGCGGCCTTGTGTTCAAGTGGGTCAAGGATATGGGCGGCCTGAAGGCTATGAAGGAGCACAACGAGAAGAAGGCAAAGATCCTGTACGATTTCCTGGATCAGAGCAAGATGTTCAAGGGTACTGTTGTGAAGGAAGACCGTTCTCTGATGAACGTTCCTTTCGTAACAGGAAATGATGAGCTGGATGCAAAGTTCGTGAAGGAAGCTACAGCAGCAGGCTTTGTAAACCTGAAGGGTCACAGAAGCGTAGGCGGTATGCGCGCATCCATCTACAACGCAATGCCCATCGAAGGCGTAGAGAAGCTGGTAGCATTCATGAAGGCGTTTGAGGAGGAAAATTCGTAATGACAAAGGTAAAGTGTCTGAATCCGATCGCAGCCTGCGGTCTGGATCTTCTGGGAGAGAATTATACAGTATGTGATGACGCTGATGCAGAGGCCATTCTGGTCCGCAGCGCATCCATGC
>JAILAR010000052.1 GCA_024681515.1 Eubacterium sp. | reverse complement strand
CAGGAAGAGAAAACCACAGCACCGGAGCTTGCAGAACGGTTTGAAGTATCGAGAAGGACGATCAATCGTGACATAGAGGATCTGTGCAAAGCGGGGATTCCCATAAGAACAGCGCAGGGTACCGGCGGCGGGATCAGCATTATGGACGGATATCGTATGGACAGGACGATCCTGACATCAAAGGATATGCAGATGATACTTGCCGGACTGCGGAGTCTGGACAGTGTGAGCGGAAGCAGTTATTATGGGCAGCTCATGGAGAAGATACAGGCGGGATCCTCTGAGTTCATCACCGGAAGGGATTCCGTTCTGATCGATCTGTCATCATGGAATCGGGAATCGCTGGCTCCGAAGATAGAGACCATACAGGATGCGATCGGACTAAAGAAGAAGATCAGGTTCAGGTATTATTCCCCGAGTGGTGATACGGAAAGAGAAATAGAGCCTTATTACCTGATCTTCAAATGGACAAGCTGGTATGTTTACGGATACTGTCTCCTGAGGAACGATTTCAGACTGTTTAAGCTGAATCGCATGGATAGTATCATGCATGCTGCATCCTACGAAGGGAATCGTGAAGTTCCGATGCCGGATCTTTCTAACGATAAAGTATTCCCTGCGAAGGACCGGGTGAAGGCGTTGTTTGATCCTTCGATGAAATGGCAGCTTGTGGAAGAGTATGGCGTGGATTCCTTTACGGAACAGGATGACGGAAGCCTGTTGTTTGAGCATGAGTATGCTGATGATGAGGGATTGCTTTCCTGGATGCTTTCATGCAGAGATAAGGTGACTGTCCTGGAACCGGAGCGGATCAGGGAAAAGCTCTATCGGATCACATCTGAAATAGCCGGAAGGTATGAAGGAAAAGGAGGCTTGAAGTTATGAGGTTGGATGGTTTTGGACTACTTGTTGAAGATATGGGAAAGATGATACGATTTTACAGGGATGTGCTCGGATTTGAGATCAAGGAAGCGGAGGATGCTTCCAATGTGTATCTCGTGAAAGACGGAACTCTGTTTCTGCTGTTTGGCAGGAAGGATTTTGAGAAGATGACAAGCCGGAGGTATGAGTATGTTAAGGGGCTGAACGGTCATTCGGAGATCGCTCTTTATGTTGATACCTTCGATGAGGTTGATGATGCATTCAAGAATGCGGTAGAGAATGGTGCCACACCTGTTCTGGAACCGGAGCTTGAACCATGGGGACAGAGAACCTGCTATATTGCCGATCCGGAAGGGAATCTGATCGAGATCGGTTCATGGAATAAGCCTTTTGAAGAGAAGGATGCAGGAAGGTAAGGTACAATGGCATTTGATTTCAAAAAGGAGTACAAAGAGTTTTATATGCCGAAGGGCACGCCTTCTATAGTAACCGTTCCTAAGATGAATTATATCGCTGTGCGCGGTGAGGGGGATCCCAATCAGGAGGATGGTGATTATAAGAAGGCTATCGGATTACTGTACGGAATTGCTTTTACGATCAAGATGAGCAAGAAAGGTGAGCATCAGATCGATGGGTATTTTGATTATGTTGTTCCGCCTCTGGAAGGATTCTGGTGGCAGAATGGGATTGACGGAATAGACTACGCCCATAAAGAAGATTTCCAGTGGATCTCCGTGATCCGCCTTCCTGATTTTGTGACGAAGGGTGATTTCGATTGGGCTGTCAGGGAAGCCACGGCAAAGAAGAAACAGGATTTCTCAACAGTTGAGTTTTTTACATATGATGAAGGTCTGTGTGTCCAGTGCATGCATATCGGTTCTTATGATGATGAACCTGCTACGGTTGCCATGATGCACGAGTTCATGGCGCGGCAGGGTTATGAGCTCGATATTACTGATAAGCGCCTGCATCATGAGATATATCTCAGCGATGCAAGGAAGGTCGCTTCGGAGAAACTGAAAACAGTGATCAGGCATCCGATCAAGAGGGGGACGTGAGCATATGGAATATATCAGGGTCACTAAGGAAAATCTGGAGAAGGAACACATCTGCTGTGCGATTTCAAATAATAAAGATGTACAGGTATCCTCAAAGAAAGCCTGGCTTGCAGACAGGTTTGACGAAGGGCTTGTTTTCCTTAAGAGTGTCGAACGGGGCAAGTGCTTCATCGAATATATCCCGGCGGAAAACGCCTGGATCCCGATAGAGGCGGACGGGTATATGTACATTGACTGTCTGTGGGTGTCCGGTGCGCTCAAAGGACATGGCTACTCTTCGGATCTGTTAAACGCATGTATTGAAGACAGCAGGGAAAAGGGCAGGAAGGGACTGTGCATTTTGTGTGCCGCGAAGAAGAAACCGTTCCTGGCTGATCCGAAGTTTCTGAAGTATAAGGGATTTGCCGTTGCGGATGAAGCAGATAACGGCATTCAATTATGGTATTATCCGTTTGATAAGAAAGCGGATGTACCGAGGTTCAGGGAATGTGCGAAGCATCCGCATACAGAAGAGAAGGGCTATGTTTTGTATTACACGAGCCAATGTCCTTTCAATGCCAAGTATGTTCCGGTCCTGGAGCAGACGGCCATAGAGAACGGTATTCCTTTCCGTGCGATCCATCTCGAAAGCAGGGAAGAAGCGCAGAATGCACCGACTCCGATCACGAATTACGCTTTGTTCAATGACGGTGAATATATTACGAATGAACAGATGAATGATAAGAAGTTCCTGAAGCTTGTACCGTGAGGAAAAGAAAACTGATGAAAACCAGAGACGAAGCATTAAAATACGGTCTTTCTTTACCGGATACATATCAGGATGCGCCGTTTCGGGATCCGAACTGGCAGCTGGTCAGATACAGGGGAAACCGGAAGGCGTTTCTTTGGACATATGAAAGAGACGGCCATATCAATCTGAATGTGAAGGTTGATCCCGACAAAGCATTTTTTTGGCGTAAGGTCCATAAGTCTGTTATTCCGGGGTATCACCAGAATAAGGAACACTGGAATACGATCATTCTGGACGGCAGCATACCGGATGAAGACATCAGGCTTATGATCGCCGAGAGTTATGATCTGATAAGCGACTGCCCGGCAAAGAGGATATACGAAGCTGTAAAGCAAATACCTTACGGCCATGTTGCCACATATTCGCAGGTGGCGGAGATCGCAGGAGATAAGAAGATGGCCAGGGCTGTGGGGAATGCGCTTCACAGGAATCCGGACCCGGACAATATCCCATGCTATCGTGTTGTAAATGCCAAAGGAGAACTTGCCGGTGAATTTGCTTTCGGCGGCCCGGGAGCACAGGCAAAACTGCTGGAAGCCGAAGGAATCACGGTTGTGGATGGAAGGGTCGATCTCGATATTTATCAGTGGAAAAACTGATCTCCTGCAGGAAGGACAGCGTTCATATGAGAAAAGAATTAGTGGCTGCATTCAGTGGCTTTCCGGATCATCATTTTCCGGAAGATATCACAAAACGGCTCAGAGAAGAACTGACTGTGCGCAGGAGCATCGTTTTTATCACTGCCTGCCCGCTTGAATATGCGCAGAATGACAGCGACTCAAATGGCATGCATGAAATGTTCGCGGAACAGGGCATTCCGTTTGAGAGGCACAGTGTGATCGATGAGCGCACAGAACCATCCGTGGCAAAAGAACTGGTTGAGAACGCCGACTGCATCTTTCTGATGGGCGGAGGAGCATGTGAGGATCAGCTTGACCTGATCAGGAAAAAGGACTGCTACGAGACTCTGCTTGACTGTCACGCTGTGATCCTGGGCGTGAGTGCGGGCTCTATGAACATGGCTCGAAATACGGTGGATTTCCTGGATTCATTGGAGCCTTTTCCGGGGTTGGGGTTCACGAATATCACCGTGAGTTGTCATCATGATCCTGAAGATGCATGGCGATACGAACAGACATTGAAGATGTCTGAGGACCGCATCGTTTATGCAATGGAGGACTTGAGCGCTTTCTTTATCAAAGGGGGCAAGATCGACGTCGTCGGAACAGTCTGGCGTGCTGAAAACAGAGAGTTACGCCCGATCATGGAAGATGATGTACGTGAGCTGGAACAGGATGAGTTCCGGAGGGTCTTCGACACGATCCCCAATCAGTTCGATAAATACAGACCCAGGTACAGTGAAGAACTCTTTGCCCTTTTGAATGAACGGGCAGGCATCGGCCCCGGAAAGCGCGTGCTGGAGATCGGCCCGGGAACAGGACAGGCAACGGAGCCGGTTCTCCGGACCGGATGCGAATACCATGCCATCGAACTTGGTGAGCATCTGTACCGTAAAATGAAGGAAAAATACGGAAAATATCCCAATTTCAGCATAGTGAACGATGATTTTATCACACATGATTTTGGGGACATGAAGTTTGATATGATCTATTCGGCGGCCACGATCCAGTGGATCCCGGAAGAGATAGCATATACCAAGGTTTTTGATCTTCTGAAGCCGGGCGGGACACTCGCGATGATGCTGACCAGATCCGAATACAAGTCAGCCAATGAACCGTTGTTTGAGAAGATCCAGGCTCTTTACGAC
>JAILAR010000042.1 GCA_024681515.1 Eubacterium sp. | reverse complement strand
TTCGCATAACTTTATTTTACACCAAGAGCCGATCTTTTCGAAGACCGGTTCTTCTTTTTTTTTAACAAAATCCGGCCATCTGGCCGGATTTTATCCGATTATGCGAAAGGAGCCGCCGCACGTTAGTGCGACAGCCCCATTGCGCATCTATGTTCTGTTCAAGTTCTCCACTCCAATTTCACCATCCCAATTTCACCACCTGTTCTCGCAGGATAGTACGACAGGCATGACCGATCAAATCTCACAGTCCCTCCGGCAGCTTCTTCTCATCCAACAATGTCCCACCCTCGGTGATATAGAACACGTAGGTTTCGGAGCCGTCATACTTTGTAAATGTGCATTTCCAGAAGATCGCTGCGTAGGTCCGGAAGGTAGTATCCACTGCCTTGTAAGACACGGCATTCCAGGTATACCAGTGCTGGTATTCGGAAACAATGGGGAATTGCAAATGAACCGCCTCGTATTCAGACAGACTCCGCTCACTTTCACTTGCCGGAGAGATGGTACTCTCCCAATCGCCGTAGATCAGGCTGAGCCGCTGCTCCTCAGTCAGCTGACGGGAAGCGTTCTTTACGACAGCTTCCGACGGTCCCGCATAGTAAGCGGTGGGAACGGCGGATACATGTCCGATCTCTGCCGTTGCCTCGCTCCGGATCAGCTTTTCCGGCAGGATCAGCGCAGCAGCAATGGCTCCGGCCGTAAGGAGCAGGGCCAGAGTGAATATGATCCCTGATTTGATGCGTTTCGTTGCAGTCATGTCAGTTCCTTTCTATACATATGTACGAGTCATGGGATTCTTCGGCTTCGAGACTGCTACGCATTCCCTGCCCATATGCGCTGCCGCGCACACGGCACCGGAATGCTTGTACGATCTGCCTCAGAATGACAACTAACCTGTCATTCCGAGCACGACGAGGAATCCCTTCACTCAGATCGATCATGGGATTCTTCGTCGCACTTCGTGCAACTCAGAATGACAACGAAGGTAGTCCCTTCTCCCAGTGTACTCTCCAGCTTAATCTCAGCGTCATGTCTTTGCAGGATGATGGACACCAGAGACATGCCCAGTCCGGCACCGCCGGCCGCACGGGTTCTGGATTTATCGACCATGAAGAATTCATCGAAGATCTTCTTTTGATCCTCCTCAGAGATTCCGATCCCGTGATCGCGGACAATAAAGCGATATACGATTTTCTCTGCGGAGTTTTTCTTCCGTTTCTTCGGTGCGGCGTCCCCGGCATCCACCCGATTATCAGATTCAGCGGCCTGAATCTCGCTCTCGATACTTGTGGCAATATCAGATACGGAATCAGCAGCAACCGACATCCTCTCTCCCGTGAATTCGATCACGTCCCCTGCCTTCGACGCCTTTCTGGCATTGTCGATCAGGTTGATGAATACGGTCTTCAGAAGCTCGGGATCTCCCTCCAGCACAGCCGGCTCGGCATTTACCATAAGCGTCTGTCCGGAAGCCGCAAGCAAGGGTTTCATACTGGTCTCCACGCTCTCCGCAAACTGCACCGCAGAGATTCGCTTCTTTTCGATGGGGTGATCCTTCAGATATAACAGATCAAAGAGCTTCATGGACATGGACTCCAGGCGTTTACCCTCGGAGAAAATATAAGTCAGCGCCTGCTGCTGTTCTTCCTTTGACAGATCCAGGGAACGCATGGTATCCGCATATCCGATGATACTGGTCATAGGGGTTTTGATCTCGTGCGTGAAATCCGCAACGAACTGCTCACGGCGGTGAACCATGTCATTTAACTCTTCCACATGAGATTCCACGGAATCCGCCATGGAATTGAACCGGTCGGACAACATGCCCACTTCGTCCGCAGTCCGGATCTTCGAACGAATGGAATAATCTCCCTCCGCGAAGGAATCCGTGGTATCCCGCAGACTCTCCAGCGGCCGCGTCAGCAGGCGACTCAGGATATACAGCAGCACGGCAGACACCCCGAGGATCAGAAGCGTGATCTCCCGATACTCCTTCACACTCTGGTCCAGCATGGCATGGATATCGGAAATGTTCCTCCGCGTGACGATGTTCAGGGCTTTTGCATCCAGCGTTGAATTTGACGAAACATAGAGATAATATTCTCCTTCCTCCTCCGTCAGCACATAGTTTTTACGCACTCCGTCGCTGAACTCGAAGAGATTTCCGGTAGTAGTGGACGAATCCGATCCACTCTCCGAAACGGCATATTGAATATCGGTAAGTTCCGGAAAATCCTTCTCACTCGTATAGAGATACTTTTCTCCGTACCGAATGGCCAGCCCCTCCTCTCCGGAGATCATGCCGCTGAAAACCTGGTCTCCGATAGAAGGCAGCGAAATGTTCAGATCATATCTTCCGGAATTGATGAGATCCAGCAACTCATATTCCACGGAGGATTGAACCAGGTTATTCTCCGTGACGGCCGACTTAATTGCGGTATCCATGGTGAGCCGGTAGCTTCGTTTCATCAGAAGAAAGCCCACGACCCCTGTCGTGAGCGAAAGAAGCAGAAGATTTAAAATGAGTACCTTATGTCTGAATTTCATGGCTCATTCCCGATTATGCCCTGTCATTTCCTGTCATTCATATCTTTCCGATCTTTCCGATTTTCCGGTTTTTCCAGTCTTCCCAATCTTTCCGGTCTTCCCAATCTCTCCGATCTCTGCATCACTCCGTCAGCCGGTATCCCGTATTGTATACCGACTTCAGATTTCCCTTCAGATCCAGCTTTCTCCGAAGCCGCTGCACATGCAGGTCCAAAGTACGGGTATCCCCCATCCACTCGCTCTCCCAGACCGTCTCATAGATCCGGTCGCGGTACAGCGTGATATTTACGTTACGGACAAACATCAACAGCAGATCAAATTCCTTCGGTGTCAGTTCCACCGACTGCCCGTCCTTCTTCACCGCACGGCTTTCCACATCGATGGTAATATTCTTGAAATGCAGTTCATTTTCCGCTTTATGATACCGTCTGAGCACAATGTTGATCCTGGCCAGCAGCTCCACGATTTCAAACGGCTTCACCAGATAATCCTCCGCACCGGAGGTCAGTCCTTTCATACGGTCATCCAGGGATGCCTTTGCCGTAATGAAGATCACGGGAATCCCCATGGGACGGATGTACTCCATCAGCTCGTACCCGTTGATCTCCGGCAGCATGATGTCCAGCAGGATCAGATCGAAGGTATGATCCTCCAGGATATCCGCAGCCGCCTTGCCGTCATACAGGGCCGTGCAGTTATAGCCGGCCTTCGTCAGATTCAGCCGGATCAGATCCGAGATCGGTTTTTCATCTTCTACGATCAGTATTTTCAGCATGACACTCCTCCACAGGCTTAATACACCACCCGGTTCCTTCCGCCGGTCTTTCCGACATACAGCTTCTCATCCGCTTCCTTGATGGCCGCTTCCGCAACGGTTTTCAGAACCGCATCGCCGGCGTCATGACCGTAGGTATCATTTACCTTCTTAAAGAAATCGATATCTGCCATGCAGACGCTGACCGCTCCCAGGAAGGAGGTCTTCTTCAGATCCTCCGGATAGTCCAGCGCAAAGCGCCGGTTGGCCAGCCCGGTCAGCTTGTCCGTGTTTGCTTCGCGAAGCAGCCGGGTATTATACTGCATGAGTTTACTCTCGGCTTCATTTTCCTTATGACTGAAAATGTAGGTCAGAATGACCACAGACAGAAAGACCGCGGAAATGTTGGAGCTCTGGATCAGCTTTCCGTTAACTTCGGGGATGCTCACTTCCGGAGGCATGCCGCTGTATACGAAGATCGTGATGATCCGCGCCACCAGCACCAGTGCGGTCAGCGCGATCTTGAAGCCCATACTTCCGTGCACGGCGTAAAAACAGACGACGAGAATGATGATGAAATAGTTCTGCATGCCCGCGCTCCATCCGAAGCAGGGGATCATGGCAAGACTATACACGAAACAGAATAAAAGGAAGAATACCAGCGTGGCCGAAGCGCGCGCAAAGTAGGTATTTACAAAAAGCAGGATCAGGATCACGGGGATCACGATCATCCGGACCGGAAAGCGTTCCGGCACAGGAAAGCCTGCGAAGATGGTATTCAGTGCATATGCAAGCAAAATGATGATATACAGGATCCGCACCGAAACAACCCCTTGTTTCGTCTCATTTTCATTGCGGACATCTTTGTTGATAAAGCTGACCAGTCCCATAGTTCCTTCCCCGGATACATTTCCCAAAGCTAAAAAAGCCCATACGTGGTTTATTCTACCAAATACAGACTTTTTTCGCAATACAGGGAGCATGGCTCATTTAACGTACGTACTTAATATCTATCAGGCTCCCGTCCATGGCATTGAGGGATATGACCGCCACGCCTCCGTTGCTTTCACACCAGAACCTCCAGGCCGGAACAAAGATGGCCTCATCCGGATTGTCCGGGGATTCCACCGGCAGGAATGCCAGACTGGCGTCACCGATCTTCAGGGACGTTCCGTTGATCCTGGAAGAATCAAAATGCTCCAGCATCTGCTCTTTGAGGGAAGCCATCAGCTTCTCAAAGGGCAGGATCTCCGCGTCTCCGGACAGTTCATCCAGAATCTCATAGGAAATGATCAGCTCTGCACCGATCACGCCGTGATCCGTAACATACAAAACTCCAGTGTTATTTCCGGCTCCATCGATCTCATCCTGAAATCCCGCATTCCCGGAGTGGGTCCAGTTGCAGTCGATCTGATACCCGTCCACGAACCCCCGGAGCGGTATAGAACTCCTCTTGCTTTGCACGAAGTGGATACCAGAGCCGTCCGCGGTAACACCGGGAAGTGTTGCCGTGTCATCCTCATACAGAGGCGTAGAGAATAATAGCTGCACTTTCTTCTCCGTAACATCCTTGCCATCCTCGGAATAGTAACTGGTCTTGGAGATTTCCAGATCCTCCCGGGGCAGGCGGGCACACAGCTTCTCCTTCGTAAACTGATCCGCCAGACCGCAGAGTTCCTCTTCGCTCTTCACTGACCGGTTTGGCTGCTGCAGAATCTGATTCAGATCCTCATGTTCTCCGTCGTCAAAATATATATTTTCCGAGAAAGACATCAGGCTTGTCATCTCCGGATCCCCTGCCAGATCCGCGGAATTCTTAGGCCAGAGACAGATATACTTCATCTTCTCATTCTTCCGGTAACCGATGAACAGCTGATAATCTACGCCGTCCATCTTTCCTTCGTAGGTATGCCAGAAGCGATCCGTCTCATCGCCCCAGGCCTGCACCGGCCCGGTCTCCAACATGACTTCCTGCTTCGTATTCCAATCATTATAGAAACTGCGACACTCCGCTACAACATCCGGTGAATCCCCGTTCTCATCGCTTACGGTACCCTTCAGTTCCTTCGCCGTATCACCGAAGAGGTTCTTCACCATTTCTGTCTCGTGGACTCTGTCCTCCGTGATCCGAGAGACCCGGTAGGACCGGAGCTGCTCGGTATCGTACCAGATGTAATCAATACTGATATCCGCCGGCTTTGAACCCAGAGTGAAATGATCCTCGTAATACGGTCCATCCTCCTGCCGCTGCTGAGGCGGAAGCTTGCCGGGAGCCGCGCCGGATTCCGTATTCCCACTTTCCGAACCCGAGCCTGTGTCAGATTCCGTCCCCGCACCTCCGTTACCTTCGGAAGCCGCTTCACTCTTTGATCCCGTATTGTCCTCACCGCCGGGCACAGCCGAAGCCACCTCCGTCTTACCCGCAGAGGATCCGCCATAGTCCGTCACCTTTTCCGGCTGACTCCCACAGGCCGTAAGACAAAGCATGGCGCAGAGAGCCAGTCCCGTAATTCTGTTATATCTTCTCCTCATGATACCTCCTCTAAACTTGAGCCGTGCTACAACTTCTGATCCATTTTCTACTTTAC
>JAILAR010000016.1 GCA_024681515.1 Eubacterium sp. | reverse complement strand
TTCAGTGTAATATTGAGTTGAGCCATTGTGTTTTCCTCCTCGGTATTATGTTTGATTGGCGTTTAACATTATACCTAAAGAGGAGCGCTTTGGCTCGTTTTTCAATTTACACCATTATACACACACTATCGCCGACACGGTATGCGTCTATGAAATAAGCAAAGACCGATGTAGTATTGTGGTAAATCCAATACGTTTCCTGCAGAACGATTACCGTGTGAATTGGATATTATAAACCTTTATGAAAAAGAGGCAGACGAGAGGTTGCGCTGAGAAGAAAACACGGATTCATGGTTTCTTTCGTGATTTGTTGTCCATAGATCTTCAAGTGATGAAATACTATACGGATAAAATTCGATACTAAATCGAAGGATTTGATGTATACAACTCCTTAAATAGATGCTGGATGTTAAGGAATGACGAATAATTAACGTCTGTCCGTATCGTAAGGGTTAACGAGAATTGTTAACATTTATACAAGGATTGTACGTAGTGCATTTACCGGTAAATGGGTGTAATCATCCGGAAGATTACATCCAATCCTTTCAAATCAAAGAAAGGATGAAATTGGTATGAAGAAGATCGCAAAAAAGAAGAATCTCAAGTATCTCAACGACGAAATGATTACATGTTTCGGGAAAAGAGTTGCTGAACTCCGCAAGGAGAAGGGAATAACCGCAAATCAGATGGCGGAGGATCTGGATATGAGTGCTGCAAACCTTTCAATGATTGAACGGGGTGAGCAGTTCTGTAAGATTGATAACATTATTCTCATTGCTCAGTATCTTGAGACATCGATAGACCATTTGATCTACGGGTACGAGGAAGAAGGAATTGTTGGTTGGATGAGAATGATCATCCAGCAGTATGACCGAAAGGATGTCGAAAAGGCTTTGTACTATTTTCAGGCAAGCCTTGATATTGAAACTGAAGTTAGAACGAAGGCAAGTAATACAATGTCACTTGAATGCGAAAACGAGAAGGGAGGGAAAGGGTATGTTCGTTTATGGTAGTGGTTGTTATCTCAGTAATCCAGTTGAAGCTATTCGCCCCGGAACAATAGTCTCTTTTGGAATGTACCGTCTTCCGTGTGGTCATAAGCCTTATCAAGATGGGGATCCGGAGATATGGATGGATATTGATTGGATCGTCCTTGATGTAATACCGCCGTTCTCTCCCGAAACAAGGCTGGAGTCATCCGGCGGCCATAAGGCACTTATGATTACACGTGACTGTCTGGATTGGGATTTCTTTGACTATGATAAAGCAACATGGGAGGGGTCGTCAATTCAGCACTTGATGAACCAGTACATGTATGAGCAGTTCTACTTTCCGGAAGACGATAGGTCGGCAATTATTGTAAGTCCTCATGAGGACCATCAATTATGCTGTTATTTCAACCCGGATTATTTCTTCCTTCTCACGTTGGATCAGGTTTTGCACTATTTCCCAGAGGAAAAAGACAGACGGAGTGAAATGCATTTTGCGGATGAGTTAAGGCTGCCTCTTCCGGGAAAATCTCCGGATTCTGTGAAGTGGAATGATCCAGATACTTTTATCCTAAAGAACGAAGTGTCAAGAGAACCTTCGAACTGGTGGACATGCACTCCGTATACATGGGAGAAGGCTAAGGACGTTCTTGAATTAAACGACGACGATGAGGAGTTATTTTCAGAGTGTTTCGGAGTGGATGAAGAGGAGGATGATGTTATTCCTCATATGTTTGCTATTGGACATCAAGGCGAGCCTTTTATAATACAGGCTGACGCCGATGAGATCGGGATTCGTCCGGCAGTATGGGTAGATCTTGATAAGGTTAAGATCAAACGGTGAAAGGGGGAGAACGTCATGGAAAAGAATAATAAGAATACACGAAGAAACAGTGTTCGTCAGGGTGATATTGTACTGGTCAATTATGGTCGAAGCGCCGGAAGCAAAGCGGATGAGATCCGCCCTTCACTCGTGATCAGCAACGACATGATTCTCGGGAGTGAACGGATGATCGCAGTTATTCCTCTGTTCCGGCAGCCTTCACGTGCCTGCCGTCTGGATGATATCTCTCTGAATCAGGATGATTGTAAGGGGCTGAAGTATACGATGTATGTTCAGGTGCTTTACTCGCGTATGGTCAATGCGTATCAGATGTTGGAAGTATTTGGACATGTTGAAGATGAGGAGCTCCTAAATAGTATCCTGGCTGCGGTCGTGAGTACGATCAGCCGTCAGTAGGAGGTGACGTATGGAGGAAAGAGTACCTATTCCTATCTGGCGAAAGTACAGTCTCAGTGTGGAGGAAAGTGCTGAGTACTTCGGGATCGGGGAAAAGCGGTTATATGCATTGATTCATGAGCATGAAGGAGCAAACTTCTTGCTGGAATTGGGTTCCCACGTCAGAATTAAGAGGGTCCTTATGGAGAAATACCTTGATGAAGTGACCACATTGTAAAAGAAAAACATTTGCATATTTGGCATGGGGGCATTCGATGTGATAATATTAACACATTAGGAATTGCCCCTTTTGCTATTGAAAAGGAGGCGAGAAACATGAGTGAGAAGCGGAGGGACAATAGAGGAAGAATACTGCATAATGGCGAGATACAGAAGGCGGATGGGCGTTATCGTTTTAAGTATTTGGATATTAACGGTCAGGAGAAGATGATCTATAGTGTCCGACTTGATAAGAATGACCCAATGCCACCGGGAAAGAAGAACTGTCTCAGCTTGCGAGAGATGGAAAGACAGATTCAGGCGGATTTGTTTGACCAGGTGGTATCGAATGGAGGAAACCTATCTGTACTGCAGCTCGTGGAGAAGTACATATCAACAAAGGTGAATGTAAGACCAACAACCAAGGCAGGTTATAATACGGTGGTCAGAGTTCTGGAGAGGGACCCTTTTGGAAAGATTCGCATAGATAAGGTGAAGATTTCAGATGCAAAGACCTGGCTAATCAAGCTTCAGCAGAAGGATGGCAGATCGTTTAGTTCGATTCATTCTATCCGAGGGGTACTTCGGCCGGCGTTTCAGATGGCTGTGGATGATGATCTGATTCGGAAGAATCCTTTTGGGTTTGAACTAGTCGATGTTGTGGTGAATGATAGTGTTCGAAGAGAGGCAATCACCCGGGATGAGGAAAGGAAGTTTCTGAAATTTGTGAAGGAGGATTCTCATTATTCAAAGTATTATGAGGGTATTTATATCTTGTTTAAGACAGGACTTCGGATTTCAGAATTCTGCGGACTTACGATCTCGGATATTGATTTCAAGAGACATTCGTTGAAGATTGATCATCAACTGCAAAAGAAGGGAAAAGCTGGATATTATATTCAGACTACAAAGACTGAGGCCGGAAACAGAGTGATTCCTATGACGCCGGATGTGGAAGAGTGCTTTCGGAAGATTATAAAGGATCGCAAACCACCGAAACCGGAACCTCTGGTTGATGGTAGAGCCGGATTCTTGTATTTTGATAAGGACGGCAGCATTGTGTACGCATTGCATTGGGAGCATTACTTTGACCATATATGTAAGAAGTATAATTCCATCTATAAGATCCAGATGCCGAAGGTGACTCCACATGTGTGCCGGCATACCTACTGCTCCAATATGGCAAAGTCGGGAATGAATCCGAAGACGCTTCAGTACCTGATGGGGCATAGCAGTATCGGGGTTACTTTGGATGTATATGCACATGTGAATTTCGATGATGCTATGGATGAGGTCAGCAAATACGCGGGTTTCTGAAAATAAACTGCCGTTTCCCCATGGCAGAGACCCCCAGGTGCAAATCGAACACGTTTGCACCTCAGATTGCACCTTTTGCGGTAGATAATATGCAGGAATATACGATGATATGCGATTTGGAACATTTAAAGAATACAGTAAAATCAAGGAGTTATGGGATGATTAAGGTGCTATTTGTTTGCCACGGCAACATCTGCCGTTCTCCCATGTGTGAGTTTGTCATGAAGGATATGGTGGAGAAGGCCGGGATGGCGGAGCAATTTTATATCGAGTCTGCGGCTACCAGCAGCGAGGAGATCTGGAACGGTGTCGGGAATCCGGTGTATCCGCCGGCCCGGGAGGAGCTGGCGCGGCATGGGCTGCGGTGCGATGGCAAGCGAGCGCGGAAGCTTGTGCGAGAGGACTATGACCGGTTTGACTATCTGATCGGTATGGAGGATATGAACCTTCGGTATATGCGGCAGATCCTGGGTGGGGATCCGGAGCAAAAGATCTCAAAGCTTCTCGGCTTTGCCGGACTGGATCGGGGGATCGCGGATCCCTGGTATACCGGAGATTTTCGAAGCACGTACAGGGATGTGGAGCTGGGATGCAGAGCCTTGCTTACGCATCTTCTGGAGACGGACCTTTCAGAGCATGGATGATGGGGTATACATAGAGAAGGTTATTATAGCACAAAAACGCTGATAATTTGCGCGATGACAGATGACGCGAGCGTTTTTTTCTGATACAGTGATACTGGGGGTGAAGCACCTTTTGTCCCCTTTTTGCGCATGGATCAAAAGATTAGCTATCGTATGGAGGGTAACAAATGCAGGTTTTGGCTCGTAGTAAAAAGAGGCGGCGAGGAGGACGAGCACTCGCGCTCGCTCTTGCCGCATGCATGACGCTGTCCACCGGCAGTATCGGTGCGATGGCTGCAGAGGAGGATGGCAGTGAGGCCATCACAAAAACCTATGGGGACTACACATTTACCAAGGTGTCGAATCCTACGGCCGGTTCGAGGGAGCCGGACGGGATCAATACCAATGACGCTTCGGGCTTTTCGGCAAACCGTTTGAACAGTTATGCCTGGGCTGTGGCTTCCCGCGGAGATTATATCTATATCGGGACAAACCGGACGTTGTTTGGTTCTGCACTGAATGCATTGGTGGAACAGCTGCAGATACAGAATCCGAATCTGCCACGGGAGAAGGAGGGAAACTATACTATACCGCAAAGGACGGCAGTATCCTTCCGGAGGCGGATGTGGCTTCGGAAGCAGCGTCTTTCCGGTCCGTGATCGAGTTTAAGGGCAATCTGTATTTTGGTTCTCTGGGAACCAATATGCTTCAGCTGGTCCGCATAGATGAAGACGATCAGGCAGAGGTTGTCTTCCAGACCATCGGTCTGATCAGCAGTCTTCGGGCAGCAGAGGTCTATGATGACGGTGACTGTGAAACCGTGTATTTCGGCGGGCAGGATACCACCTACCGGCCGTGGCTCGCTTATCGGCAGAGCCATGTGGGAGAGGCTTATCCGCTTCCCATCGTGATCCGTTATCTGGATCCCGAAACGTCAGGCACGGACAGCGAGGATTGGAGCGGCCTGATCGCAGATTATTCGGATTTCGGAAAATATGCCTATGCGTCTGTATATGTTAACGGCGGCGGTACGGTCTGGGATCTCTGCAGCTATAACGGATATCTGTATCTGATCCTGGCCTATGACGGCGGTTGGGCTATGTTCCGCGGGGAAAAGGGCGGAAGCTTTCCGAATCAGTTCGGCTGGACCTGGACGGAGGTTGTGGGGGATAACGGAAAATATCCTCTGGCCATGAACGAGGAAGTGGCGACGCTGAATGCGCAGTATGCGAAGGATTACGGCTGCAGTGAGTATGCACCCGGTAATCTCAGCGGCACCGGACTTCTGGAATCCACGGCGACACCCTATGTCTATAACGGGAAAATGTACATCGGCTCCTTTGATAACGCAACCATGATCCAGACCGAGACGGTGATCAAGGCGCTGATCAAGCTGATGTCCCTGAAGAACATTTCTACGGACGGAGGCACCGGTCCGAGCTTTGAACAGATTTATGCACCGATCTATGAGGCGTTGTCCAGTCCGCAGCATGTATGGGTCATGGATGAAAATGAGAATATCACGCCGGTGGATGGGCTGAACGAGTATCTCGCGGAAACGACCAATGACTATGTATGGCGTTTTATCGAGAAAGACGGAAAGCTTTATGCAGGAACCTTCGATTCCCCGTCCGCATACATTTATTTCCTGGATTACGATATGGAGCGGTTCGTGAATTATCTGAAGGATAGTAAAGAGGATCTGTCGGAGTATGCCCAGGATCTTCTGGACGGCAATTTCTCGACCAAATTAAAAGATCTTCTGCCGGAGGTGAAGCAGAATTCCCCGGCAGCGGTTGCCGCTTCGGCAGCCACCGTGAGCGCAGCTACGGAAACCGTCCTGGGGGCAGCCTCAGAGGTGGAATCCCTCATAAAGGGAGAGACGGATCCGGAAGTGGGGACGCCTCACTGGCTGAATATGGAAGCATTGAAGGATATTGACTGGGAGGAATACCTCAATGCGGCCAAGGAGTATATCGCAAATATCTATGCAGAGGCTAAGGATCTTGCGAATAAAGCGCTGGAAAAAGCTACCACTGCAGCGGAGACGGCGATCCAAAAGGCAGAGGCGGCAGCGAAGACTTACCTGGACAAGGCAACTGAGAAATACAACACATTGATGGAAGAAGCAAAGACCTTAGCTGCAGAAAAGATTGCCGTGGCAAAGGCTGCAGCGGAGGAAGCGTTCACCAAGGCCAAGGCGGCAGCGGAAGAAATGATCGCCAAGGCAAAGGAGACAGCGGCAGAGACCATCGCCAAGGCGAAGGAGGATGCGGCTGAAAAGATCGCTGCGGCAAAGGAAGCTTATCAAAAGACACTTGCAGAGCTCACTGAAAAGTTCGCGAAAGCAAAAGACATGATCAGCTGGCTGATGAAATTTTTTGACGTAAAGGGTCTTACCTACTGGGCAAAGGCAAGAGCGCTTGCAAAGAATGCCGAGAGCGGATTTGATCTGTACGTATCCGAGGATGGCGAAAACTGGGAGAAGGTCGTAACCGACGGACTTGAGGATCCTTACAATTACGGGGCAAGAACCTTTACGATCTGCAACGGCGAGCTCTATCTCGGAACTGCAAATCCGTATTTCGGTGCACAGCTGTGGAAGGTAGAGTATAACGATAACGATCTGTCCGGCTGGGAGAAGACTAAGGCCGGCTGGAAATACCGTGATTCCGAGGGCAATTATGCAACTTCGGAATGGAAGGAGATCGACGGAAAATGGTATTCCTTTGACGAGGATTCCATCATGGAGGCAAAGGCCTTTCGGGACGGCTGGTATCTGAAGAAGAACGGCGCATGGAACGGCGCCGGCAAGAAGGCTGCATGGAAGACGGACAAGACCGGAACCCGTTACCGCATGAGCAACGGCACCTATCTTACGAGCACCTGGATGAAGATCGACGGAAAATGGTACTATTTCAATAAGGACGGCTACCGGGAAGAGAATGCTTACCGCGGCGGTTATTATCTGGACGAAAACGGCGTATGGGACGGCAAAAAAGCCGTAAACGGATGGGTTCAGGATGACGGCGAGTGGTGGTACAGCCTGTCCGGAAAGAAGTACCTTAAGAACTGCAAGATCATGATCGACGGAAAGATGTACTGCTTCCACGCAGACGGTTTCGCGGCTCGAAATGAATTTGTGGACGGACTCTGGTACGGAAAGAACTGCGTTCAGAGTGATCCGGCGATCTACAGCTGGCATACGGACAGCAAGGGCAGATGGTACGGTATCGAAGGCGGCTGGTATGCGAAGAACGCGTCTTACAAGATCGATGGAAAGCTGGACACCTTTAATGCGAAGGGATATTGTACAAACTAAGTGCAATCATCCGAATCGAGTTGAATGGCAAAACAAAAACCGATTCGAATTCTGAATCGTCTTTTGAATTAAAAACAACTGAATGACACACGGCGGATTCGCAGAAAAAGCGCGGATCCGCCGTTTTTTTCGTGGAGTATTTTCGGGATTCATGGTAAAATATAAATGCTTGATCATTATGATTCCCTTTATGAAGATTTTTAACGTATTAAAGGGAATAAACGATCACGGAAGCAAACCCGTGAAGACGGAAAATGGTAACGGATTTCACGTGGGGCGGAATGCTCCCGATTTACGGAGAGAAGTATGAGTGAACATGGGCAGGAAACAAACCGATCGAGTCAATCGGATCGATTGATTCAGATGATCCAGTCGGATCAGCCAACCCGATCAACCCAATCAGGTCAATCAAGTCAATCAACAAAGCCGGATCAGGCGCATCATCCCATGGGATTTGACAGACACCTTTCGGCACCGGGAGCATGGGCGTACTCCATCGGCACCAGTGTCGGCTGGGGCTCTCTTGTGGTAACTTCCAGTGCATATTTAGGGCAGGCGGGACCGCTGGGCAGTACCCTGGGACTTGTTATCGGTGCCGTGGTCATGATTCTTGTTGCCTGCTGCTACTCCTACATGATGCGGGCCTTCCCGGAAGCCGGTGGCGCGTATGCCTTTACAAGGGGCATCTTCGGCTATGATTACGGATTCCTGGCAGCCTGGTTCATGTCCATAACATATCTTGCCATCCTCTGGGCAAATGCCACATCCCTTCCGCTGTTCGGCCGGATCTTCCTGGGCGGTTTCTTCCGCTTCGGAAAGCTCTATACCATCTTCGGTTATGATGTGTATCTGGGAGAGGTACTGCTTGCCAGCGGTGCACTGATCCTGGTGGCACTTCTCTGCATGCATTGGAAACGACTGGTAAACGGGATGATGATCCTGATGGCATCCTTCTTTACCGTGGGTATCGCTGTCTGCTTTATCGCTGCGATCTTTAAAAAGGAAGGAAGCATGGATCCCATGCTTCTGGAGGATTCATCCGCGCTGTCCCAGATCGTGAAGATCGCTGTGATCTCTCCCTGGGCATTTATCGGTTTTGAAAGTATCTCTCACGGTGCGGAGGAGTTTAAGTTCAAGTCCTGGAAGTTCCACCGCGTCCTTCTGATCTCTGTTATCTCTACCCTTGCACTTTATGTCATGGTCACCCTGCTGTCCGTTACGGCCTATCCGGCGCAGTACGGAAGCTGGCTGGATTATATTAAGGATCTGGATCATCTGGAGGGCATCGAGGCCCTGCCGGCATTCTACGCTGCAAAGTTTTATCTTGGACAGGCCGGCGTTACGATCCTGACCCTGTCCCTTCTGGCAATGGTACTTACCAGTCTGATCGGAAATATGACCGCCCTCAGCCGTCTCTTCTACGCCATGTCGAAGGATCGGATCCTGCCGAAGAAGATCGGTGAGCTGAATCGGCGCAGGATCCCGGCAAAGGCAATCCTGCTGGTGACGGGGCTTTCGGTACTGATCCCGTTTGTCGGAAGAACGGCTATCGGATGGATCGTGGATGTTACCACCATCGGGGCGACGATCATTTACGGCTTTGTGGCTGCGGCTACGATCCGTCTGGCGAAGGAGAAGGATGATCATCGGGAACGCAGGATCGGCTGGATCAGTCTCGTGGTCATGATCGGATTCGGTGCGTATATTCTGATCCCGAATCTGGTGTCTCAGGGCAGTATCGCCCGGGAGACCTACATGCTCTTCATTTTCTGGAGCGTGCTGGGCTTCCTCTTCTTCCGGAGTGTCCTTTATAAGGATCGGGAGCGGCGGTTCGGAACCTCGGCGGCGGTTTGGGTAGCACTGCTGTCGCTGGTACTGTTCGTGTCTCTGGTGTGGATGCGTCAGTCCATGATGGCATCGGATGATACCATGCGTGAGAATGTGGAGTCCTACTATACGGGAACGGAGAACCGGACGCCGGAGCAGGACACGGATTATATCAAGAAGCAGCTGGAGATCCAGAGCAGCGATACCTCCCGGACCATGATCATGGGACTGGGAATGTTTGCCTTTGTCATGATCATCATGCTGACCAACCATTCCTACATGAACAAGCGGTCCGCGGAGAGCGAGCGGCAGGCAAATACGGACTCTATGACCGGTGTTCGGAACAAGCATGCGTTCATGGCGTCGGAGAAGGAATTCGACCGGCTGATCAAGGAGGAGACGGTCGGGAATTTCGCTGTGGTGGTCTGTGATGTAAATGGTTTAAAGAAGATCAATGACACGCTCGGCCATAAGGCGGGGGATGAATATATCCGCGAGGCCTGTCGGATGGTCTGTGAGATCTTCCAGCACAGCCCGGTCTTCCGGATCGGCGGCGATGAGTTCGTTGCGATCCTGAACGGGCGGGACTTCCCGGTGCGGCGTGAGCTGATGCGGCTTCTGCATGACCGCTCCGCGAAGCATATCGGAAGCGGCGGCGCCGTGGTATCCGGCGGTATCTCGGACTTTGTACCGGGAGAGGATCCGGATTTCCATACCGTATTTGCCCGGGCGGATGCACTGATGTACGAGGAGAAGAAGATTCTGAAGAGCCTCGGTGCCGTGACCCGGGATGATGAATCCGATCAGGCAGCGGCCACGAAGGAACAGAAGAGTACGGATGCGGCAGCGGAGGCCGGAAAAGACGGAAATGTAAATACGGAGAATGCGCCGATCCTGAAGGTACGGCGGCATATCCTGATCGTCGATGATGAAAAGATCAACAGCCAGATCCTCGGATATATGCTGGAGGAATCCTATGATCTTCTCTATGCGGAGGACGGCGTTACGGCGCTGAATGTGGCAGAGCAAAACAAGGAGGAACTGGCGCTCATCCTGCTGGATCACACCATGCGGCGGATGGGTGGCACGGAGACACTGAAGCGACTGAAGGCAGATCCCGCGCTTCGGAAGATTCCCGTGATCATGTTCTCGGCGGACCCTACGCAGGAAGTGGAATGTCTGAAACTGGGAGCGGCGGATTTCCTGACGAAGCCCTATCCGGATCCGGAGATCATCCGGGTGCGGGTCGGCAAATGCATCGAGCTTTCCGAGGATCAGAGTATCATTCGGTCTACGGAGAGGGATCATGTGACGCACCTCTTCAATATGGATTATTTCATCAACTATGTAAATCAGTTTGATCATTATTATCACAATGATCCCATGGACGCCGTGGTGGTGGATGTTGATCAGTTCCATCTGATCAATGATCGTTACGGCAGGGAATACGGGGATCATGTGCTGCGGCTGCTGGGAGAAGGAATCCGGCAGATGGCCCGCAGGGTAGGCGGTGTAGGTTGCCGGTGGGCAGCGGACACCTTCTTTATCTACTGTCCGCATCGGAAGGATTATGATGAACTCCTGGAAAAACTGGCGGAATCCGTTGTTTCCAAGGATGTGCCCGAGGGCCGGGTACAGGTGCGGATGGGCGTGTACCATGATGTGGAGAAGAAGCTGGAGATCGCGCAGCGGTATGACCGGGCACGGCTGGCAGCGAACGGGGTGAAGGGACATCCGGAGACGGTGGGTGTCTATGATGTGCGGCTCAGGGAGTATGCGGCTTTCCGGGCAAATCTTCTGGAGGATTTCCAGGACTCCCTCGAAGAGGGATGGTTCGAAGTACATTTCCAGCCGAAATATGATATCCGGGCAGAGCATACGCATCCGGTACTGGTCGGAGCGGAGGCGCTGGTACGCTGGCAGCATCCGGAGTACGGATGCCTGTCGCCGGGCATGTTCATTTCCCTGTTGGAGGAGCATAGTCTGATCCTGGAACTGGATCGGTATGTCTGGGAGACCACGGCGGCGCAGCTCGCAGAGTGGAAGCGGAAATACGGCAAGGTGGTTCCTGTGTCGGTCAATGTGTCCCGGATCGATCTGCTGATGCCGGAGCTGCCGAAGATCTTTACGGATATTTTGAAACGGTACGGACTGACAACGGCGGATCTGTCACTGGAACTGACGGAGTCGGTATATGCGGCCGGGGATTCGGAGCAGGTGATCAGTACGGCGCGGGAGCTCTGGGGTATGGGACTTCGCATCGAGATGGACGATTTCGGAAGCGGATTCTCTTCGCTGGATCTGCTGACGCGGCTGCCTATCGATGCGCTGAAGCTGGACATTTCCACCGGACAGGGAGAGCCGGGTGAGTCGGATGATACGCAGCTCTTCGATCTGATCTTTGACATCGCAAAGGCGCTGGATGTGGCTGTGGTTGCGGAAGGCGTGGAGACCTGGGATGAGTACGAGATGCTCCGGTCCCGGGGCTGCGATATCGCACAGGGAACATATTTCTCGGAGCCGCTGAAGGCGGATGCCTACGAGCGGCTGCTGGGAGGAGAGTAAAGCGGGGCGAGCGGAGAATGGCGCGGCTGTATGTGGCTTATGCCCTAAGTCGTATATGTATGAAAAAACGAGCAGGCCATCCTGCTCGTTTTTATGTGTATGATCGGACCGTGCTTATACGGCCCTATGCCATTTTAATAACAGTCCTCATAACCTTCAGTGATCCTGTTCATACCTAAGGGGTCCTCTGCATCAGTATAGAACAAAAAGTGTTCCCTGCTTACCTCTTCCTTGTGCTGGCAGTCTCTGCAGACCTTGTAGGTTACTTTGTCATAGGAGCCTGGCCCTGTTGGGAGATAGATATGGGAGGTTCTGTATCCATAGGTGCCACAACCACCCTCTTCCTCAGATACATCATGCTCTATATCATAGCATATTTTGGCCATTACCTCATCACCTGTGATGTATCCATGCTTAAAGAAGTCATATCCATTGTAGCCTATACAGATTTTCTGTGATCTGGTAGGAATCTGCTCATAATTCTCAATCTCAGTTGTGGTTTCTGT
>JAILAR010000173.1 GCA_024681515.1 Eubacterium sp. | reverse complement strand
GGTATGATCACCGGAGACACCTACGAAGAACGCGAGGACGGCATTTACGGGATCGGCAACAATGTGGATATCGAATTCCCGGGAATGAACTTCTCCCGCGGCGTGTCCGGCATCACCATCACCGGCCGCGCACGGAAGACTACAAATCCCATCCACATTCGTTTCTTCTCCGGAGACACGGTGGTAAAGCAGGTCGTAGAATTCCCGGTTTCCGAAGAGCCGCAGACTCTGACCTTCCCCCTGGAAGAATTCCGGGGCGCGGGCAAAGTGAATCTCATCTTCCTGCCCGGATCGGATTTTGACCTGGTATCGTTCCGGTTTCAGGCGAGCGAGTGATGAAGAATGATCCACAAAGCAGCGAACCCCACGACACCGGTTGGTGCTACAACGCGATGTGTATAGCAATAAAGCGGACAGTCCGCATGGTGATATGCCATGGACTATCCGCTTTTCAAATATCTATAAACCTACCTTACTTACCCTGCTCTCCTTCCTGCATGCGGTTCTGGATGCCCAGGAAGATCGGTACGCCGCTGGCGTTATCCACGATGCCGTAAATGAATGGCCTGTCCAGGATCACCTCATACGGCACCGGCTGATCGGGTGCGGCACCATTTTTCTCCATGGCAACCACGGTTGCGGCTGCTGCCTCGGTTCCGTAACGATCCAGCTTCAGGCTGGTCTTCTGGATCACTTTGCTGATATACACCGGATCACTGTCCTCCGTGACCATGGCGCCGAAGCATGCATCGTCACGGCTGAACGCCTCCTGCATTCCCAGCGCTTTCAGGGAATCATTCAGAAGGACTCCGTACTCAACCTTGAACTCCGGAATCTTTGCATTTACGCCACGTTTCGTATCCGCATTCCGATATGCCTCGGAGAAGAATTCCCCATCCGTAGACACGATCAGTTCCAGATACTCCTCGGCCGTCTGCCCCTCCGGAGGAAGGATCGCCACAAAGGTATACTCTCCGCCCTTATACGGTCGGATCAGGCCGATCCCGCCGTTCCAGAGGATGGCACGGCGCTCATGGGTGCTCATCATATTCACGTTGGAGACGGTTCCGTCTGCATTTGTAAAGGTCCCCTTCTGAACCCGCTCATCCTCCACCGGATCCTGCCATGCACCGTCGAACGCCAGCGCATTGATCAGCAGGATCACGGTATCCTCTGTCAGGCTGTCCAGGATCTTCGGGATCCGGTCCCGGGTATTCTCCTTCACCCAGTCATTGACCTTCTGAACCGTGCTTTCGTCAAAAGGCTCTTCGAAAAACTCTGCGCCGTAAGCTTCCATCACATCGGCCACAAAGCTTTCCCGAAGCTGCACGGTATCATTCGTCTTCGACCAGACGGAATTGGACACCTGCCAGGAGACCTTGTCCGGATATTTCGTAGAGGTCATCCGTCCTGTAAGCGCAGACATTTCCGAGTTCAGCTCTGCCGGCGCCGCATTGCAGCCCGGCATAAGGACCTGCATCATTTCCTTCTGCGTGTTGCTGTCCGTATCAGAGCCGGTGGCCGTCATTCCCAGCGCCATCTGCGCGGAAACCGGACTGATCAACACGTTCTGCCCCCGGGTCTGCTCCTGCTCGCAGACCTGCTGCAGCAGGCGGAAGCCGCTTTCGGAGAGCGCCGCACTGCATGCATCCCGCTCCGTGAGATCCTCCAGGAGCGCGCCGTCCTCACCCATGAGATACCGCTTCCCTTTCACCGTGATCTCACCGGTCTTCATGGCACCGTTTCCACCGAGGAAATACCATTTGCCTTTCTCCTGCAGCCAACCGGTACGCATACGGCCGGACTTGTTCATGTAGTACCATTTTCCGTTATCCCGGACCCAGCCGGTGCGCATGGAACCGCCTATGCCAAGGTAATACCAGTCGCCGCCGTCCATGATCCAGCCCGTCTGCATCCAGCCCTTTGCGTTAAAATGATACCATTTTCCTCCCACCTGCAGCCAGGACGCTGCCGGCCAGGTTCCGTCGGAATATCTGTACCACCATTTTCCGTTCTTTGCATGGACCCATTTTCCGGATGCGTCAGAGGCAGTTTTGGCCGAAACGCCTGCATTCACAAACAGACTCATGAATAAAGCCGCCGCCAGAAGCACTGCCGTGAGTCTTCGCAGTCTTTTTCCGGATCTTACCATAGTCTCATCCCCCTTCTTTTATGTTCAAATACGCCTCACATCAATAATCCAGATAGTATGTCTTCCCGTTAATCTTCCGGACACCCCACAGCTCTCGTCCGTCAGATCCGAAGTAATGTGGATGGCCATCGATCATCACCAGTCGGTCATGGACGGCCACACCATTTTCATCCGCATAATAACCACCGACCAACGTATTGCAGGCCAGTGTTCCGTCCTCCCCGAGGAGGTACTTTTTTCCACCGGAGGTTACGGCCATGGACGTAACCGGATTTCCTTCCCGGAAATAATACCACTTACCTCCCAGCTTATGCCAGCCGTCATCATATGTGCAGAGCTTTATCAATGCGCCGCTTTTATCAAACTGATAAAGTCTTCCCTCGATCAGCTGTACGCCGGTTACGATCCCGTCCTCCCGCTGATAATACAGTTTCCCATCTACCCGATACCATTTGTTTATGTAGGTTTTGGAATTCACACCGAAATAATACCACTTCCCATTGATCCTTTTCCAGCCCACGAATTTCAGCGCCTGCCCGTTTACGTTATTATAATAACACCCATCGTCCCCGGAACCATGGTATTTTCCATACCACACCTTCTCAAACCCCGGACCTCCGATCATGCGGCTGTCCTCGAAGGTATATTCCTTCCCACCGATGGAAAGGGACCCGTTTACCAAATCGATCCCCTTAAAGTAGTACCATTCATTACCGGACTTCTTCCATCCATCCTTCAGCCGCTTACCAAGGGTGCTCTGCAAAACACCGTTATCATCAAAGATATACCAGGTTCCGTTGATCTTCCGGACACCGGTAACACGGATATGATCCCGGAAATAGTACCATTTCCCTTCGAGCTCCAGCCACTCATTCTCTGCCAGCCTGCCGCCGGTCTTCACATACATTCCGTTTTCCTGTTCCTGATTCACCCGGATCCATCCGGCCTTCTTCTGATATGCACCGTTTTGTCCGACCCAGTAACCATCGGGGGTATTGGTGCTTCGCAGCATCTCCCCCGCCTTCACATAATACTTTCCGACCCAGCCGTTGACCGGAAGCCCGTTTTGATAATAATACCATTTACCGCCATACAGTGTCCAGCCATCCGCCATATCTTCCTTTGAGACAAACTCCCCTGTCGAGGAGACTCGGATCATCTGCGGACTTTTTTCAAACGACTCATGATAAGTATTGACCTTTATAATGTTAGGTTCCTGGATATCCAGATAATCCTCTGTTACAAGTAATCCATTGCTGTCAAAGAGATAGGTTTTTCCGTCTATTACCATCGTTGTCCCCATTACAACATTCCCTGTAACGGGATCCACATAATACCGTCCATACCCGCTTTCATACCAGCCTTTTTTCACCATGTGACCATTGCTGTCAAAAAGCTTTGTTTCAATGGATATGAAACGTCCTGTATCCGGTTCACGCGTAATGATCGATTTAATACCATTTTCCTTCATTTTACCGTCATAATCAAAGTAGTAGGTCTGATTTCCGATGGTCATCAGTTTTTCCTTCACAAGCGATTCCCCGTCAAAATAATACCAGTTTCCGCTGATCTTATTCCAGCCGTTTTTCAGTTTTGCCTCGCAGACTCCATCCTCCCCATATATGTAGAACCCCGTCCCCGTCTCAACGATGCCGGTCTTCATTCCTCCCCCTTCACCGAAATAATACCATTTCCCGTCAATCTTCTGATCCCCGGTCAAAAGCTCACCGGAGGCAGTCGCGTAAAATGTTGAAGCACCTCCAAAGGCCTTGATCCATCCATCGGTTTCCAGTATACCGTCCTGATTGAAATAATACCATTTCCCATTTATTTCTTCATGGCTGGAACAGCAGGCATATGGTTTGAAATAGTAGTAATGATCGCCGATCTTCTTCCAGCCATACGCAAGTTTGTGGTTCTCCACATATACGAACTTCAGTCGGTTTGCATCTTCATAGAAGATCCCATTATCGGTAACTTTCGTTAACGCACCCTTGGAATCCGCATGATACAGACTCAAATTATACTCAACATACTCATCCGTGATCGCCCTTCCCTTTCGGAAGTAATATTTTACGTTTCCGACTTTACACAGCTCGAGGGGGGCAGCCCCATTCTTTGAATTGTAATAGTACTTTTCATACCATTCGCCGCGGTAGAGCTGTCCTCCCTTCTTTGCACGATAATACCCTGATCCAAGTTGAAAGGTCTGATCATCATACATCCGTCCATCATAATCAAAACCATATAATTCGGAACCGATCTCCTCTACCGTATTACAAAGAAACTTATAATCCTTCACATAATAGTACTTTCCTTCAACCCTGGTCCACGCATTATTCTTTGCCTCAAATACAACTCCTTTTTCATTTATTACGTAGCATTTCTGATCCACTACTATGTTTGTATTCTTATACTGCCTTCCATTTCCGAAATAATATTTCGTATCATTAAGTACAACAACCCCGTTTACTCCCTCACCGTCCTCGCCAAAATAGAAGGAGCTGGTGCGGTTATGATACCACTGATTAACCAGAAGCACACCATCCTTTCCGGCACAGTAAGAATGTGTGACGCCCTCCTCATCCGTATATGAAATCCTTTCCCGGTCTGCCATCACACCATCCGCCTTAAAGAAGTACCATTTTCCATTGATCTTCATGTTTTTGTGGTGTACATAGCTTCCGTCCACATAGTAACGGTATCCGTCCTCTTCCTTCACCCAGCCGTTCTTCGTCTGCTTGGTTTCCGCCTCCGTCTCCTCCGCCGTTTCTGCCGCTTCCGTCTCCTCTGCGGATTCCGAAATCTCTGCCGTTTCTGCGGCGCTTATGGTTTCGGCCGATTCTTCGGATTCTGCTACGTTTACGGATCCAACCGCTTCTTCGGACTCCGTTACGTTTACGGATCCAACCGCTTCTTCGGCCCCCGCAACATCCACGATTTCAACTGCCGATTCGGACTCCGCCTCCGCAGCCTCCGAATCCGTAGATCTTGCCGAAATCAGGATTCCCATCGTCAGCATGAAAATGGCTGTTTTTATTCTTCCTCTTTTTATTCTTCCTCTTTTCATTTTCCCCTGTCTCCTTCCGTATACTTCCGTTCAATGATTCTGCTTTCAAAAGAGTTTCTGACCCGGGTATCATTCCATAATGTCCGGAACATCATACATACCCGGTATCTCCGAGGCTTCCTGCTGACTCTGTTCACCGGCTCCGTAGATCCGGACCACAACCGGCAGCCCCTGTACCAGCTCCTGCATTCTTTCATAATCATTTGCTTCAACATCCACGAACACCTTGTTATATGTAATACCAACAGTTGTCTTCAGAAATCCGAACTCACTCTGATGCTCCCGGATCATGGCTTCGGTCTCTCTCAATTCGTAATAGGAATGCTCTACGATGTGATACACTACGATGGGATACTCCTTCAGAACCTCCTTATACTCCTCGATCGCTTCCTCCGTTGTTGCATATACATGCAGCAATCCGTCGCCATGATCATTCAACGTACCTCCGAAGGTATCCGGCAGATCCAGATATCCGTTCACCCGATCTGTCATCAGGCTGTGATCCGGATCTACATGATTCAGGATTATGATCTCCGCTTCGTATTTATCTTTGATTTTCTTTGCCTTTTTCCCATTCAGATCCTTTGACAGATCAGAGTCATCGGAGGTCTCCTCTTTTTCCGATTCTTTTCCCGTGTTCTTTGATCCGTCGCTTTCCTTATCGGGCTCCGGCCCATAGACAATGGGCGAAGTGTCCTTTCC
Source organism: Eubacterium sp. (assembly GCA_024681515.1). Lineage (GTDB taxonomy): Bacteria > Bacillota > Clostridia > Lachnospirales > Lachnospiraceae > Eubacterium_Q. The sequence goes on along the minus strand of JAILAR010000173.1, from coordinate 9,480 downwards.
GTTCTCTGCAGACTCCGTGTTTTTTGCAGATTCGGTATTCTCCGTAGATTCAGTATTCTCCGTGGATTCGGTATTCTCCGTAGATTCCGTGGTTTCCGTCACCTTCGGTTCCGTGCTCTCTGTCCGCTGTGCATCCTCCTTCTCCCCTTTTGAAGGGAAAGTCGTACTGAAACCGGAGGGTGTATGTGCCTCGGTCCCATTTTCCTTACCGCTGCTTTCGGAAGACTTCCCGGTATCATTCTCATCTGACGGTTTTCCGTTATTTATAGCCGCTTCGGTAACCGTCTCCTTCTCCGTCGTACTTTCCGTCTCAACACGCGGTCTTCCCGAAACGATCCTCCAGGAAATGAATCCGATCACAACTGCCGCCGCTGCGGAAATGAAAATCGGAAGCCAGCGTCTTCTTCCTTTATCAGACAAGCCCTCATCCTCTTTCCATGCAGCCTCGAGGATCATGTCATCCGGCAGATCCGTAAGCGCACGCATGAACTGTACGGCAGGCTCCTCTGCCGGATCAGTCTTCGGACCGTTCCTCATACTCTTATCATCTCTATCATCATTTTTCATACGGATATCCCTTCCTTTTCCAGATAGTCCTTCAGCCTTCTACGCATATGATACAGCCGATCCATCAGCTTCTTTTCCGATAAGCGGTAATGCTTCGCCAGTTCCTCGTAGGTACTGCCGTACCAGTATCGGCGAACAAAGATCTGGCGGTTTACCTCTTTCTCACCGGAAAGCCATTTTGTGATCAGCTCCGAGATTAGCCTTTGATCAAAGGCTCCCTCCACATCCTCGTTTGACGGAACACAGTCCGCAATCTCCGACAGCAGAACCTCCGCGTCACAATTACGTTTCTGCTCCGTCTTCCATCGGAGGCGGTTTAGCGACAGATTACGTACGATCCGACCCAGATACGCCTTCAGACTCTCCGGTTCCGTCGGTGGAATCGAGTCCCAAAGCTTCAGGTACGCATCATTTACGCACTCCTCCGCGTCTTCATGCGAATTCAGGATCCGATAAGACAGATTCCGGGAAAATGCCCCATAACGATTGTCCGTTTCTTTAATTGCCCGTTCATTCCTCGTCAGGAATAAATCTATGATTTCTTTGTCATCCATATGGAAATCCTTTTTATCAGTAATCGTTCTGATGATTGAGACACCCTTTGAAGCGGAATCTCGAAAAAAACCTGCGCCTCCCGATTTTGAAGGCGCAGGTTTCTCTCGACTATTACTCCATCCTGATCCCATTTGACGGGTAATGGACATTCACCAGTGATCCGTCGGCTGCATTGATCACAATTGTGCCGGATGAATCATGTCCATCATCCTCAATCAATGCCTCCCACGCCGGAATAATTGTGAATTCTCCGCTCTGATCCGGTGATTCTACGGGATAATACACAAGTCGCATTTCCTCTAACTGTAAACTTTGATATTCTCCCTCTTTCTGTCGAAACGCCTCATCCACCGCATGCTCCATGGCAACCGCCGCATCCTTGAAAGACAGGATCTGAACCTGATCCGTGATATATTCAACAAAATCATAGGTAATGTTCAGCTCTGCCCCGGTCACGCCCCGTTCATCGATCCACATCCGCCCGTGATTATTCTCAATCACTCCCGAATTGAAACACATGTTTATGCCCTCTGCTTCGAAAGATGTCAGAAGATACGCAGGATAACCACACAGAACCGCATCATCCACTTTTTCAGAAGCAAGAGAATCATAGGTATAGAACAGTAACTGAGGCTGTCTGAAGTCCTTATGCACCTTAGGATCCACCGTGTTAAGTCCAACCATTTCATCCGGGATATTCAGTTTCAACCGATCCTTCAGCATCGTCCTGAGTGCAGGAATATACTGTTCTTCCTTAAATGCATATTGATTGTCAGGATCTGCCAGGATATCAGTCAACGGCTTTTCAAACTGTTTGTGATCCGCCGTCTTTTTTGTCTCATCCGATGACCACTCAAAGCAGACGGTATCTCCTTCCACAACCAGCATTCTGTCACATTCCGAATGCCCCGTCAGATCCCCGAGTTTTTTCGGATAGAAGGCAACCGTTCTGGTATGGGTTTCATCGATATACCCGATAAAAACCAGATAATCCAGTCCAAGATATTTTCCTTCCCATGTATGCCAGAAATATCCGTCTCCATCCATCCAGGAAGGAAATCCCTCATACGGATTCATGTAAGGATCCATATCTCCTGCTTCCAGCGAATGCGTCATAAGAATCTCCCGCTGAACCTTCAGGAAAAAATTCATGCAAACCGTCTGAAACCGATGCGAATCTCCCTCTTCCCTGCTAATGGTCCTATGCACTTCCCCTGCCGTATCTCCCAGAAGATTCTTTACAACCTCCGATTCATACGTCTGATCCTTCGTAATCTTCTTCACTCTCCACGCCGGAAGATATGAAGTATCCCTGATCATGTATACCTCGCCATTATCCAACGCCCGATCTCCAACCTGACACTGAAAACGTGCCTCCGCCGTGATGGATCCGACCGCAAATGTATTCTCGTACGAGAGATCGGTTCCCCCAAGCCAATCGGACATGGTCTGTCCGGAAATATGGCCCGACTCACTCCCATTTTTCTGATCTGTTCCGCTTTGTATATCTCCTGTATCAGAGACTTCCTCCGATACAACCTGCGCTGTCCTCTCCTGTTCTCCATTCTCATATCCGGTCACCTGCTCCGGTTGCTTCCCGCAGGCCGTGCAGCAAAGTCCAAAACAAAGCGCTGCCGTCAGGAGCCTCCTTGCAGCCAAACATTTCATCCCGTATTTCATCAGTTTCATCTCCTCTCCGTGGCATAATCCACCCATTTTTAGAACTCATGGTTATTATAAAACCCGATTGTATCTGAAATGTATCATTTATTTCGAGTTGAAAATCATAAAGACACCCTCTGCTTCGTGACTTTCCGACGAAGCAGAGGGCGATCGAGCCGTTAATATCAGAGAGGTTATTTTGTCGCAAATCCTTATTTCATGGTATTCTGCGCACCCAGGAATACGGGCACGCCGGTGGTCATATCGATGATCCCGTAAATGAATGGCCGGTCCAGGCTGATCTGAACGCGCACAGGCTCTTCGCTAAGCGCCGCCTCCGTCACTGCGATCTCCGTAGCCGCAGCCGCCTTCGTGCCTTTCCGGTCCACCTCGATCATAGCCTTGTGAACCACCTGATCCACTGCGATCCGTTCACTGTCTTCCGTGATCATCTTTCCGAACTCCGCTTCCATAGTGAAGGTTTTCTTCACACCCAATGCCTGCAGGGTATCATTCATACTCGCACCGTACTCCGTCCTGAACTCCGGGAACTGCGCCTCCACGATCGCATTGTAATCCCGATCCCGGATGGCCTCTGCAAGGGAAGAATTGTCTCCCAGTATCTTCAGCAGATAATCTCCGGTGGTCATGCCCTCGGGCGGAAGCAGGCCCAGAAAAGCATAGGTTCCGCCTTCGTACCATTTGAGGAAGCCCTGTCCTCCCACAAGGCGGATATAGGCATCCTCTTCACATTGCAGCATGTTCACCTTTGACACTGAACCATCCGCATTGGTGAAGTCCGCCTGCTCCTTCACATGACTGTCAGGAACAGGCACGGACCAGGTTCCGTCAAAGGCCATGGCATTTAACAGAATGACCGAAGTTTGCGGATTCAGTTCCCCTACGATCTCCGGGATCCGCTCCCGGGTATTCCGGTTTACCCAGCCGTTAATCTCTTTCACAGTCTCTGAATTGAAAGGTGCTTCGTAAAGCTCTGCTCCATAATAACTTACCACATCGGAAATGAAATTCTCCGTCAGTTTTACATGTCCCTCCTGATTCACCCAGACGGAGTTTGCCACATTCCAGTCTGCCCCCTTGGAAGATCCCATCCGTCCGGCAAGGGAGGCCATTTCCTGATTCATTTCTTCCGGTTTTGCATTCTCTCCCGGGAGGAGCAGCTCCATCAGTTCCTTTTCTGTCTCGCTTCCATCTGCGGAACCCGTTGCCAGCATCCCGAGAGCCATCTGCAGGGATACCGGACTGATCAGGTAATTCTCATTCGGCGCCCCCTCCAGCTCCATGGTCTTCTGCAGAAGCCTCACCGCACTGTCGGAAAGTGCTTTTCTATGGGTATCCTGCATGATGGTATTCTGAAGCTCCTTCGCCTTCACGCCCGCCGCCAGATTCACGGCATTCGGGCGCGCACCCTCCGCCACACTTTCCGCATTCCCCTGCTCTGATCCGGAATTTGCTTCCCTGCTTCCGCAACCGGTAAGGAAGAGCCCCATGGTCAGAGTCAATGCTGCCGTGCGAAAGATCCTTCTTTTTGTTTTTTTCCGTATGGATTGCAGTTCATAACGTCTCATAATCATCCCTCCGCATCATTGATATTTACGTTTTGCTTCTTCCCAGATGGTCTTCATTTCCGGGGTTGGTTCATCTACCTCATAAGGCCCCGGTCCCTCATTGCCACGAACCCGATCCCGGCCGTCGTCCGTAAGTGAGATCGTTCCGAAATTCACGCCGCAGGCCACATAGTACTCTTTCCCGTCCGGCAGGACATTATGTCTTAAAAACAGCAGATACTCTTCTCCTGCCACCATCATATTATATCCGGCCACATGATAGACCACATCCTGTGCCGCATCGTACACTTCGTTCTCCAGCACGGTGATCTCCCGTTCCTCCGCCAGCTCTCCGGCATTATCCTTGTAGATCTTACTGATCTTCACCTTTGAAAATGTATACGGTCCGCTGACTACCGGTTCTTCCTGATCCAGCCGCACTGCCCGCAGGATCACATCCGCGTATCCTTCCATTTCTTCCAGAGATTCAAAGCTCACCGTCTTTGCTTCCACGTTGTCAGTGCCAACGTCAACATGCTTCGCATTCTCCTTCTCCGGATTACCCGTCCTGCCTGCTTCCGTTGCGCCCGTCTCTGTAATTGCTTCCGTAACTACCGTCTCTGTGATTACTTCCGTGGCAGCTTCCTCTGTAGCTCCGGCTTCCGTGACACCGGCTTCTGTAGCTCCGGCTTCCGTTACTCCCGCTTCCGTGATTCCAGCCTCTGTAGTTGCACCGTCTATGGGGCGGTCATCCCTGCCCGGCCTTCCCAGGTAGATCCCCAGTGCGATCAGACCCGCAACAATCACCGCTGCCGCGGAAATGCCAACAGCAAACCATCGTTTTCTCTGCTGACCCGTATTCTGCTTTCCTGGTTTTCTCGCCATTATCGGTTCTTCCGCTTCCAGTACCAGATCATCATCCAGGTCTGTGATCACATCCATCAAGCGGTTTGCGGCGGCCCTTCTATCCTCATCTCGGTTTGCATCATGTTTTTTCGCATCCTGCATGTCCGCCCCCTGATTATTCCCACCCTGTTTTCTGCGTTCACTCATACAGACACCCCCTCTCTTTCAAGGAAGTTTTTCAAACGGTTCCGCATCCGGTAGAGGCGGTCCGCCACCTTGCTCTCTGACAGCTGAAACCGGGCAGCCAGCGCCTCCACGGATTCTCCATACCAGTACCGCAGGACAAAGAGTTTTCGGTTCTCCTCTTTTTCACTCTGCAGCCACTGTTCCAGCAGCTGAAGCAGAATTTTATGCTCCAACGCCTGCTCCACATCATTATTTGCGGGGATACAATCCTCCAGTTCGGAGAGCAGTACACTTGCCCCCTCGTCCCTTTTCTGCGCTGTCTTTTTTCGGAACAACGTGAGGGACAGGTTTCTTACGATCCTCCCCAGATATGCCTTCAGACTCTTCGGCACTACCGGCGGGATGGTATCCCACAGTTTCAGATAGGAGTCATTTACGCACTCCTCCGCATCCTCATGGGACTGTAAGATCCCGAAAGAAAGCGCACGGGAAAAACTGCCGTAATGCACATCCGTCATCTCGATGGCAGATTCATCCCTGGCCTGATACAGTGCAAGGATTCTATTGTCGGTCGATTCATCGTTCATATTTTATTATTTATTATTTATTCCACACTTCGCGCTTAATGAACTCCGTAGATTATGCGTTCATACTTCCATACGCTTTACACCTGATCATCAGTTCCTCGCATTTCGCGCCTAAAGCACCGCTCTCAAAAATGCCCTTTATACTATAGACGCAATTTCAAAACAAATATCGGTTTTCTGATCAAGTTTTATCAAATTTTCTTAATTTCGAAAATGATTCCCGCCGCAAGACCAAATTTTATCATGATCAGCATAAATAATACCGTATTCCGACAACATGAAAAAGAGGCCGGCATATTGCCGACCCCTTCTCACTTTCGGAGTTATTCTGTTTCACCGAGATACTCTTCCAGAGTCAGCCCCCTGTCCATAATCTCCTTTACCGGTCCAGGATTAATGCACCTTTTTATAATTTTTTCAAGTCTTTTTTTCACTTTTTGCTTCGTTCGCGTAGGACTCGCGCAGACGAAGGATGAGTCCGGTCTGGAGCTTTGCTTTCTTCTCCGTAGCCTCACCCAGCATAAAGTATTTCATCAGTTTTCTTTCGTTATAGTCTCCCAGAACCAGACGGGCGCGGCACAGATAATAGAGTCCGATGATGGATGACACCTCATCCAGCTTGATCTTACTGAGGGAGCTTTTTGCAAAATGGATCGCGTCGTCATAGCCTGCATGAACAAAATTACTGAGTTCGCCAAGCGTATGCACCCCGAAAAATTCCAGATACGGAAGATATGTTTCGGGAGACGTCTCGATCACCTGCGATCCGGAGATTGCCGCGATCTCCGAGATCAGCCGCTGCATGGTCTTGCTGAGTTCTATATACGCACGCAGGGATACCAAATCCAGAGGCATCTCCGCAGCTTCATCATTTGTGATCTTATTCCTTACATCGATCTCATAATCTCGAATAAAAGACCGGATCCTGAGAAATGATTCATCTGCAATCTCCAAAAGACCTGCCACGCGGGAGAATTCCCGGCGCACCTTCCTCGGGACCCCGAATTCGGTCTTATATCCCAGGTCATGCTCGATCTCCGCCCAGGTATGCTGAAGCACCGTCCGGATCTGGATCTCAAACTTCAGATCGCAGAGCTCGTTCGGATATCCGCTGTCCTTCGGAAGCGAGCATATGAAATGCAGGGAAAGATACCCAAACGCCGTTGGTTCCAGTAGTTCCCGCTTGTCTACGGAGTTTTTCAGATCGATGACCAGACACTGCCGGATCAGATTCGCGATCTGATCCACCTGATCATTAAAATAGCAAATGATGCGGATCCCGAGAAGATCCGTCATCTTCCGGAGAGACGTGTATTTGTCCGGCTTCCGTTCCATCTTACCGGCAACGGATTCTCTTGTCTTCACACGATGCGCGATCTGCATCGGCCGTATCCCGGCCTCCCTGAGTTTGTCTTCCAAAACAGAAATGACAATGGGTTCCAGTTTTCGGTAGTTGTCTATCTCCGTATCATATTCCAGCAGTCGGAGTTCCATTAAGTTATCCATATATATCCCCTTACTTCGCGCTTACGCGCTTCGTTGCCTTTGTGCCCGCCCATCGAAGGCGGGCACAAACCCTCACTTCGTTCGGGCACCAACACCTCTGGTGTTGGTGGGCGTGTACGAAATCGATTCTCCTGATGGAGAATCGATTCCTACTCCACGTTCAAATCATCCAAAATCCCGGTGATCTCCAGCGTCTCCAGCACGACATCCCCGACATTCCGCACCACAAGGGATCCCTGTACATTCATGGTTCGGATCGCATAAAGAAGCACCCGGAGTCCGGCGCTGGATACATAGCCGACCTTCTCGAAATCAAGGATCAGACTTTCCACTCCCGGAAGATTTTCCCGCAGTACTTTTTCAAAATCCGGTGCCGTGGACGTATCGATCGCACCATCAACCACTACCTTCAGTTCCGCGTCGTTCCTCTCTGTTGTGATTGTCATATCCCCGCTCCTTTATGATTCTTTGATTCCCGATTCCGCCCTGTATGATGTGATAACTGTGGGCCGGATTTCTTTTTGACATCAGCATTATTATATAAGATTACGCGAAGTAAAGAAAGTCGGTTTTATGGTTTTCTCTACTTCGTCCCCCTTTGGTTTCTGCGTCTTGCGATCAAAGTCACGCCGGCTCCGGCCATAGAGATTCCAAACAAAAGCCCATAAAGCATGACCGGTGTATCATCTCCGGTGCGGGCGTTATTTTCCTTTTTTACCTGTTTTGATATAGCTCTTCCAATGTAACAAGTCTGACACTGTCCGGCCGGACATTTTCTTTTACCCATTTTGAAAAGCCGGTTAAAGAGAATAACAGAAACTCCACTTCTTCATAACGTTTATCGATAAGGCCACTTCTGTCCATCAGGGCTTCGTAAACTTCTTTATCGATCACTTCATTTTTGAACTTACACTCTCCGAGCACCGCCTTTTTATTTGCATCATCAATTCCCACTACATCAATGTCCGTAGGTATATGATCATGTCCCGGTCCCCACCAGCTTCCTACATTTGTAACAAGACAATTCAGTTTGCCATCCAATCCCTGTGACAGGGTATAATATCTGCACATCGCTTCAAAAACTTTACCCATAAAGGAATGGAGCTTTTCTTTTACGTAGTTTTTATAAAATACCTCGCCTCGATTCATCTCTATCACTGCTCTCGCACCCGGAATAAAAGAGTACCAGAAACGGTACATGCTGTCAGTCACTTCGTAAACACTTCGCCTGTTGTTCTCTTTCTCGGTCATAGGCGTGATCTTGGAGATAATACCCACTGTATCCAGACTCTTCAAAACATAAGACAGTGTCGCAGTAGTAATGCGTGCCTTGTCTGCAATCTCGGTTACTTTGTTGGCACCACCGGCACAAACTTCGATAACGGTATTGTAGGTATTGACAGATCTGAACTCCTGCGTAAGAAGATTCATCGGTTCCTCATACAGGTATCCCGATGTTGTAAAGTAATTTCTGATCAGGTTTTCGTCCAACGAAAGCTTATCATCAAAAAGCGTCAGATATTTAGCGACTCCACCGGTAACTCCATATACGATTGCTTTCTCTTCGGCATTATACCTCGGAACAAACTCGGCTGATTCAATATAATTAAACGGTCGTAAGAAAATCTGGTTTGTCCGTCTCCCGAATAAAGGACTCTTCTCGCTTAAGATTTCTTTCTCCATAAAGCTGATCGCAGAACCGCAAATGATAAGATAGATATTTTTAGATGCAAATATCGTATCTACCGCAACCTGAAACCTTGAAAGAAAGGATTCATCAGCTTCAGCTATATAAGGGATCTCATCAAGTGCGATAATAATCTTCTCTTTATCTGCCAGGTTCCCGACAAAACGGAAAAACGCTTCCAGATTATCAACAGATAATCCGTCCATGTCCGGAGCAAGATCTGCAATCACCTGAGAAGACCACTTATGCACGTTGTCCTCTATAGATGTCTTGCTTGCAACATAGTAAGAAGCTCTTTTATCTTTGATAAATTCCG
>JAILAR010000152.1 GCA_024681515.1 Eubacterium sp. | reverse complement strand
GATCTCGCTGGGTTCCCTCTTTCCGTAGGGTACATGATCCGTATCTGCGTAAAATATGTAATTCTGATCCGGAAGCTGATGGTATGCTTCCTGCAGTACAGAAAGCCCACCGATCCCGGAATCAAATATTCCGATCTTCATGTTCGTCACTCGTTTACCTAAAAACAATTTCTCCAGACATACCTGGTTGATATTATACCACATCCATCCGAAAAAGTACAAACCGAGTAATATAAAACAAAAGGCTGTGACACTCTGCCACAGCCTTCTGACCGATTTTTATTTATTCTCAAGAATATACTTATCCACCCGCTTCTTCAGCTGGTCGTACTTGCAGGGACCTGCATCCAATACCGCTTTATGATACTCCACGACATTGAACTTATCTCCCAGCTGTTCCTCGGCGTAGTCGCGCATATCCTGCATTTCCAGATAACCTACGGAGTAGCTGAGATAAACGCCCGGATCCCCGGACAGCAGCGTATAAAACGTCTCAGCCGAAGAGGAACTCAGACCCATTTTCGTAACGTAGCTCCGAACGTCCTCCAGCGTCCAGCCCTCGGCGTTGATCCCCAGATCGATCCGCCCGTAGATCATATAACCGTAGGATTCATCCAGCTGTGCAAGCTTACCCAGCACATCCGCATACTGTGAGCCGTTGAAATCACAGTATTTCAGGCTCTCATAGCTAGCATAGACCGCCCAGCCCTCCAGATATCCAAGCTCCAGACCCATGCAGCGGATCGGATTTGGATTCGTCTTCCGGTAATAATTGGTCTGGTACATATGTCCCGGACAGCCCTCATGCGCAAGGGTGACCCAGAGATCATCCAGATGCGCTCCATTTACACGGATCGTGTTCTCCGAAGTATCATCGATGGGTGGGATCATGTAGTAAGCCACGGAGTTCTCCCGGATCTTCTCCAGACTCTTCTCAAAATACATGATGTCATAGTTGATCTCCCCGATGTCCGGGAATTCCGACATGACATTATTGATCAGATAATCCTCCATCTCCTTCGGATCTTTATTCGAAAGGTAGTTGAAGAGAGAGGACTCATGATCAGTAAAATACTGGTATGCATCCGGATACCGGATATAATACATACTCATCCGGGTCTTGGCATCACTCATCTTCTGCTCGAGATATTGGATCATTTCCTCCGGCGTTTTGGTACTTCCCGAGTACTCCCGAACCAGATACGCATAGATCTCCGAGCCGTGCTCATAATTCACCATGCCGCCCTTTATCTGATTTTTGCCCTTCAGGCCCACAAATGTCTCGCGGATCCTCTGATACATGGGCACGATCTGATTGTTAACACCATCCGCAAACTGTTTCTTGAAGTCTTCCCGTTCGGCATCCGTCAGTCCGTCGAATCCATCCACATGCTCATTGAACACGGTGATCATGAAATTCTCTCCGGTCTGATTCAGGAACTCATCGCACTGCTCGATGATCTTGTCGATGATGCAGTCCTCATAGCCATAGCCCTTCTCGGTCCGGACCTTCTCGAATTCCAGTGCCTTGTCGATCTCCGGCGGATACAGCTTCATGATATCGATGCAGAGCTGGATATCTTCCTTGGAGAGGAAGAACCAGTCCGTGAACATGACCGGGAAATTTGCCTGAACGCCCTGCATCGGGGCGAATGAACCGCCGATGTAGATATTATCAAAGGTAACCAGACAGGTTTTCAGATTGTCCAGCAAATAGTCGTAGTCAAATCGCTGCTGCTCCGTGAAGGTGTTCACATCCAGCGCCTCAAGCCTTGCGATCCAGTCCTCGACCTCCTGCTTACTCTTGGCGAAGCCTTCCTCACTGTAATCCGATTCTTCTCCGAGAGTCGCTTCCTTCGGAGGTTCCAGCCCACCGAAATTCTTTCCGTCCTGGATATGGTCACGGTAGCTCACGGAGGAGCTTGTCACGTATTCCTCGAAGTACTCGGCAAAGAGCTGATTCAGTTCTTCATTTTCCGTATCAGAGTACTGATTCGGATCGGATGCCGGCGGATTGATCTCCGGCGGATCCACGACCACATCTCCCGTGCTCGGCTGCACCGGAGCCTGCGTCGACTCCGTCGCCCAGGGATCGTCCGTGTCCGGCTCATCGTCAAAGAATTCAAAGATACTCTTCGCTTTCTGGCGGGTATCCTTTGCCTCCTTGCCGCAGGCCGCCAGGGACAGCATCATTCCCAGCACCAGCGCATATGCCACGAGCCGCGAAACGCGGCTCTTCTTCCAAAATTTATGTTTCATACACAGCATCCTTCCGACTTTTCTAACCTTGTCAGTCCGTCTCACATATGGATTGTCGTTTGGTTCATGTATCAATTATCGATCCGTCTCATGCATCGACTGTCGATCCGTCTCACATATCAGCCGGGCGTCTTACCGTCCTTCCTTCTCCGCCATGTGGATACGAAGGACAGACCGCTTCAGCGCAAGCTCGGCCTTGCTGCCGTCGGCTGCAGAGTCTTCCAGTTTCCGCTCTGCGCGGATCCGTGCTTCTTCGGCGCGGTTCTTATCAATCTCTTCCGGCCATTCCACCGCTTCCGCCAGGATGGTGATCCGGTCGCCCAAAATCTCCGCAAATCCGGAGTGAAGAGCCGCCTCACGCACATCCTTGCCGGTGTGGATCCGGAGGATCCCCGGATCAAGCACCACCGTGGTGGGAATGTGCCGCGGGTAGATCCCCACGTCACCGTCCGTGGTGGTAAACTCCACGAAGGTGGCCTCGCCGCGGAAGAATTCCCGCTCAGGGGTGATGATGACTAATTGTAATGTATCTGCCATATGTTTTCCTCATATCGCGCAACGTTTACTTGCTTGCCTTGCTCGCTTTGTATCTGGCCACAACCTCACTGATGGCTCCTGCATTCAGAAAATAGCTCTCCGGGATCTCGTCATGCTGTCCTTCGAGGATCTCGCGGAAGCCCTGGATGGTCTCCTCCACCGGTACGTACTTTCCGTCGGTCCCGGTGAACTGCTGCGCAACGAAGAAGGGCTGCGACAGGAATCTCTGGATCTTACGTGCACGGGATACGGTCAGCTTGTCCGCCTCGGACAGCTCGTCCATACCCAGGATGACGATGATATCCTGGAGTTCCTTGTATTTCTGCAGGGTCTCCTGCACGCCACGTGCCACCTTGTAATGCTCCTCGCCGACGATGCGGGGATCCAGAATTCGGGAGGTAGACTCCAGCGGATCCACCGCCGGGTAAATACCTAACTCAACGATGGAACGGGATAGTACCGTCTTCGCATCGAGATGTGCAAATGTGGTTGCCGGTGCGGGGTCCGTCAGGTCATCGGCAGGCACGTAAACTGCCTGCACGGAGGTGATGGAACCGTTCTTCGTGGAAGTGATACGCTCCTGGAGCGCACCCATTTCCGTCTGCAGTGTGGGCTGATAACCTACTGCGGAAGGAACACGTCCCAGCAGCGCGGACACCTCGGATCCGGCCTGGGTGAAACGGAAGATGTTATCGATGAAAAGCAGTACGTCCTTATGGGACACATCACGGAAATACTCTGCCATGGTGAGGCCCGTCAGACCGACACGCATTCTTGCTCCGGGTGGTTCGTTCATCTGTCCGAAGACCATGGTGGTCTTGTTGATAACCCCCGACTCGGTCATTTCGTGATAAAGGTCATTTCCTTCACGGGTCCGCTCGCCTACGCCGGTGAATACGGAATATCCGCCGTGCTCGGTGGCGATGTTGCGGATCAGCTCCTGGATCAGGACGGTCTTGCCGACACCTGCGCCGCCGAAGAGTCCGACCTTACCACCCTTCTGATAGGGGCAGAGCAAGTCAACGACCTTGATACCGGTCTCCAGGATCTCCGTCTCCGTGGACTGCTCGGAAAATGCCGGTGCCTTCCTGTGGATCGGATGTTTCTCCTTGGTCTCCGGTGCGGGTTTCTGATCGATGGGATCTCCCAGAACGTTGAAGATACGCCCCAGTGTCTCCTCACCTACCGGCACGGAGATTGGGCCGCCCGTTGCATTTGCTGCCATACCACGGACCAGTCCGTCGGTGGGGCCGAGAGCGATGCAGCGAACCGTGTCGTCACCCAGATGCTGGGCAACCTCTACGGTCAGTGTGCCTTCTTTCTCCTCTTTCCGCGGGATCACGATGGCGTCATTGATATCCGGCAGCTGTCCTTCCGGAAAGCGGATATCCAGAACGGCGCCGATGATCTCGGTTATCTTTCCCTGTGCTTTTGCACCCATTGTATAAGTCTCCTTGTGTTTTAGTTCAGCGCCTCTGCGCCGGCTACGATCTCGGTCAGCTCCTGTGTGATGGACCCCTGCCGTGCACGGTTATACTGCAGCTCCAGCGAACTGATCATGTCTGCCGCGTTCTCGGTTGCGGAATCCATGGCCTGCATACGCGCTGCATTTTCGCTGGCGATGGCTTCCAGAAACGCTCCGTAAATGATATTCGTGATATACTTCGGAATGATCTCATTCAGGATCTTCTCTTCCGGATGGTAGTGGTCCATGGTCTGGCCGAAGAGCACCATGTCGCGCTCGATACCGCTGTTGGACATACCGTAATTCATCTGTACGTTCTTGTCCACATCGGACTCATCCAGCACCGACGGATCGAAGTCCGCCCGGGACAGGGGGATGATCTTCCGGATGGTGGGCACGTGAGTCACGGTGTTCCGGAAATCCGTGTAAGCCACGTAGATCTCGTCGATCTCACCGGCATCAAACCTCACCATCAGGTCCTTGGTCAGAGCGATGCAGTCGTTGTACAGCGGTGCATTTATGATATCCGATTCGTCCTTGTCGATCCTGTAGCCGCGGCGTTTCAGCCCTTCGATACCCTTCCGTCCCAGACCGTAGATCACGGTGGTTTCTTTGTCAAAGCCGAAGGAGTCCACGAGCTTCACGATATTCGAATTGTATCCGCCGGCAAGACCACGGTTCGAGGACATGACCAGCAGGGCTTTGCGGCCTTTGCTGTCTTCCTTCAGGAAGCGGTTGTCCAGATCTTCGGTTCTTGCCAGGATCGAGCAAATGGTCTTGTACAGGGCCTCAAAATAGGGTGCGTTGGCTTCAACGCCGACCCGGGCCTTCTGCAGCTTGACCGTCGAAACCAGCTTCATCGCTTTCGTGATCTGCTGGGTCGACTGGACGCTCTCTTTTCTCCTTTTTATGCTACGCATGGAAGCCATGTGTCGTGCTCCTTTATTTTGTCATTCTGAGCGAACATAGTGAGCGAAGAATCCCGTCACTGGTTCGAGTCAGGGGATCCTTCGTCCCTTCTACGCATTCCCTGCCCATACGCGCTGCCGCGCGTACGGCACCGGAATGCTTGTACAATCTGGCTCAGAATGACAGGCTTATTATTGTCATGTTCATTCCTTCGAACCAGATTTCGCCTTCGTCGCTTCAATGGCCTTCACCAGCATCTCTTCCACATCATCCGCGATGACCTTCTCCTCCCGGATCCGGGTGAAGATGTCCGGCTCATTTGTAGAGATGTACTCAAACAGGTCTGCCTCGAAGGCTGCGATCTGATCCACCGGAATGTCCAGCAGATAATGCTTTACGGCCGCGTAAATGATCACGGTCTGCTTCTCTACCGGAAGC
>JAILAR010000138.1 GCA_024681515.1 Eubacterium sp. | reverse complement strand
TGCGGATATTCTGGAAAGTGTGTTTGAGGGGATCGTGGATGCGGTTCATCAGGCAGAAGAGATGCAGATCTATACCAGCGGAACCTCGAATATCCTGAAGTACGGTGAACTGAGCGATGTAAAGAAAGCCACGGCGCTTTTGGAGACTTTGGAGGATAAGAGCGGGCTTGAGTCCCTGATCGATGAAACCATGAAGTCCGGTGAGAAGGGAAGCGATGGTATTCAGATCTATATCGGTGAGGAAGCCCCGGTTCAGAATATGAAGGATTATTCGATCGTAACTTCCACCTATGAGCTGCCGGAAGGTGCGAAAGGAACCATCGGTATCATCGGACCGAAACGGATGGACTATAAGAAGGTGGTCCAGACACTGAAGAGCCTGACGGACGAACTGGATACGATATTCAGGAAAGACGGAAAGCAAAGCAAAAAAGACGAATAAATAATACTAATGAGAAGGGGTGACAACGCATGGCGAAAGGAATGAACGAGATGTTACGCTCCCTCAAAGCGGAGAAAGAGCTGGAAGCACTCCCGGAGGAAGAGGACATCAAGGTCGAGCCGGACAAGGTGGAGGCAGGATCAGATGTAACGATCGCCGAAGAAGAGATCGTGAAACCGGAGGATGCGGATGCGAAACGTCCGAAGCCGCTTCCGAAGAAAAACCGGAGAGGGTCCAAGGCGATGCAGCTGGAGCTCAAACAGGCAAATGAGCTTGCAGAGGCAAACAAGGAGAAGTATACAAGACTCCTTGCGGATGTGGACAACATGCGCGTCCGGAATGAGAAGGAAAATGCCAAGATGTTCGACTACGGAGCATCGGCCACACTGGAAAAGCTTCTTCCGGTGATCGACAATTTTGAACGGGCTCTGGACTCCGTAAAAGAGGAGGAAAAAACTCCGTTTGAGCAGGGCATTGAAATGATCTACAAACAGCTGATGGAGACTCTGGAGAAGCTTGGTGTAAAACCCATGGATCCCGTCGGCAAGGAATTCGACCCGAATCTGCATAACGCAGTGATCCACGTTGAGGATGAGAATCTTGGTGAGAACACGGTTGTAGAAGAGATGCAGAAGGGTTATATGTACAAAGATACCGTGCTGAGACACAGTATGGTCAAAGTTGCAAATTAATAAACAAACTAACGTGCACAATTAATTCAAGATAAATCTAAAGATAAATCTTAGGAGGATTTAAAGTAATGGGAAAGATTATCGGTATTGACTTAGGAACTACAAACTCTTGCGTAGCCGTTATGGAAGGCGGTAAGCCGGTGGTTATCACGAATGCAGAGGGATCCAGAACGACCCCGTCCGTTGTTGCATTCCTGAAGTCCGGCGAGCGTGTTGTCGGTGATGCTGCAAAGCGTCAGGCCGTAACAAACGCTGACAAGACCATTTCTTCCATCAAGCGTCACATGGGCTCTGACTACAAGGTAGAGATCGACGGAAAGAAGTACTCTCCGGAAGAGATCTCCGCCATGACCCTGCAGAAGCTGAAAGCAGATGCTGAGGCTTATCTGGGTGAGAAGGTAACCGAGGCAGTTATCACGGTTCCGGCTTATTTCACGGACTCTCAGAGACAGGCTACAAAGAACGCCGGTAAGATCGCCGGTCTGGACGTAAAGCGTATCATCAACGAGCCTACGGCCGCAGCGCTTTCCTATGGTCTGGATAATGAGAAAGAGCAGAAGATCATGGTTTACGACCTTGGTGGTGGTACCTTCGATGTATCCATCATTGAGATCGGTGACGGTGTCATCGAAGTACTTGCAACCGCAGGTAACAACCTCCTCGGTGGTGATGACTTCGATAACGCGATCACAAAGTATATGCTGGATGAGTTCCAGAAGAAAGAGGGCGTAGACCTTTCCACGGATAAGATGGCTATGCAGCGTCTGAAAGAAGCGGCAGAGAAGGCTAAGAAGGAGCTGTCTTCCCAGACCATGACCAATATCAACCTTCCGTTCATCACTGCTACCAGCGACGGACCGAAGCACTTTGACATGGATCTTTCCAGAGCTAAATTTGATGAGCTGACTGCTGATCTGGTTGAGAAGACCAGAGGCCCGGTTCAGACCGCACTGGACGATGCAGGCCTTACAGCTGCAGAGCTGGATAAGGTACTTCTGGTTGGTGGTTCTACCCGTGTCATCGCCGTACAGGATGCCGTAAAGGCTATCACAGGCAAGGAGCCGTTCAAGGGTATCAACCCGGATGAGTGCGTTGCTATCGGTGCCTGCATCCAGGGTGGTAAGCTGGCCGGTGACGAGGGCGCAGGCGACATCCTTCTTCTGGATGTAACTCCGCTGACACTGTCCATCGAGACCATGGGCGGTATCGCTACACACCTGATCGAGCGTAACACGACTATCCCGACAAAGAAGAGCCAGATCTTCTCCACTGCTCAGGACAATCAGGATGCGGTTGATATCAATATCGTACAGGGCGAGCGTGAATTCGCAAAGGACAACAAGTCCCTCGGACGTTTCCGTCTGGATGGTATCGCTCCGGCACGTCGTGGTGTTCCGCAGATCGAAGTTACATTTGATATCGATGCAAATGGTATCGTAAATGTTTCCGCACAGGATAAGGGTACCGGCCGTGAGCAGCACATCACCATTACTTCCGGCACCAGCCTTTCCGATGATGATATCGAGAAAGCAGTTAAGGAAGCAGCGGCTTATGAAGCAGCTGACAAGAAGCGTAAGGAAGGCGTTGAGGTTCGTAACGACGCAGACGCTATGGTATTCCAGACCGAGAAGGCTCTGTCCGAGGTGGGCGACAAGCTGCCTGAGGCTGACAAGAAGAAGGTTGAGGCTGATCTGGCTTCCCTGAAGCAGATCATTGAAAGCACAGATATTGACAATCTGTCCGACTACGATGTTGAGAAACTTCGTTCCGGTCGTGAGACACTGATGACCTCCGCTCAGAACCTGTTTGCAAAGCTGTATGAGCAGAACGGTCCCGGCGCAAATGCAGGAACCGGAGCAGGTACTCCGAACTACGGCGGGGATGTTGTAGACGGCGACTTCAAGGAGATCTAATCCCCGACGCAGCCTGACAACCCATGCCTATGGAGAAAGTTGGTCATGAACCGGGCAAAGGCCCGGTTCATGGTCGGCGGATCCACAGTGAGGTGAAGAATAATGACAGAAGAAAAAAGAGATTGTTATGAGGTCCTTGGCGTCCCGAAAAATGCGACGGAAAATGACCTGAAAAAAGCATATCGTGTTCTTGCCAAGAAGTATCACCCGGATGCAAACCCGGGAGATAAAGAGGCGGAAGCAAAATTCAAGGAAGCATCGGAAGCTTATGCGATCCTGTCGGATCCGGATAAGAAGCGCAAATATGACCAGTTTGGCTGGGCAGCTTTTGATCCGAATGCAGGCGGAGACGGTGGCTTCGGTTTTGATTTTGCCGATATGGGCGATATCTTCGGCGATATCTTCGGAGATATGTTCGGCGGTGGTTCCCGTGCAAGGCAGCAGAACGGCCCCATGAAGGGTGCGGATATCCGTACCACGGTTCGTGTATCCTTTGAGGAAGCAGCTTTCGGAACTCAGACGGATATTGAGATGCCGCTGAAGGACGAATGTCCGGTCTGCCACGCAACCGGAGCTCAGCCGGGACATCCGGCGGAGGTCTGCAACAAGTGTGCAGGAAAAGGACAGGTGGTATTTACCCAGCAGTCCCTCTTTGGTATGGCACGTACCGTGCAGACCTGTCCGGATTGCCAGGGCAGTGGTAAGATTATTCGTTACAAATGCTCCAACTGTGCAGGTTCCGGCTATGTTAAGAGCAAGAAGACCATTCAGGTGAAGGTACCTGCCGGTATAGATAACGGTCAGAGCATCCGTCTTCGTGAGATGGGTGAGCCGGGTATCAACGGCGGTGGACGTGGAGACCTTCTGGTGACGGTACTGGTGGATAAGCATCCGGTATTCTCCCGTCAGGAGTATGACCTGTATTCCTCCGAACCCATTACATTTACACAGGCAGCTCTTGGCGGAAGAGTAACGTTGCAGACCATCGACGGTCCTATGGAGTATGATATCCAGCCGGGTACCCAGACCAACACGAAGGTTAAGCTTCGCGGCAAGGGAGTTCCGACCCTTCGGAATAAGAACGTTCGCGGTGACCATTATGTAACGCTGGTGGTTCAGGTTCCGGATAATCTGACCGAAGAACAGAAGAGTATCCTGAGTCAGTACGAGCAGACCACCGGTGTCAATGCACGTGCGGCTACCGATTCTTTAGGTGGTTTCTCCTTCGGAACCCACAAGAAGAGACGGAAATAACAGATAGTATATACGATGCATGGATCGCGCAGCCTTTTGGCTGCGCGATCTTCGTTTGTAAAGCATCTGTTAATTTACAGGGAATCGTGGTAGAATACGAATCATGGAGCGCGGATTGAAATCGGAAAAGAAAAATCGATTCTCCATCAGGAGAATCGATTACGTAACGAGGAGATAGAAGAATGATCTGGAAAAAACTTACGATAGAGACGTCCGTAGAGGCTGAGGATCTGCTGGCTGAGTATTTGGAAGAACTGGGATTTCCGGGGGCGGAGATCGTGGATCAGGTGCCGCTTACCGAAGAGGAAATGAAGCAGATGTATGTGGATGTGCCCCTGATCCCGGAAGGGGAGACGGACGGGGCCTCGGTTTCCGTATATCTGGATGCGGATTATACGGAGGAACAGATCGAGGAACTGAAGACGAAACTCCGGGAAGAGATGGAACGGATGGAGGCGTATGTATCCGTGGGAAGCAAACGGTTCACCGTGACGGAGACCTCGGATGACGCCACCTGGCAGGAAAACTGGAAGCAGTATTACCGGCCATTCCGTCTGGGAGAGGACATCGTGATCTGCCCAACGTGGACGGAATATGAGGATCTTCGGCCGGAGGATAAGGTGGTTCGGATCTCCTCCGTCATGGCCTTCGGAACCGGAACCCATGAGACCACAAAGCTTTGTATAGAGCAGCTTCGAAAGCATTTAAAGGAAGGACAGTCCGTCTTCGATGTAGGCTGCGGAAGCGGGATCCTGGCAATCCTGTCGGTGCTTCTCGGAGCCGGTTATGTGCATGGTCTGGATATCGATCCTCAGGCGATCCTTTCCAGCAGGGAGAATGCGGAGGCAAACGGTCTCACGGAGGACCGGATCGCATTTTCCTGCGGAAATCTGCTTGCGGGAAATGTGATCGGAGCCATGAATGAAACGGAGAGGGAGCAGTATCGGAAAGCCAGCGTAGGCTCCGGGATTGCGGCCGTGAATCCTGTGCAGCTGGTGGATCTGGCACTGGGAGAGGCGGATACGGTTCCTGCCAGGACCTATGATATCGTGGTGGCGAATATCCTGGCGGATGTGATCATTCCGCTTTCAGCCGTGATCCCCCGGTATCTTGTACCGGAAGGACTCTTTATCTCCTCAGGTATCACCGAAAACAGGGCGGAGGATGTGCGCAGTGCACTGCGGGACGCCGGCTTTACGGTGCTGGAAACCGTGCAGATGGGAGAATGGGTATCCGTGGTTGCAAGAAAGTAGCTATCTGTCATTCTGAACGAAGTGAAGAATCCCTTCACATGAACGAAAGGATAACATATGCACAGATTCTTCTCAGAAGAGATTAATTCCACATCCGGTGAGATCCGTCTCTCCGGTTCCGACGCCCACCATGCATCCCAGGTTCTGCGGTTGGCAGAAGGAGATGAGATCAAAGTGGGTTCCGGTGACGGGAGGGATTATACCTGCCGGATACGGTCCATCAATAACGAAGAAGTGATCGCCTCCATCGAGGATATATGCGGAAATGCGGCGGAGCTTCCGGTCCGGATCACGCTCTATCAGGGTTTCCCCAAGGGCGATAAGATGGATTTCATCCTGCAGAAGGCCGTGGAACTCGGAGCGGCGCGGATCGTTCCGGTGTGGATGAGCCGTTCAGTAGTGAAGATGGATGCGGCAAAGGCTGCAAAAAGGAGAGACCGCTATCAGGCTATCGCAGAGGCTGCCGCGAAGCAGTCCGGACGTGGCGTGATCCCGGAAGTGGGAACCTTCCTCGGGATGAAAGAGGCTGTGAATGAAGCAAAGAAACTGGACCGGATCCTTCTCCCCTATGAGAATGCGGAAGGTATGGATGCGGCGAGAAGCTGTATAGACGAAATCTGTAAGGATGCAGCCGAGGGAAAAGTGCAGAGCCTTGGAATCTTCATCGGGCCGGAAGGCGGATTTGAAGAAGCAGAGGTGAAGGCGCTGGAAGAAGCAGGAGCACTCACCATCAGTCTGGGACACCGGATCCTCCGGACCGAGACAGCGGGCATGGCACTGCTTTCGATCCTTGGTTTTTTGATGGACACGGATGCTCCGATCGCAGGAAAATAGGAATCCATGGAAGCTCAATTATTAAGCAAAAGGTATGGGATGATTGCGATCCGAAGATCGATTTCAGATTAAGGGAACAATATGAAACTTTTATTTCAATATGACCCATATAAGGCGTATTATTCCTTGAAGGATCTCCGAATCCTGGATGCGTTTTCTACTGATGGTAATAAACCCCCGGGCATCTGTCATCCGGCAGATGCCCGGGGGTTTATTATCAGTCTTTTCCTGGATTGTTTTATTTTTTTCTGTCACTTTGGTTCATGTTCTTTCTTGCCGCGGCAAGCATGAGCTTGATGCGGTTGATCTGGTTTACTTCGGATGCACCCGGGTCGAAGTCGATGGGCACGATATTGGAATCCGGATAGACCGCACGGAGCTTCTTGATGACGCCCTTACCGATGATGTGGTTGGGCAGGCAGGCGAAGGGCTGTGCGCAGACGATATTCGGTGTTCCGGAGTGGATCAGTTCCACCATCTCGCCGGTAAGGAACCAGCCTTCACCGGTTTCATTTCCGATGGATACAATGGGACGCGCATAATCTGCGATCTTGTGGATGTCCACCGGTGCGGAGAAGCGCTTGGAGGCGGCCAGGGCTTTTGCCATGGGCTTTCGCATGTGCTCCATATATTTGATGGCGGCGTTGCTTACGAGCTGTGCCTTCAGAGGCTTGCCCAGGAATTCGTGGCGATATTCCGCATTGAAGAAACTGTATAGCATGAAATCCGTCAGATCCGGCATAACCGCCTCGGCGCCTTCCTGTTCCAGCAGATCCACCAGATGGTTGTTGGCGGAGGGCAGGAACTTGACCAGAATCTCGCCTACGATGCCGACACGCGGCTTCTTTACATTTTCGTAGATCGGGATCCGGTCGAAATCACGGACGATGTCCCGGCAGATCTTCTTAAAGTTGTGAGATCCCCGTTCGATATCCCGGATACAGATCTTTTCCCATTTCCGGTGCAGCTTGTTGACGGATCCCGGATTCTTCTCGTAGGGGCGTGTATGGTAGACGCACCGCATGAAGATATCACCGTACATCAGAGCGTGCAGAGAGCATTTGATGGCTTTCAGATTGTACTTCACGCCCGGATTCTTCTCCAGTCCCTGTGCGCTGATCGCGATCACGGGGATGTGTCCGTATCCTGCCTTGGCCAGAGCACGGCGGATAAAGCCGACATAGTTTGTAGCACGGCAGCCGCCGCCGGTCTGGGTGATGGCAACCGCCAGATTATCGGTATCGTATTTTCCGGAAGTGATGGCCTGCATCATCTGGCCTACCACGATGATGGAGGGGTAGCAGGCATCATTATTTACATATTTCAGTCCGATATTGATGGTCTCACGGTCTGCGTCCGGAAGCACAATGAAGTTGATGTGCAGATGCCGGAGGGCAGCCTGCAGCATGGAGAAATGGATCGGTGACATCTGGGGAGCCAGAACCGTATATTCCTTCTGCATGTCCTGGGTGAATTCCACGCGATTTAAGGCAGTGGAAACCGGTGTCGGCTTCACGTGATGCTTCTGACGGGCCTTCACGGCGGAGAGCAGGGAGCGGATCCGGATCCTTGCGGCGCCCAGATTGGATACCTCGTCGATCTTCAGGACCGTGTAAATTTTATTGGAATTGGACAGGATGTCGTTCACGCAGTCGGTGGTAACGGCATCCAGACCGCATCCGAAGGAGAAGAGCTGGATCAGCTCCAGATTCTCACTGGTCTTGACATAGTTGGCTGCCCGGTACAGGCGGGAATGGTACATCCACTGATCCGCAACGATAAGAGGACGCTCCACCTCGGACAGATGGGAGATGGAATCCTCGGACAGCACGGCCACGCCGTAGGAATTGATCAGCTCGGGGATACCGTGGTTGATCTCCGGGTCCACATGGTAGGGACGGCCGGCCAGAACGATACCCAGCTTGCCAGTCTTCTTCAGGAAGGCGATGGTTTCCTCGCCCTTCTTCTGCAGATCGGCCTTAACGCGGTCAGCCTCCTTATAGGCGGCATCCACGGCATCGCTGATCTCCTGTTTGGTCACATTTGTATGCTTCTTGAACTCCCGCAGCATACGGGCCTTCAGAGCCTCCGGATTGTCCAGAGCCAGGAAGGGACGGATGTAATCGATGTTCTCCGTCTGGATCTCCTCCATGTTATTCTTGATATTCTCGGAATAGGAAGTAACGATGGGGCAGTTGTAGTGGTTGATGGCATCCGGTGTCTCATTTCGTTCGTAGGGCACACAGGGATAGAAGATGGTCCGAAGGCCCTGCTTTACCAGCCACATTACATGACCGTGGCTGATCTTCGCCGGATAACATTCGGTGTCGCTGGGGATGGACTCGATGCCCATGTTGTAGATCTCCTTGGAAGACTTGGGAGACAGGATGACCCGGTACCCCAGCTTCGTAAGGAAGGTATGCCAGAAGGGATAGTTTTCGTACATGTTGAGTACCCTGGGCACACCGATCTCACCACGCTTTGCCTTCTCCTTGGGGAGAGGCTCGTAGTTGAAGAGCTGATTATATTTATAGTCGTACAGGTTCGGCATGTTCTCGGCGTTCTTCTTCATGCCGAGACCGCGCTCGCAGCGGTTTCCGGTGATAAACCGACGTCCGCCGGTGAACTTGTTTATGGTGAGCAGACAGTTGTTGGTGCAGAGTCCGCAGCGTGCCATCTGGGTTTCGTAGGTCAGAGCCTTCACGTCCTCCTCGGAAATGATGGTGGACTCGAAGCCTTCCGTATAGTTATCCCGTGCGATGAGAGCGGCACCGAAGGCACCCATGATACCGGCGATGTCCGGCCGGATGGGCTCCCTGCCGGAAACCAGCTCGAAGGCGCGGAGCACTGCATCGTTGTAGAAGGTTCCGCCCTGTACCACGATCTGATGTCCGAGCTGCTTCGGATCTGTCAGCTTGATGACCTTCAGAAGGGCGTTCTTAATAACGGAATACGCCAGACCCGCGGAGATATCCTCCACGGAAGCACCTTCCTTCTGTGCCTGTTTTACCTTGGAATTCATGAACACCGTACAGCGGGAGCCCAGATCGATGGGAGTTTTCGCTGTCAGTGCGATCTCTGCAAAATCGTGAACTTCATAATCCAGAGACTTGGCGAAGGTCTCGATGAAGGAGCCACAGCCGGAAGAGCAGGACTCGTTCAGCATGACATTGTCCACCACGCCGTTTCGGATCTTGATACATTTCATATCCTGACCGCCGATATCCAGGATGGTATCCACTTCAGGATCAAAGAAGGCAGCGGCCGTATAGTGAGCAATGGTCTCTACCTCACCGTAGTCCAGGTTCATGGCAGACTTCAGCAGGGCTTCTCCGTAGCCGGTGGAGCAGCTTCCTGCGATCTTTGCCGTCTTCGGCAGAAGAGAGTAGATCTCCTTCATGGCACGGATGGTGGTCTTCACCGGGCTGCCGTTGTTGTTGGAATAAAAGTCATAGAGCAGTTCGCCGCGCTCGCCGATCACCGCCAGCTTTGTGGTGGTGGAACCGGCATCGATGCCAAGGAATACATTTCCGGAATAGGTGGCCAGATCGCCGCGACGTACGTGATAGGAATGCTGGCGCTCCCGGAATTCCGCAAGCTCAGCCTCGTTTCGGAAGAGGGGTTCCAGACGGGAGACCTCCACCTCAATCTTTAGATCATCATTCAGCTTGCCGGTCAGGGCAGAGAGGGCGATGGTCTTCGCCTCATCCGCATGCAAAGCCGCACCGATGGCAGCGAAGAGATGAGAATTTTCCAGAAGGATCGCATGCTCCTCATCCAGATTCAGGGTACGGATAAAGCTTTCCCGAAGCTGATCCAGGAAATGCAGGGGCCCTCCCAGGAATGCCACATGACCGCGGATGGGCTTGCCGCAGGCAAGTCCGGAGATGGTCTGATTTACCACAGCCTGGAAGATGGATACGGCCAGGTTCGGCTTGGTAGCGCCCTCGTTGATCAGGGGCTGGATATCTGTCTTTGCGAACACACCGCAGCGGGCTGCGATGGGATATACGGTATCATAGGTTTTTGCATACTCATTGAGGCCGGATGCGTCCGTCATAAGAAGGGCAGCCATCTGGTCGATAAAGGAACCGGTACCGCCGGCGCATACGGAATTCATACGCTGCTCGATGCCGCTCTTGGAGAAGTAAATGATCTTCGCATCCTCGCCGCCCAGCTCGATGGCTACATCCGTCTGGGGTGCGGTCTCCTCCAGTGCGCTGGAGACGCAGACCACTTCCTGCTCGAAGGGAACGTCGATCACCTTCGCCAGAGCCAGTCCTCCGGAACCGGTGATGTCCGGAGCCACTTCGCAGTCGCCAAGCTTCTCCTGAGCATGGGTAAGAAGCTCTCTGAGCGTCTCCTTGATCCGCGCGAAATGCCGCTGATACTCAGAGAAGAGTAGCTGATGGTTTTCATCTATAACAGCTACCTTTACCGTTGTCGATCCGATGTCGATACCTAAACGTTTCATAGTACTCCTTATAAACAAAGAAAGAATTGGATTTAGTCCGAATTTCTATTATATATGATTCGAGGATTAAAAACAAGTGGGACCGCCGGTTGCATGAGATGAATAAAACAAGTAAAAAAAGTGACGAGAATGCAGACAGACTGGGTTCAGTTTTTGTGAAAAATCATAGATATAAGAAAACGAGCCGTGAAAAAACACGGCTCCATTTCTTATGACTGTTCTTTTAGCGCCTTTAGCTGTTCTTTGAGCTGAAGGATCTCTGCCTCTTTCTCAGCGAGCAGTGCATCCTTCGCCTCAATCTGTGCGTCTTTTTCTTCAATCTGCTCCGCCATGATTTCCATCTTAGCGTCTTTCTCATCCAGCATATCTTCATAAACATCAATATCCAACGGTAATGAATGATCCCTTACTATCATATTCTGAATCGCCTCCCAGATATCATCGTATTTCTGATACAGATGTTTTTCCAGACGTTTCGCCAATGCCAGCAGGATCAGCCGGTCCCGCTTCGTGATCACTCCGATGCTGTACGCCTGATTTATCGGTTCGATTATATCATTTCTGGAAAGCTCTATCAACCGTTTCGCATTTTCCAATGAACGTTCTTTTTCAATCTCTTTTCTCAGTTGAAGCAGTCGGAACGGAAGCAGGATGACCAAATTGTCCTGCTTTATTTCCTCCAGAGTTTTCTTCTGGAAATACAGTACCGGGATTCGGTGTTCAAAGGATCCCTCTCCGGGAAACTGTACTTCCACGGTATACTCCTCCGGGATCGCTGTCTCCTGATCCAGATAGATCACAATCTGCCTTGGAAATCGGAAATAAGATTTCCAAGGCTCTGATACCGCTTCTTCTCTATGGGTAATATGCGGAAGAGGGGACATGTTTCGAAGTGCATATTGAAAACCATATTCCATGATCCGAATCACGATCTCATGATCCTTTCCCATCTCTGCCTCAAAATGATAGCTGTCCGTGTGATTAACGGTTAGAATCTTATCCGCCAGCCGTTTTTGCAGGTTACTGTCCACGGATTCCGTAGCATTGTAGGTGATGACACTGTTTTCCGGATAATCCATGTGGAACAATCCGTTGATAAAATGGATCACTGCGGTGCTTGACAGTGTCAGAATCCGTTTGAACATCCGGTCATAGATGTCATGCGGCGATTGCTCCGTGGAGGCGTGTTCATTCTCTCCACTCATCGCAGTTTTGACCATTTCTTTTTGTGCGGATGATGCATTGTCTATGTTTTGTGTATTGGTGAGATTATTGCCAGTTGATAGAGTGTTTCCCATGTTGTGGTTGCCTCCTGGATATCCGTTGTACGGTAGATTATCGTTCGAAGAAATTTCGAAACGAACAATTTAATTGTAATTCTCTGACGTACGAAAACTCAATCAAAATAATAATGCAAATTGTTGCCCTTGGTTTTGTTGTGAGGATCCAGCGTTTGACTGGACCTGGCACCTATTGATTCGAACACCTACATTTTGTGGATTTCACAATTCGTTACACATAGGATCACTCGGTTTTATCTGCTTTTTAGACAGAATAATGCAGGAAAATTTGTGAAAACTGCCATCAACAGTATGTTGATGTGTTGGTTAAAATATAGTGAAATCAGGAAAACTGAAATCAGGAAAACTGAAATCATCCATTCGGTTTTTCAAATAAAAAAAAGAGAAAGATGAGAAAAGAATGAACTCCCTTGTATAAAAATACTTCCGCAGTTATAATAAAAGGATAGAGTAATCAACAGTGTTAAAGATGTTTCATCTGACGATCAAGGATTCGCAAATATATTATGCGGAAACATGATGAAGGTCTGGAGGTTCTGTATGAAGAAAGCAAAAATCATTGGGCTGACCCTTTCTCTGGTGGTTGCGGCTGCTGTGGCTGTGCCGGCAGTGACACCGGCCACCGATGTTTCGGCGGTTGCCGAAGCGGCAACAGTGCCGGTGACCGGTGGAAAATGGATCAAAACAGCAAAGGGAGCCTATCAGTATCAGCTGGGCGGCAAGCTTCTGACCGGATGGCAGTACATCCAGAGCAAGACGGGAGCCGTTTGGTATTACTTTAACACCAAGGGTGTGATGCAGACCGGCTGGAAACAGATTGGCGGAAAGTGGTACTATTTT
>JAILAR010000120.1 GCA_024681515.1 Eubacterium sp. | reverse complement strand
GGTCGGACTGATTGAGTAAACGCTCCAGATTCTGCATAATAAACTCCTTATTATATGACGGGGTATGATATTACGATAGCAAATCAGGCCTTGAAAAACAAGATAAAGCGAAGAAGAATAAATGGAGAATGAATCCGGTGGGTATGTGTTCAATTTTCTTGGGTAAATGACAAGGTGATAAAATGTGCCCCAGTGGGGCACATTTTATTGAAACTGAATAATGTGTAATAAAAAGGCTTATTCATATTTAAGAATGAGCCTTTTTGAGTTTAAGAAAAACGTAAGGAAAGGAAGAAGGGTGTATGGCAAAAATCATAGCAATATCGAATCTGAAAGGTGGCGTAGGTAAGACTACCACGGCGATCAACCTTTCTGCGGGGCTTTCCCGGCACGGCAAGAGAGTTCTGGCGGTTGATATGGATCCGCAACAGCACTTATCAAAGGGATTAGGATGGTTTCAGCCTACACAGCTTCCTTGTACCATTTATGATCTGTTCCAGGACTACATCCAGGGAGATCCGATAGATCTGTCGAAAGCAATTCTGCATCATGATGAAGGAATGGATGTGATAGCAAGTTCCCTGAAAGCTGCAACCCTGGAACGGAAACTGAATGAGACTCTGAATCGGGAAAGGATCCTTATGACCGTTCTCGGCCCGGCAAGAGGCATCTATGACTACATTATTCTGGATTGTCCTCCTTACCTGGGATGGATGACGATAAACTCTTATGTAGCTGCGGATAGTATCATCATTCCTACGGATCCGGATTACTTCGCTGCGGATGGTTTGGATATTCTCTTCGCGGAGATTCAGGACATCCGAAGGAAGGTGAATCCATCCCTTCAAATTGAGGGGATCGTTGTTACCGGAGTGGATCGGAGAACAAAGAATGATCGTGAGAATGCGGATCTGATTCGTGAGATGTATAGTGATAGATTTACCGTTTTTGATGACATTCCACAGGATACGAAGATTCCGCAAGCACAACCGCAAGGGAAATCGATCTACGCTTACAGTCATAATACAAATGCGTCAATCGCTTATGAAAAGTTGGTGAAAGGAGTGGTTGGTGAGTATGCCGAAAAAGACATTGCCGAACGGATGGCAGCATTTGAAGGAACAGGCCTCGAAGCAGAATCCGAGTGAGGAAGGCATCATTGATGGATTCTTTTCAGATCAGGGGCAGAGAGCAGCCGAGGCCTTGGTTTCTGACGAGGGAAGGGCTGCGGTGATGGAATTTGGTGTGCAGCTTGACATTCCCCCCGGGGATCTTCTCACTTTTGATGGCCATACCTATACAGTAGAAGATAATCCGGAAATGCAGACATTGATAGAAAATATCCGTGAGTACGGAATCCTGACTCCGGCGATTGCCTTCTACAATGAGAACGGCCGCCTGGAACTAATTTCCGGTCATAGAAGACAGTATGCAGCTATGAAGTTGGGGCTGCCCACAATGCCTGTGGTGATTAAACGGGTTTCCCGGGATGATGCAACCGTGATCATGGCTATTGATAACCTTCTACAACGGAAAGAAAAAACGGTTTCGGAAAAAGGAAGGACCTATAAGACACTTCTGGATGTGATGAAACGCAGACAGGGGCGAAAAAAAATGGATTTCCAGGAAGCCGAAGAAGACACACAAAAACGTTCAAGAGATATTCTGGCAGAACAGGTTGGCGAAGGACATACACAGATTTCACGATATATTGCTCTTGTTTTCGGTGATTCTTCTTACGGTCCGCTGATTCCCGATCTTCTCAAATTGGTTGATATGAAGAAGATCGGCCTTCGTCCGGCTTTGGAACTACGGAAGCTTCCGGAGGATCAGCAGAAGAAAATATATGAGATCTATGAGGCGGATGGTAAGACACCTTCACATGATCAGACAATCCGGATGAACAATCTTCAAAAGGAAGGATTGCTGAATGATGATCAGATCAAGGAGATCATGGCAGAGGATAAGCCGAACCAAAAGTCGAAAGCGGAAAAAATGATGTTCGATGATCCATTGATCAGGAATCTTCTCGTTAAGGCGGGATGCACAAAAAAGGAAGATATGGAGAACCGTATCATTCGTGCATTACAGTTACTTGATCTGAAAGAACAGATGGCCGGAAAGAAGAAACATTCGGGATCCGCAATCCGACAGCAAAAGCAAGAGTCCGAAGATTATCTGGAATGATTGTTTTCAGAAGGTGCATTAAGTACATATAAACGAAAGGAAGGTATCTTATGGGTAGTATTTCAAATCATGTGCAACTGATCGGGAGATTGACGAAGGATCCGGAACTTACCCGGAAGCAAAGAGAAGATGGCAAGGAAACGGTCTACACCAAGTTTAGTATCGCGGTCAATCGCCGGGGGAAGGATGCCGGAGCAGATTTCTTTAATATCGCGTATTTTGGAGTAACGGCAGAGTTCATCGTTAAGCATTTCAAGAAGGGTGATCCGATTCCGGTATCCGGCCATCTGCAATCCAAGTCATATACGGATAAGAATGGAAATAAAGTATTTACGGTGGAGATCATCGGAGAGGATACCGAGTTTCTTCCGTTCAAACAAGCAAGTGGCGGAACAGGTCCGGTGGCAGAGGCTTCTATTTCGGAGAAGGCGCCGATGCAGCAAGCTGCTCCGCAACAGTATCAGGAATCGACAGGCAATCAGCAGCCCACATATACCGAGCAGCAGCCCATATATACCGAGCAGCAGCCTACATATACCGGGCAGCAGCCTGAATATATCGCACCGGATCCCATGCAGCAGATGTATGAGGGATGGGATCGCGGTCATGAACAGTATTGATCTTCCATCTGCAATTCATCCGGGAAGGAGGCGGAATATGGATCAGGATAAGCAGATCAAAGATATATTAAAAGACGCGGATCTCCAACTTACGCCGGAGCAGACAGATAGGTTGCGTGAAGCAATCCGAGCGGGTGTACTGCAAGGGGTAAAGGATGGAATCCGGGAATACCAAGAAGGAGAAAAAACCTATGGATTACATGACAAATAATGGAATGCTGATTGAAATGGATCAGCAGCCCCAGGATCCCGAAGTGTTGAAGAAGTACAATGACCTTCTGAAAAAGAAGAAGGAGGGCAGCAGCGATGATGAATAAAGCAACTTTTAAGGATGTGATCATCGAGGAGATCCGCCGGGCGGTTCCTAGCAGCTATGATGTCAGCACAAGAGAAGTGGTGAAGTCGAATGATGCCGTCTATACGGGCATCACGATCACGCCGCCGAATAGCAACGTAGGTGCCACGGTATATGTGGAGCATATGTATGAGGATTACAAGTCCGGCATTGCACCGGAGGTTATTGCGGAAAAGACGGTTTCAATAGTCATGGACGAGGGCCAGATTTCCGTACCGGATTTCGATAAGGCGTTTATTCTGGATAACGTTTACTATCGGATGGCAAATGCAGAAGCAAATCAGAGACGGTTTGAGTCCGTTCCGGTGATCAATCCGGCCGGGGCCGAAGACATTGCTCTTTATCCCGCCATTGATGTTACTGTTGCGGGCCGGGCCGGGGTTATCGTCATTCAGAACAGCCATTTGGAAGGCGCGGATATTTCGTTGGATGAACTTCATACGGCTGCACAGAGAAATACAGAAAGCCGAGTACAGATCACAAAACTTTCGGAAGTCCTTGCGGGAATCACCGGGATGCCGGAAGAAGCCTTCGATAGTCCGTTATATGTTACAACCGATAAGAAAACCGGAATTGGAACCGGGGATGTGTCTCTTTTTGGCGCACCGAGTATCCTGGCGGATCTTCCGACCATGTATATTCTCCCTTCTTCCGTCCATGAACTTCTGCTCATTCCGGAATCCCAGGTTGAGTCTCCGGAACACTTGGCGAATCTGGTTGCGGAAGTGAACGTATATGTTGTAGAACGGGAGGACGTTCTTTCCGGTAATATCTACAAGGTTGAAGATGGCAAGATTCAGACCGCATTGGTAGGCCTGGAAGTAGAAGCTTCTAACGAGTACGAAAACGAGTAAGTGTGACATTGGATCCCCATAGGACATCCCCCGTGGGGATCCGTTACATTTTTCAAAAGGTGCCTTTCCAACCATAGATCGTTATACGATCCGAGCGGCGGTTTGGGATGGTGCCGGATTCACAGAAAGGAGAATCTTATGGATTATATGACAAATGACGGACACTTGATCGAAATGGATCCGCCAAAGTCGGATAGTCAGATCTTGAAGGAGTATTACGAACGGTTACGCAAATCAAAGGAGGGCGGAAGCAATGATGAACAGAAGTGAGTTTAAGGATGTGATCATCGAGGAGATCCGCCGTCAGTTTTCCGAAGGATATACGGTGGATGTTCGCGAGGTGGTCAAGTCGAATGATGTAACGAATACCGGAATTACAGTTACAAAGATCGGCAGCAACGTAGGTGCCACGGTCTATGTGGAAAATCTGTATGAGAGGTATCGGGATCTCTCATCCCCGGAACTGATTGCAGAGGAATTAAAGAAATCATTTATTCAGGAGTCCGCTTTGGAAGCAGAAGTCCCGGAGTTTGACAAGTCATTTATTCTTGATCACGTTTATTATCGGATGGCAAATACCGACACAAATCAGCGTAGGTTAGCAGATGTTCCTGTTCAGAATGTTCCCGGGATTGAAGGAGTTACCCTTTATCCGGTTATTGAAGTCTCAATCGGTAATCGCCGGGGTACCACAATCATCCACAATGATAGTTTGACGAATCTCGATATTTCAATGGATGAATTACATGATGCTGCAATGAGAAATACGGAAGCAAGAATCGAGATCATTCCCCTGGCAGATAAACTTCGTGGAATGGTGCCGGAGGGCATGATGGAAGGATTTGAAAGCCCGTTCCTGGTTGCTTCGGATCGCTTTTCAGAACAGGGTGGTGCATCCGCCTTTGCTGCTCCGGGAGCGTTTGCGAAGCTGACGGAATCCTATTACATCATTCCTTCTTCCGTCCATGAGATCCTTCTTCTTCCGGTCAGCTTTGAGAGTGATCAGGATCGTCTGAAATCTCTGGTGAAGGAAGTGAATAGCGATGTCCTTGCTCCGGAGGATGTTCTTTCTGACAAGATCTATCTGGTTGAAGATGGTAAGTTTTCAACCCTTGAAGGACCGGAGGCGGAAGCTTCTAACGAGTACGAAAACGAGTAAATGCGACTTTGGATCCCCGTAGGCCTCCTTTTGCGGGGATCCTTCTTTTCAGGAGGATATATGAACAGA
The DNA here is from genome assembly GCA_024681515.1 of Eubacterium sp. Classification (GTDB taxonomy): domain Bacteria; phylum Bacillota; class Clostridia; order Lachnospirales; family Lachnospiraceae; genus Eubacterium_Q. Next base: position 7,548 of record JAILAR010000120.1, on the reverse strand, counting down.
GAAGATTTCAGTATGATCTTTGCGGACGAGATCCGGAAGAAACTCGGACCGGAATATACGGTGTTGGATAAGGTCCGGCGAGGGATCAATGGTTCAGAGTATATCGCGGTGGCCGTGCAGAAGGAGGGAACGGATGCAGAGGTATTCCTGGATCCGGCAGAGGTCTATAAGGCCTATGCAACGTACGGACCGCACAGTATGGCCGGACTCGTTCTGAATGCCGTGGAAAGCATTAAGAGGAATATCGGGGCGGTTGGATCGGTTCAGATCACAAGGGATAAAATCCTTTCAACGGTCTATTATCAGATGCGGAGCAGCGATTATCTTCCGTTCCCGGCCTGTGTGCCTGTTCCAGGAATGGATGGCGTTGTTCTTGTTCCGTTCCTTCCGACAAAGGTTGCCGGAAAGAAAGCATCGATTGATCTGACACTTACGGATCTGCAATCGAGGTATCAGATTTCAAACGAAGAACTACACGCTGCGGCTGCGAAGAATACGGCGGAGCAGCATTTCTTCCCGGTGCAGAAACTCGGTATATATTTATCAGAACTTGGGGCGGATTCATCGGATGGAATTAAGAGTCCGATAATCCTTGTCCGTGATGAAACGGATTTGGATGCAGCGCCGATGGGACCGGATGGGTTCCTTTCGGTTTGTAAGGGATTGGATCCGGGACAGTATTATATTATCCCTTCTTCCGTCCATGAACTTCTGCTGCTGCCACGGTCCGATGTTGATTCGGTCAGTTACTTACAGGGTGTGATCCGTGATGTAAATGATCATATCCTATCTTCAAAGGAACGCCTTTCCTACAATCTGTATGAATATGATCATCCGGGAGCCGTCCGGACGGTTCAGGCAGAAGCAGAGGCGGAAGAACAGATCGAAAAAGAATAGTATTCAGGAATCCCCACATTCACCCTTCGTGTGGGGATTCTTTTTCAGAGGTTGGAGGAAAAGAGTATGAATGATGCACAGATGCAACATGATTTTTCGGGATCAACACACATTTACTTTGAACACTCGGTAGCCTGGAATGGAAATGCCTATATGGTGATTTTCGGCCATCATGTAAACGGCGGTTTTATAGCAATCCCGAATTGGGGAATATGCTGCGAGGCTTCGGATATTTATCCAACAAGCTTCTACAACAAGGAACGTCTTATTGCATCCGGGCTATCAGAAGATACGGCCGAGGCCCTGGCGCTTTACATTGATGATGTCTATGAAGAGATCGTACATAATACGATGGATTCACCAAAAGAAGCTGCACCTCAAATCTTCAAGACCGGATCCGTTTCCGTATCCCAGGATCTTGATGATGTGATCAGTACGGCGGTTCAGATAGGAAATCTGGAATCTGATGTAGGACAGATCTTCGGGGATGACTTCACATTCAGCGAGGACCGATATACCGGACTCTACGGATGCCAGGACATCCTTCGCCGGATTGCGGAAGGCAACGGCCTGGATCCTGAACAGGTGGATCTGTATATAGCAGCAATGGCAGATGGGAGGATGTCGGCAGAAATGTTTAAGGATTGGCTTCTTGGTGAATCGGAAGCTGCTGTGGAGTCAGAAAACAATATGGAATAATCCGTTAAACCGGAAGGAGGCGAAACAATGAACTGTGATTTTAACTGCGATGATTGCAGACGGATACTATGTACCCAGGGCAACCCGACACTTGAACCGACACCAGAGGAACTGAAAGAAGAGTTTGAGGAATTGAATCGACAGTTTTTTGGAAGCCCAGATCCGGAATATGAAGAAGAGTTGGAATGACCGTATGAGGGGATCGTTAAGTAAAGCAGAACGAGAGGAATATGCCCGGCTCACCTCGGGAGCCGGACAGTTGCGGTTTTCTTTTCAGGGGGTAGATGTTCTCTCTGACAGATTCGAGGTTGAAGAGTGCAGATCCAGGAAGAGGGTGAGAAAGCGTGAAAAAGTACAGGGTAGAAGTAAAGATGGTCTTGAAGGAAATCTATGAGATCGAAGCAGAATCAGAAGAGGCTGCACTTGAAGCTGCACATGAGTATGCGGATCCGGAAGAGATCGATTCTGTGGACTATAACATTGTCGATGAAATGGAAGTCTCAACGGATCAAACAAAACGGTTTCCCGTGATTGGCGGGGAATTTGCTTCCGATCAGTTAAAGCAGATCAACCTTGGACGGGAGCATGGCCTTTCTCCGGATCAGATCATGGCTTACTCACAGATCTCTGTATATCGAACGCCCGTGTTTACGGCGGCACAGATGGAGCAGATCCGGCTTGCTCTTGAATCCGGCATTGACACAGATACGGTCATGTTTGGGATTGCCTGGCCGGGATTTACACACTTGGATATGGAACAGGTCCGGCTTGGATTTGAACACGGACTCACAAAATCAGCGGTTAAGATTTATACAAGAACCTATTTCAGTGATCACGAAGAATATCCGGTATATCGGCATCCACAGATGGAGCAGATCCGGCTTGCTCTGGAACACGGGATTGCAGAAGGCGAAGTGTTTGAAGCAATAGACGAACGGATGTCAGCCTCGGAAATGAAGGAGATCCGGTTGGAAGCAGAGGCAAGTTTAGAGGGCCGGAAAGAGAATCTGTCCTGTGAAAATATCAGGAAGATTCAGTATCGAGAGACGGAATACAGTAATTTTGGGCATGAGAAAAGGCATTTACTGTCAGCCTGGATCCTGGGCATGAATTATTGGATCAATTACGAAGTAATAAGGCATGATGGGGATGAAGAGTCCTTTACGATCCATACGGCCCCGTGGCTGCCGTATGACGAAGTGATTGATGTATGGGACATTATGTCAGAACCGGAATTAAAGAAGTTGGAAAAAAAACTTTCGGATGAAGTCCGGATCGGACAGTACATCACTAAAATTACGAATGCGACAACACTTAATGATTTACAGAATATAGAGTACGGATTCATGGAAGACGAGACTTTTCCACGGCGGTTGATAGGAAGATACTCGGCAGCGATGAATGCCCGGCGGATCGAATTGGGTGGTGAACCTCCTGAAAAAGAAGATGTCTTTGGTGAAGCTGCGGAGGCTATCCGGAGTGATGATTATGAGGTTACACCGGATCAGGTGGAACGTCATGTGAAGCAGAGTATGGAAGCCGAGGATGAGGATGAATTGGAATAGCGGTTTTCTTTTTCAGGGGATATGTTATAATCAGATTTAAAGGACACAATTTGAACACAAAGAGAACATAATCAGCACATATTCGTTTCACCAAAGTATCACCTGGATTCTATTGGATTGACACAAGAATGTGCTACAATAATAATACGAAGTAGTACAGTATTCCTTCCCAGGAGGGAAAGAAAGGAGACCGTTATGAAGAACGAGAATAGCAAGATAAGTAAGAAGTGGATACTTGGCCTGGGAATCGGCGGGGCAGCCTTGATCGGCGGAGGAATCGGCGGCTATGCTCTGCTCTCTAATGGCTCTGGTGGAGATACAGAGGAACCGTCTACTTCCATCGTTGCAGAAGTTGAGACAGAGAATACCGAAGAGGCCATGAAGGAACTGATCGAAGATATGATCTCTTCTTCCACACATGAAAGTGAATCTACGGAAGCCGTAACAGAAAAGACCACAGAGACGGAAGAAAAATCCATCGGTGGTGAGGAAGTAACTTCGGAAGCTGATCCTGGTGGCGCAGGCTCCCCGAAAGCGGCTCTGCCGAATAAGCAGAATGGCAACGTTGGATCACAGAACAGTACAGGCAATAGCGGAAAGTCTACCGGAAGCAACGATGGCACTACGGTAACGCCTTCTGCCACACAAAATCCTGGCAATCCGGGCAGCAACGGAAGCACAACGGCTTCTTCGGGAAATCCGCAAAGCACTGGAAATAACAACGGAAATCCCGGCAATACGGCAGCTACTACGCCGCCTACAAACCCGGGAGGAACAACCACCACGAAACCAGGTAATGAAAACAAACCTGGTTCGACAGATACCGGCTCCGGAAATAATAATACAAGTACGGGCGGCACAGAAAATACCGAGAAACCGGAACCCGCACCGGAGGTACATAAGCATACATGGAGTGAAGTGTATCGAACAGTACACCATGATGCCGAGTATGAGACTGTAACCGAAGATGCATGGGATGAAAAGGTGAAGATCGGAAGACATAGCTTCTGTAAAGGATGCAATCTGGATCTGACGGAAACCTATGGTACGGCGGCTTGTGATGATGCGGTAACTCATATGAATAATTGTGGTGGCGGCTACTATATCACAACAGTTTATGACACCATTCACCATGATGCGGTAACTTATGAAGAGTGTGTGAAGGAAGCCTGGGATGAAGATGTACTTGATCATCTGGAATGCATTAAATGTGGTGAAACGGCAGCTTCCTGGGCCGATGCAAAGAGTAAGTAAGAAAGGAGCGTGAGGGTATGGATATTCAGATCAAGGATGCGCTGATCGAGGTTGAAGAGACAGATCAGCAGAAGAAAGCCCAAGAGCAGACAGACCGCCTCAAAGCCTATGCGGAGAAGCTGAATGGCCCGAAGAAAAGCGAGTGATCTTTCTTTTCAGAAGGTAAATTGAATAGCGTGTTGAAGAAGGAACCTTATATTTTGGGTTCCTTTTTCTGTGCTTGAAAACAATCAAGGCTTTGCCTTGTGAAATATATAACATCCATTTAGGAAATCCATAAAGAAGGGAGATTAAGAGTATGGAGAAATGGAAGAAACACAGAGTTTTAGCGTTGCTCCTTGCGATGCTACTGTTCTTTTCAGTAGGTTTGTCCTCCTGGAATCTTCGGGCCGAAGAAGTGTCTGGTGATACAGGTACGGAAACCGTAGCTGAAATGACAGAGGAACCCCCGGTGGAGGAAGTTCAACCGCCATCGGATGAGGAAGTGGCTGATGCCCCTGTCGAGGCTCCGGCAGAGGAAGAAGATGTCATTTCCGAAGAAGAGGATCAGCAGATCGCACCGCTGATAGAGGATCCGATTCCGGCAGAGGAACCAGAAACTCCGGCAGAGGATGTATCTACTGAAAAAGAGGAGGATATGGATGCTCCGGCTGACGAAGCTGCTCCGGAAGAGAAAACGGAATCCGAGGACGATGCTCCGGCTGATGAAACTGCTCCGCAGATCGTGGTAGAACAACAGGTGGATGACACCCAGCTTCCCCCAGGATTCAGCCGTTCAGTAGTGGAAGAAATCGTTGAGGAAGAAGGCGTTTTAATGCTCCTCCGCAAGGTGAGTCTGGTGGCTGCTGCGGGACCGCTTGAAGAAACGGTAACAGATCCCGATACAGGAGCCGAGTATGATGTTCCGAAGATCCTTTACGTGGAATATACGATTACCGGAGCGGGAAGCGATCTTGGCGATAAGTGGCCGAGAGAAAGAACGGTCCTGTCGGTTGATACGATTGAAGCAAGAACGTACACCCGAGGAACCTATCTTACCGCAACCCGAAGCGCTCCGCTGACTACTTATGGCGGCGCTGATACGGGTTATGATTCTTCAAAGTACACATACATTGAAGGTACGCAATTCTGTGTAGACCGTGGTAAGGAAACTCCCACGGGTGGAACCGGAACGGCTTTCCTCCAACTGAACAAGACAAGAGGCATTGTCGGAGGAACAGTAGAGTATGTTGCTTTTGGTTATTCAAGCCTTGGAACAGAATCACAGAGATTCGGTATGACCGCATATTTGAAGATGCCGGATCACCAGGATTACTACATTGCATTAAAGAAGGTGGATGATGCCGGAACCGCGCTCAATGATGTATCCTTTGACATCACCGTGAACGGAACTACTACAACGGCAGATTACAATTCGGATGATGGAAAGACAGGCATCTGGACCGGATGGAAGTATCACTATGATACCGGACTTTATACAAACCGCCGTTCTTTGAATGACGGTATCGGCCTTGTATATCTTGGCAGCTACACACAGAAACCCACAGTTACAGTAAAGGAGAATTGGACGAAAAAACTGTCTGTTAATTCTCCGGATCCGAAGGATTATACGGTAGTCTACTCACGGCCTTATACTTACCAGGAGTCGGAGATCTATACGGACGAAGCAGATGCTCTTGCTCATGCAGCCGATCCGAACACTCTCTGGAAGAACAATAAAAAGGTGGATTGGTATATTGCTCTGAAAAAGGTGGATGATGCCGGGAATCCGCTGAATGATGTATCCTTTGATATTACAGTAGATGGCGTGGAAGAGACGGCTACAAAGACCACAGGCGTTTGGACGGGTTGGTATTACGATTGGACCGATCACTCCTATGCAAACCGGAAGACGGCTATGCCCGGTGTGGCGGTTGTTTATCTCGGACAGTACGAAAAGGGGACAAAGCCGAGCGTTACGGTAAAGGAAAATTGGACGATCAAACTGACATCCACTTCTCCTGATCCGAAGAATTACACAGTAGTATATACGGCTCCTTATACCTACAAGGATGTGGACTTCTATCATACGGAAGAGGACGCTATCGCAAATGCGGGAAATGCAAATACCCTCTGGAAGAACAACGAGAGGGGAAGTCTTACGCTGACAAAGTCATTCTCTGATAGTGCAAAGGAATGTGTTGTTTCAGAAGATAATAATGGCCAAGATTATATTAACCCGAATTACTCCCTGGAAGGGGCAATTTACGGGGTATATAAGAAAAGGTCAGAAGCAAGCAATGATACAAATGTGCTTGCACGTTTTACAACAAATGCGAAAGGAAAGGGTGTTGTGTCCTATGTAACCGGAGATTGGGCGGGTATGGGAACAACGAAACTTTCCAATATGGAGCAAGGAACCTATTACGTGAAGGAGATTACACCTTCAAAGAATTGCGAGAAGGATGAAACGATATATACGGTTATTGTTGAGCGAAATGCCACCACAAACAAAACGGACATTCTTCTGGAAGTAGAAGAGGATGTGATTCCAGATCCGGTTCAGATTGAGATCCGGAAGCAGAATGCAGCCGGGGAGGTTGCAGCCAACAATGGTGATTATGATCTTTCTGGCGCACAGTTTGCGATCAAGTTCTGGCCGTATGATGAAACACAGAATTACACGGCGGAACAGTTTGCAGAGTATGCTGCCCAGGGATGGGCACCGCAGAGAACCTGGGTATTTGAGACCAAGTTGGTTAATGGCTCATATGTTGTTGCTTTTGACGAGACCTATAAGGTTTCCGGTGATGATCTGTTCTATGACGAGAATAAGGATCCAGGCCTTCCTCTCGGTTGGATCACCATTGAAGAGACAAAGGCACCAGACGGATTCACGCTGACGGGTGGACGCTATTTCCATAAGGATCCCACAGACGGAAGCGTAACAGAACTTGATGGAAATGTACTCGTTGTAAAGATCACATCAGCCGGAAAGCTGATCGTGAATAATTCACTTGAACTGACGAACGGTATGGAACTGAACAATGCCAACGTTCCGAAGCGTGGTGATGTTGATGTTCAGAAGGTAGACAAGGACGGCAATCCGATGGCGGGCGTGATGTTCAGGATCACCAACACCGATACCGGAGAA
>JAILAR010000014.1 GCA_024681515.1 Eubacterium sp. | reverse complement strand
CCACCGTCTCCATTCAGCGCGTGAAGCTCTTCCAATATCTCTTCTCGCTTCTTTGTGCCGCATACTCGGTCATATCTTGTGGATAACACGGCAATGCGCTCCGTCACGGACATATCATTGAAGGATCTCTGAATCACGTTGGTCTCGACCACATACACCCACGCCTCTTCCTCTGTCAGTTCTTCTTTCACAATGGCCGGAACCTCAGTTAAGCCCGCTATCTTTGCCGCATTCCGTCTGTTGTGCCCGGCAAGCATTTCATACCCCTTACCAGTCTTCTGGACAATCACAGGCGTGAGAATGCCGTGCTCACGTATGCTCTCCACCATGTCATTCAGTCGTTCCCCCTCGTAAAGCTTAAATGGGTGCTCGTGAAACGGAACGATTGAATCAATCGGTAAAGTCTGTACGCCACCTTCAGGCTCACCGCCGGTCAAAAGATCTACTGCATCATTAAATACCTTCCTCTTAGGCTGATTTGCTTTCATATCCGATCAACTCCCTTCCGAAATCCATATAAGCCCTGCAAGCCTTTGTCTGAGGCGCATATTCTAACAGCGGCTCACTGTAATAAACGCTCTCGCCTACTTTAACAGTATTGGGAATCTTGCTTTCAAATACTCTAATCTGCCCATCAAAGGTTTCTGCAATTTGCTCTGATATCACCTTGCAGAGATTTGTCCGTGGCTCACACATGGTAAGCAGGATTCCCTCTACTTCCAACTGCGGATTAATACGGCTCTTGATTTTTTTAATCGTTTTAAGAAACTCCTGTAGACCTACCATAGCCAAAAGCTGAGGATTAACAGTAATCACTACTCCGTCCGCCGCTGTAAGGGCATTTATCGTCAGAGCACCTAGCGCCGGACATGTATCCACAATAATGTAATCATACCTCGACTTCAGTGGTTCTAGGATTTTTTCCAACATCCTCTCAGCACCAAGTTCCAGCCTAAGCTTTGCATCCGCTGCAGATAAAACCATTGATGAAGGGATAAAATCCACTCCGTTCCGGCTCATGATATACTCAGATGCATCTGGCAATTCTTCATCATCAATCAGCGCCAGTATCAAATGCCCGATTGTGATTGGTACCGTAGAGGTAGCTTCTATGCCAAAGCAGGTTGAAAGATTTGCCTGACTGTCGAAATCCACTGCAAGAACCTTTTTTCCCATACTTGCCAGAGAATACGACAGGTTGTAGGAACTTACGCTCTTTCCAACCCCGCCCTTTGTAGCTCCCACTACAATCACTCTTCCCATGAACACCTCCTATTCGAGCAGCTGAGCCTAGATCAAGTCAAGCTGCCAATCTTCATACGACTCTTTAGCTGAAATGACATAATTAAAATGTTCGTTTCTGCCGCCACCATTATTTGCACCTTTTTAGATGTTCCTGTGCCTTTTATTCTTCTATTTCTCATCCCTCCTTACCTTTTACACATACTGAGCAAAAACCTGTTATTTTCGATGTCAGCCCCCTTAAATGGGCACACATATTCTCTTCCAGTAATTGCCAACGTTCTTTAACACCGTGTAAATAAAAAATGGACTAAGTCTAAGTGCCTTTCTTCTCCCTGAAAGTCAAATGACTTAGTCCTATTATACGGTTTTCACCGGATACAAAAATGTTATATTTTGCCTTCACAAGCAGTTTCAAAAGCTGCGCCGCGTCTTCGTCCAGACTCCCCATCCGGACAAGGTCCTCCATCCTATAAGAATGCTCCGGAAACTTTCGGATCGTTACGGCATGCCCGTTTCTGGAGATCGTTCCCAGCACGACATTGATCCGCTCCCCACCGGGCAGTACCGCATCCACGATGGGACTGGTCTCATTTACCACCCGATTGACTCCGGAGATCATCTGATTGATCACACTGAGCAACCGCTCCTCACTTTCAAAATGCAGATCGGTCGCATACAGCCGACCGCCCTTCTCGATGAAAATGGGGGACGTACCGTTGACCATGATCTCCGTGATCTCCGGATCCTCCAGTAATTCCGAAAGCACATCCAGGCCGCGGATACTGTGAAAGATGGACTGCCGCATCTCCAGCTTCTCTGATAGTGGGATAAAACACCGCCTGGATTCCTCCAGGATCACCCGGTCGATCACCGCATCGATCACCGTATCCTCCAGCGATTCCGTCATTTTAAGCTCACTGAGGATCCGATCTTTTAATTGATCCCTTAACTGATCCTGTCTCCGTTTCGTTTCTTCTTTCTTCATCTCAGGCACCCACACAATCCAGAAGCCGTTGCTCATCGAACGCTTCCACCGATTCTTTGGGTAATTCCACCGACCGGATCTTTCGAAGCAGCTCCCCCTGCCCGGAATCCCTGAGTGCATTTCGGAAATGCTCCAGTTTGCCCAACGAACCCGGATCCGAGAGCACCGGCATATAGATCCGGTCAAAACAGTCCAGTACCACAGGCGATGAGAGACTGGCGCTTCCCACATCGTAGATCAGCGTTCTGTATCGCTCCGGTTGAAGCAATTGTGAGTGAAACCACTCCAGGTCCGGCTTTTGAACATCCCTGAAATCCGAATACGTATCCGACATACGCAGACAGGTGATCCCATCCTCTGAAGTCTGTTCACGGACAACTGCTTCATATATCTCCGGAGCACGTCGATGGATCTGATAAAGCACCTCCGAATGAACCGTTCGGTCTGTATATTCTTCCATTCCGATATACAGTCCCCCACGGCCGGACTCCGCACGGGCGAGCGCGCGTGCCAGCGCTGTTTTGCCGCATCGACCGAGTGGTGAGAAAACGGCGATACAGCCGAAACGCTGTGGAACGGACGCATTTGCTTTTTGCAGCCGTTCCAGAAGCACCTGACAGATTTCCCGCACAGACCGGTACTTGCAGACCCCAAACGTCGAAGGTGTTTCCGTCAGAACCAGAACCTGGGTTCCAAGCTTTTTCTCCCAATAGGATGCATATTCCCGAATTGCGGAATCCTGCGTGGAGGAATACTGAGTGGCAGAATCCGTGTGATATTCCGCGACAGCTTCCTGTGGATCCTCAGGAACATTTCCATCCATAATGATCAGATCCGGTTCCCGGATCGGCATACAGGTAAGGATCATCTCCGGTGAACTGAACACCATCGCTTCCACCTTTCCTGCTGAGACCCGATTCAAACCCAGCATCAGATTGGATGCATAACCCGGATCCGGGCTGCAGATTCCGACTCTGTAAGTTCTCACCGCTGTCACCTCCTTCGTTCGTGACACAAATGTACCACGGCTCCCCTCGCCCTGTAAATCTCTATAATTATCGAATCTGTTGCGCGTAATTCTGTTGGTTTTTGCCTTTTTTACCGCTAAACATTTTGTTGTTCCCCCAGTCAGGCCAAGGACTTTCGACCCTGCACAACAAAAAAGAGACAACGCAGTGTTGTCTCTCCTGTTCATTTATCCCAAAATTGTCAGACAGTTGTCCACAGGCTTTCCACCATGAAACGGGGAGGAGATGTGGATTTCCCCGGCTTTTCTTTACATAAATTCAGGGCATGTCAAAACACGCCCTGAATCTTTGTTAAATCTGCCGTATTCATTTTGTTGCTGATTTTGTGTTCAAAAACTTCTGATCTGGTTTCTGATCGATAATCCCTGCCTGTTCAACGTCAACTCAGCATATTCTTAAATGTGTTGATCGTATCCTCGTCTTCCGCGGTCAGGCGCATATTGGTGACTATATTATGCCCCTCCGGCGAAGTGATCCGGATCTCAACCACGGCTCCTTCCCGAAGTTCCTGATGATTCTCCGAAAAGAAAGCCACCACCTTCGGATGCTGCTGTCCGAACCGGTCCATCTTGCTCTTTAACTGCATCATTTCAAATGGATTCATAATTAATCTCCTTGTTCCATACTTTTCACTGTTATCAATACTCCCGAAAGCGTTCAAAATCAAAACTGTATCCCACCGCTGTCGTTCCGTCCGGCCTGAGCGTTGGTTTCGTAACTCTCCGGAATGTGGGAGCCATCACGGTAACACCCGAATCCTTCAGTTGGCGTACCACACGGTAGACCAGCGTGAAATCCCCCTGACAGAGCACCGCATCCCGTATCTCTTCCTGTCTTTCTCCCCGTTCCTTGCACAGTGTCCGTTCCTCGGTACCTTCCGATGCCAAGTCCGGCTTCCCTTCCGGTACTCGGTTCTGCTCCTCGCCCCGTGGAAAGTTCTCCGGATCCAGCCTTTTCAGGATCCGCCGCACGACCAGCCCCGCCACACGGTCCGCCTCTGCCTCATCGGCCTCTGCTGCCAGCCCGGGCATGATCATATCCACGATCTCCCCGTAGGGCATTGCCGCCTCCAGCTGCTCCTTACTCCAGGTCGTATGATCCCGGTTGGTATTATTTATGAACAACGATCCCTGCCTCCCTCCGCTCCGGAAATTAAGTATGCCTCAGTATACCACGTTTCCACTGCCGGATGCAAAAACAATTCAGGTAATTCACATCTCACATGACACGGTTTTCGATACCATGTGAAACGGACCGTAAAAACCGTTCTTGTATATGAAGAATCTTTGTGCTATCATATGTGCCGATACTTTTTTGAACCTATAAGAACCAACAAGGAGTCACCATGGAAAAGTTCAAAGCATTTCTAAAACGGAAGGACATTGAGATCTCTCTGAAGCGCTACGGCATTGACGCCCTCGGCGCCATGGCACAGGGTCTCTTCTGCTCCCTTCTTATCGGAACCATTATTGACACGATCGGCAAGCAGTTTGATATCGGTTTTCTTACCTCTACCGTAGCAACGATAGCCGGCAAGGAATACACCGTCGGGGGACTTGCCTCCGCCATGAGCGGTCCCGCCATGGCTGTCGCCATCGGCTATGCCCTGAAATGTCCGCCTCTGGTCCTCTTCTCGATGATCACGGTAGGCTTTTCGGCAAATGCACTGGGCGGCGCAGGCGGTCCGCTGGCCGTTCTCTTTATCGCAATCATCGCTGCGGAATGCGGTAAGATGATCTCCAAAGAAACAAAGGTAGATATTCTGGTAACCCCGCTGATCACCATCGGGCTCGGCATCTTCCTGTCCTGGCTCATCGCACCACCCATCGGCAAGGGTGCCATGTGGGTCGGCGAGCGTATCATGGACGCAACCGAGCTGCAGCCCTTCTTCATGGGCATCATTGTCTCTGTAGCGGTAGGTATGGCGCTGACGCTGCCCATCTCCTCCGCTGCCATCTGCGCCTCCTTCGGTCTGGTGGGTCTGGCCGGCGGTGCTGCGGTGGCCGGCTGCTCGGCACAGATGATCGGCTTTGCTGTCATTTCCTTTAAGGAAAACGGATGGGGCGGCCTGGTGTCTCAGGGCATCGGTACCTCCATGCTGCAGATGGGAAATATCGTTAAAAATCCGCGGATCTGGATCGCACCGACCCTGGCTTCCGCCATCACCGGTCCGCTGGCCACCTGCCTCTTCCAGATGCAGATGAACGGTGCAGCGGTATCCTCCGGTATGGGAACCTGCGGTCTGGTGGGACAGATCGGCGTATATACCGGCTGGGTAAATGACGTTGCAGCCGGAACCAAGGAAGCCATCACTGCATTTGACTGGATCGGACTGATCCTCATCTGCTTCGTGCTTCCGGCCATTCTTTCCCTGCTCATCAATGCAGGATTAAAGAAGCTGGGCTGGGTAAAAGAAGGCGATATGAAACTGGCCGACTAAGCATTGCTATTCACAGATCAGCACAGGCATGGCAACTGCGTGCTTGCACGCATAGTTGCATATGCATGTGCTGATCCTGCGAAGCAGGAATGCCACACGCCGCCACAGCCATAAGCTGCGAAGCAGCGGTGGATGCAGCAACGCTGCAGACAGGCTGTGGCCGGCCGGGTGGCTGTGAATAGCAGCTCTCGTGAAAAACAACTCTCACCGGAGAAAAATCATGGAATACAGACACGGACTTCGGGCAGGTATCCCAATCGCATTGGGATACCTGTCCGTATCCTTTACATTCGGAATATTGGCCGTCCGATACGGACTTACTGTCTGGCAGGCAACGCTGGTGTCTCTCACCACCGTCACCTCCGCCGGACAGTTTGCCGGTATCCAGATGATGGCAACGCCCGGACTTTACCTGGACATGCTGATCTCACAGCTGACCATTAATGTCCGGTATTCTTTCATGTCCATTTCCCTGTCCCAGAAGCTAAGTGACAGATTCCGGGGCATCTGGAAATGGATCCTCGGTTTTTTCATCACCGACGAGATCTTTGCGGTTGCAGTTACGCGTCCCGTAGTTTCCAGATCGTTTTTTGCAGGGCTGGCTACCCTCCCCTGGATCGGCTGGACCGTGGGCACGGCCCTCGGCGCTTCCATGGGCGAGGTCCTGCCTGCCGCCGTTCTCAGTGCACTGGGGCTGGCACTCTACGGCATGTTCGTGGCCATCGTCGTTCCTCCGGCAAAAGAAAATAAATATGTTCTGCTGGCCGCTGCCGTTGCCGCTGCCATCAGCACAGCCTTTGCCTATATCCCGTTTTTGAAGAAGATCTCTTCCGGTATCGCCATCAGCATCGCCGCCATCGTGGCAGCTGCCGTGGCAGCCATCATTCATCCCATAGATGACGAGACGGATAACGATCCCCATCCTTCGGATGCACCGATCAACGACGAAACCTCCCGCCCGACCCGAAAGGAGGTGGCGCCATGACCCTCTCCACCTTCTTCATCTATCTGGCGCTCATGGCGGGGTCCACCTATCTGATCCGCGTTCTTCCCTTTATTGCCATCCGCCACAAGATTCAGAACCGTTTTATCCGGTCCTTCCTGTACTATATTCCTTACGCGGTTCTGACTGCCATGACGATCCCGGCCATTTTCACGGCCACAGAATCCGTGATCTCCGCCTGCGTCGGTCTGGCAGTAGCAGTTGCCCTTGCGCTCAGGAAGTGTTCGCTAACTACCGTCGCTCTTCTGGCATGTGTTGCAGTTTATCTGACAGAGCTGATCGTTTAGTGCTTGACAAATCTCTTCGGTTAGTGTATGCTAACTATTGCGAGCCCGGGAAAAATAATTTTCCGGTACTCCCTTATACCATATAGAATAACGATTCTAATGTTTTTAATGATTCGGATCATACAATCTGGTCATTTTAATCATTTATACCCCGGGCTCGCAAAAAAACAAACTCTCCACATACAAATTCAGCAGGAGGACAGCGCGTCCTCCTGCTCTTTTTGTGTGTTCTTCACGTCACTCCTGGATCAGATCATAGGCCGACACCCGTTTCATCCGCCCTGACATCAGATAGGTCATTCCGAAGATCAGGAGCACCACCAGTACCATGGTCAGCACGATCAGGGACGGATAGATCAGGAAATCGGCACTTGCGACACCGAAGCCGCCCAGCACCACGGAGATCAGTGGGTTCACCAGGAAGAACCCAAGCACCGCACCTACACCTGCCGCGATGAGACTTACCGGGAAGAGGGACAGGGCCAGCTGCACACGGAGCTGCCGGCTGGTAAAGCCCACAGCCTTCTTGATCCCGAACTCCTTTTCCCTGCGGATAAAGATGGTCTTCAGAAGCAGTTTGATCACCAGATAAATGATGGCTACATTTACAAGGATCAGCAACAGGATCAGCATGAGCGCTGCAAACATGGTCAGATTATCCGTGCTTCTCTGATAACGGTACACATTGTCCACACCCGTGCAGACATCTCCCAAAAGGTTCTTTGCCTGCGCCAGCGCTTCATCCACCGCCGCATCCCCTGCATCCGTGAGACGGATCCGCACCGCGCTGAACTGCGGCGTGACACCCAGACGTCTAAGCCCTTCCGTACTGAGGAAGACACGCTCCCCCAGATTCACCACCGACTGCTGGAAACCTGTCACGATAAACCGTGCCGTGGTTCCCGCACACTCCACCTCGATCTCATCTCCGATCTTCACATTCAGCTTCTCCGCCAGAAGACGGCCGATCACCGCTTCATTTGCCTCGCGGAACATCTGCCCTTCATATACACCGCACTCCAGGTACTCCGGCCTGTCCGTATAGAAGGTATAGGTGGCACGCCCGTCCACGCTGATGTTATGCAACTCGTAGCAGTAAGCCTGAGACACCCCCGCCAGCTCTGCGATCTGATCCCGAAGCCGGTACACCTCCTCTTCCTCAGCAGTGTTCAGCATGATGATCCCGTCCGCCACATCACCGCTGACCAGCGTCTGGAATCTGGAAATGTCGATCCTGGTATTATAGAACAGGATAGCCGAGAAAATGGTCATGAAGGAAACCACCGTTACGATCCCCAGAACGATCAGGTTCTGACCCATGCTCTGCAGCATGCTCTTGGCCGCCAGCAGAGGATTCAGCCTGCCTCTGGTAGTCGCCAGCGGGAGATGATTCTTCTTAAAACTGTTGGACTGCAGCCCGAAGCGCAGCGCGGTCGCCGGATGCAAGTTTTTCAGCCTGCGGGTGGACAGGAATACCACCAGCGCCATGGCAAGGAGCACACCGCCGAGGACCAGACTGCTCATACAGGGATACACCCGGTTTTCCCAGAACATTCCCGTTACGGAACGGAGCAGACTCCTGTCGATCACCGGCATCAGCACATAGGCCAGACCGATCCCGGCTCCGGCTCCGACTGCACCCACTGCCAGGTATTCCAGCAGCATCGCCGTCCGGATCTGGCTGTTGGTATGTCCGACGGCCCGAAGAGCACCGATATTTCGTACATCTCGGTCGATATTGTTGTTGATCGTAAAAATGATCATCACCAGGCAGACCAGCATGGCGATCAGCGAGAACACGGTCATAAATGCCGCCAGAATATTCGTCACGCTGACATATCCGGTCTTTGCCAAAGCAAGTGTGAAACCATAGGTAGAAATCCCCGACTCTTCCAGACTTCCCAGAACGCTCTTCAAACCGTCGTCATCAGTAACACCGTCTTTGAAGGACGGTATCACCTCCTGCTGCCGGATAAATGCAGTTCCGTTCCCGGCCGCCTCTTCCGCCGCCTTCCACTGCTCCTGAAAAGACGTTTCATCCATCGCAAAGGAACACCATGCGTAAGCATTTCCCTGCTGACAGTCCTCATAGATCCCGGCCACGATATACTCCGTCTCCTTCAGCGCATCTGAGGACAGAGTGATGTGATCTCCAAGTTTGAACCCGTTGGAAGTTGCAAAATACAGATTCAGATATAACCTGGGACCGGCAATGGAATCATCCCTCTCCACAAATGTACAGTGGCTCACATGGACGTCCTCCACCGAATGAAGCACTGTATCATCCCGATTCTCATCCAGATCCCTGTCCGCTGAAGCCACCGTCAGCTCATCGGAGCGGATGATATGGGACAAACGGTAACTGCTTACATCTTCCAGCCCGTCCATGACAGAGCGCACGGCATCCTCGGTTCCGAAGGCATAGATCTCCGCGTCGCCGATCCCCGCTCCTTCCTTCTTCTCGTCATGAAGTGCATCATATCGGTTCACAAAAAGTCCGATGTGCAGCAGCATGGAGGAAAGGATGATGATGAAAAGAAATGCTATAAGGACCGTGCGGTCTTTTCGAATATTGGATTTCACTAATTTGGACATATCGTTTCTCCCTTACCAGCCCATGTTCTCCAAAAATTTCCGGATCTTCTCATGCCGTTCCTTATCTCCGCTCACGTACTCGCCGGGATCACACTCTCCCAGGATCCCTCCATCCTGCAGATAAATGATCCGGTTTGCGCGTCTTGCGGACTTGATATCATGGGTTACCATGACCACCGACTGACCGTTTTTGTTCAGATCCGTCAGCACATCCAGTACTGCCTTCACACCGCAGGAGTTCAGCGCTCCCGTCGGTTCATCCGCAAATACCACATCCGGATCATTGATCACCGCCCGCACCATGGCAGATCGCTGGGCCTCACCGCCGGAGAGCTGGGACGGAAATTTCTCCGTAAGGTCCTTTGAGATTCCTACACGCTCAAACAGTTTTCCGGCCTTCACTTTCAGATCTTTCTGTTTTTGCCCCGTAAGCATGCCCGTGGAGATTGCATTGTCCATGATGCTCATGCTGTCCACCAGATGTACCTGCTGGAAAACAAACCCACAATGCTTCCGGCGAAAGACCGCCAGCTGATCGTCATTCATTTTCGTGATCTCTTTCCCGGCATATTCGATGCTGCCGAGACTGGGCTGATCCATACCGGACAGGGCATACAGCAGTGTGGACTTCCCCGCGCCGGAGGATCCCATGATCACCGTGAAATCTCCTTTGTAGATCTCCAGATCCAGGTTCTTGATCACGTGCTGCTGCTTTCCCCCCACGGAAAAACTTTTGGAAAGCTTATTTGTCTTTATGATTACTTCCTTCTTACCCATATTTACCTCCGTTCCACACTTCACACGCAAGTGTGCTTCGTGATATCATCACCACTCACGTAATTGTCGATCATGCATCTTACTCTATCGTTTTCACTCCGTACTTTACGACGATCATCCATATTACCGTAAAAAACCATGCAGTAGTTCTCCTGCATGGTTTTAGTATACGCAAAGTCGATTTTTAAATCTTTGTCAAATCTTTAATTGTTTTTTAAATCGCACATTTTCAGTTCATAGGACGTACTTGCTCAGATCGGATTTTATACCCGGATTTTATGCCTGGATTTCATACCCAAATCCCATATCTTTACGCCAGCATCAATTTCAGCCGCACCGTGAAGCCTCCGCCCTGGTTCAGGCATTCCAGTGAGCCTCCCATCTTCTCCATAAAGTAACCGGAAATATACAGCCCCAGCCCGGAGCCGTCCTTTCCTGCCGCATTGGAACCTCGTTTGAACTTTTGCGTGATAAGTTCCAGTTCGTTATTGGGAACGCCTCCGCCCTTGTCACTGATCTCCAGCACCAAAAAGTCCTTCGCCTGATCATATTCCGTGCTTTGATCTTCTTCGGTGCCGTCCGGTTTCTGCACCGAAACCTTCTCAAATCTGCTCCTTACAAGGATCTCCGTATTTGCATATTTATAGGAATTGGCGATGATATTGCTGATCACCTGGTTCAGCCGCAGCCGGTCCGCCCGCACCACGGAATCTTCGATCACCGGCGACACTGCCTTCTTCTGATAATCCGCCTCTTTTATCATTTGCAGGATCTCCGTGCTGCTCACATCCTCCGGTCTTACCTCCAGCTGTTCCAGTTCCTCCAAGGTGGCATGGAACAGATTGGAAATCAGACGGTCGATCTGATCCGCCTTGCCATTGATGGCAGCGATCGTCTCCCGCTCCACATCATCCTTCGCGGTAAGACTCATGACATCCGCCATGGCTTTGATGGAGGCCACGGGTGTCTTGATATCGTGGGAAAGCTCCGCCACCAGTTCCTTTCTGCTGCGCACCGCTGCCTCTTCCCGCTCCCGGGAAGCCGCCAACTCTTCGCGCATGATATCAAAGCTTTCCGTAAACGCGCCAAAAACATGGGCGCGATCCATTTCCAAGGGCGTTTCCAGATCTCCGGAAGCCACCCGGGTCGCAAAGCTTTTCATCTTGTCAAAAGGCTTCACCACGCGCCTCCGCAGATACAGGAAATATCCCAGTGACAGAAGCAGCATGATCAAAAGCAGGGCACCGATCATCAGTGCCTGTCTGAAATCCCGCTTCGATTGCAGTTCCAGATAAGGGTTGTGGACCAGCAGATAGCCTTCCACTTTACCGTCCACTTCGATATTCCGGATCACATCATAGTGGGCGGTTGCCGCGGATACGGAGGTGGCCATACCTTCCTTCGATGCAAAGAGCAGATTTCCATCCCTGTCGATCACTGTATAATCAAAGAGTTTCTCCTGACTGATGCCCTGCATCAATTCACGGACCTTCAGGTTTTCTTTTGCGACAGAACCATCCGTGGAATACTCTCCGGTTCCTGGCGGAGCATCCGTTCCCGTACCAGAGGACAGCACCTGATTCCAGTTCTCTGCCAATCGGAGCACAAGCCGATTGATCTCGGTGGGATAGGACACATCCTCCTGACTGCTCCCCCTTGCGATCAGTACACACATGGTCACGCCGAGGGCAGTGAAGAGAAGCATATAGAATAATAAAAATCGTAGCTTCAAGCCGAACCTCCTGTAAAGACCATGTATATATCATCCCACTCCGGCGTTGGACGCCCTCAAACCTCGTATTCCGGATAGCATACAGACATCCCCCGGTTATCTGTCCTCAAGGATAAATCCGGTTCCCCATACCGTCTTTATGATCTGCGGATTTCCCGGATCCTCCTCGATCTTCTCCCGTAAATGCCGGATATGTACATTCAGGGTCACATCCCCTACATATTCCGTCTCCCAGATTTTCTCAAAGAATTCATTTTTCGAAATGATCCGGTTTTTGTTTTTCAGCATGTAAGCCAACACCCGAAACTCCATAGCCTTCAGTGGCAGTTCCTCTCCACTCCGGATCACCGAGGCACGGGCCAGGTCGATTTGAACCTTTCCAAGCGGAATCAGGTGTGTGCGGTTGCTTCCGTCAGAGCCGGAGGGTGCCGGGCTCTGCGTATCGCCTGCTGCACCCGACTGCTTAGTCTCCGCCGCCTCGTACCGTTTTAGCGCCGCCTTCACCTTCGCCAGAAGCACCGAAAGCGAATAGGGCTTACAGATATAATCATCACCGCCGATGGTCAGCGCCAGCAGCATGTCATCCTCCGAAGAACGGGCACTGATAAAGAAGATGGGCGTATTCCGGGTCCGCCGAAGGATCTGACATAATTCAAATCCCGAATCCTCTCCCAGATTGATATCCAGAAGCACCAGCGAGCAGGTATTTTCCCTGAAGAATTCCAATGCGGAGGCCTGATCCAGCACATACGTCGCCGACACCCCTGACATATTAAAATACCGGGATGTATATTCCGACAGCTCCGCTTCATCATCCACGATTAAAACACTGTAATGCATAATCCCTCCACCTGATCGGACAGTCAAATACCCTGCTGAAGACAGATTTGCAGGAAATTCGCCCCGACGCCAATAAAAACACTTTATCCGTTCGTATCATGATATAATAAATCTGATCACAGACCTTATCTCGAAAGGAGCACACGACATGAACCTCACAAAGAACCGAGAGCGTACTTCAAATACAAAATCCGGGAAAGGAATCCTGACCCGAAAAAGAGTCTCCCGCATGACCGCACTGGCCCTGACATTCGGCCTCCTGCTGACCGGCTGCGGCAGCTCCGGCGGAAATACCGGAGACGGAGGAGAGGGCACCCGGACCCCGGACGCTCTGAAACCCACGTCTGTCGTAAACCTGTCGGAAAATGTCACCCGACTGGAGATCCCGGACACGCAGATGTCCGACAGCCACAGAGCAGCTCTGGCTCAGAGCGGCGTCCTGCTCCTGCAGAAAACCGCCGAACTGGAAGAGGACAGGAACCGAAACCTGCTGATCAGCCCCTTCTCCATCCAGATGGCGTTGGGAATGACCGCCGCCGGCTCCGATGACGGAAGCACCACCCAGAAGCAGATGATGGAAGTTCTGCTCCCCGGGGAATCCTGTGCCCCGTCTGCTCTGAATCAGGAGATGGCTTCCTTCTCGGCCAGAATGGAGAAGGATCCGGACGTTTCCTGGAACGTTGCAAATTCCATCTGGGTGAACAGCAACGACTCCGTCCGCCTCAGCGATACTTACATCTCCGATGCAACGAATTATTATGATGCGGAGCTCTTCTCCGCACCCATGGATGAAGCCACAAGGCAGGCCGTAAATCAGTGGGTAAGTACGGAAACCCGGGAACGTATCCCCGAGATCCTGCAGCAGCTGCTTCCGGAAACAAGTCTGCTTCTGATCAACGCCCTGGCATTTGACGGTGAATGGGCAGAGCCCTACGAAGAACAATCGATCCGGGAAAACGAAGACTTTACAAATGCAGACGGCAGCACCGCCAGGGTCACCATGCTAAACAGTACCGAACACGGACTGATCCGGCTCGGAGAAGGCACAGGCTTTATCCGCCATTACAAAGGCTATCAGTACAGTTTCGTCGGCATCCTTCCTCCGGAGGGAATGTCTGCCCAGGAGTACCTGAGCAAGCTGTCAGCCGAAAGCAAGGGCTTCTCCGAAGCTTACCTTTCCGCAGATCATTCGCAGAAACTCATCGTTTCCATGCCGGAATTCAAGACCGAATTCAGCATCACGCTGGACGATGTCCTGAAAGCTTTTGGGATGGAGGACGCGTACAGTGAGAAGGCCGCTTTCCGCAAAATGCTCACCGAGGACAGTTCCTCCGTGCAGATCAGCACCGTGATCCACAAAACCATGATCGATGTGGATCGTGCCGGAACTAAGGCCGCTGCCGCAACCGTAGTCGAAATGACCAAAAGCGCGATGCCTCCGGAGCCGTCCGAACCGGTCTACATCACCTTAAACCGTCCCTTCGTCTACGCCATCGTGGATGATGCAACCGGCGTACCGATCTTCCTGGGCACGCAGAATTCCATGAAATGATCCGAACGAATGCAATCCCGCAGACATCTTTTCCGGAATGTCCGCGGGATTCTTTTCATGCTCTGCCATTCACTCCACGATCGTAATGACATCCTTCAGTACGTAGCTAAAGCTCGGGGCGGAGCTTTTCTCGTTCTCCGTATAGCCCTTGCTGAGATCCACCGTCCGGCCCGGTGGTATCCGAATGCTGGGAAATGATCACGCACCCGCGGTCGATCAGTTCGTCGGCACACTGTTTTTCAATATTGTAATTAGACCAGGTATTGGTATACTTCACCTCCATCACTGCCTCGGGAACGATGGATCGCACCCCCAGAAAGAAGGCGGTGTAACCGGAGATCACCTCCGCACTGGAATACGCCGCAACATACCCTACCTTTGCCTCCTCCGGCCGGAGGATTCCCTGATCCAGAAGCTCTTTCAGTTTCATTCCCGCAACCACTCCGGAAATATAGCGCCCCTGATAGATCTCGCCCATAAAGGTATGGTAATTCTCGTAGACCGGATCACCGTTTTCATCATTGGCATCCGGCGCCGTGGCCTCACAGAACTGGATCTCCGGATGAAGGCCCGCATATTTTTTGCCGCCTCCGCGTATCCGATACTGGTGGTAAAGATCAGGTCGCAGCCCTCGTTTACCAGCTCCGATATGGCCCGCTCTCCACCGCCGCCGCTGCTGACATTGCTCTTCACAATCACGCGTACCCGGTCTCCGAAATCCCGCTCCACCGCTTTCTCGGCCCTGATAAAGTTCGCCGTAAAGGGAGTGCTTTCGTCTCCGTCATAGACAAATCCCACCGTGATGAATTCCCGGGACTTGTCCCGGCTCATACGTATGAAATGGATGGCTGCAACGATACCGATCATCAGGGCCGCCGTGATGATGGTGATCTCATAGATCGTTTTTTTATCTTTCATCACTCACGCCCTCCTGCTGACCGTCCGAAGTCTTTTTCTCTTCACTGTCCGCTTTCTTCGTCTCTGCTTCATTCTCCTCCGGTTTCGGAAGCGGCTTTCCGTAAATTCTCTCGATATCGATCTTCCCCTCCCGGATCAGCTTCAGCATGATATCCGTCACCTTCGGATCGAACTGCTTCCCCTTGCAGCGCTCTAACTCCTTCACCACAAAATCAAAGTCCAGTTTATTCCGGTAGACACGGTTTGCGGTCATGGCATCAAAGGCATCCGCCACGCCGATGATCCGTCCGAAGATCGGGATCTCCTCCCCGGCAAGACCCTTCGGATAACCGGTGCCGTCATACCGCTCATGATGATAGAGCACACCGTCCATCACATTTTCCACCAGCGTGAAATCCTTCAGGATCCCGGCGCCCCGGGTCACGTGGCTTTTCATCACACCATATTCCTCGTCTGTCAGCCTGGCCGGCTTATTCAGGATCCGGTCCGGGATACCGATCTTTCCGATATCGTGCAGCAGCGCGGTATCGCGAAGCCGGTCACATTCCTCCTCTCCGAAGCCCATTTCCCTTGCGATCATGACCGCATACTCCGATACCCGCTGGGAATGCTGACTGGTGTTCTCGTCCTTTGCATCCACCGTCTTTGCGATGGCGAGGATGGTTTCATTTCCCATCTGTACCTGCCGTCTGGCCAGCTCCAGCTGTTTCTGCTGCAGCGCCATAACCTTCTGGCTCTGGGTCCGGGCGATGAACCAGGTAAACCAGGCAACCGCGATCATGGCCACGGCCACCATGTAGATCATGAACCAGTGATTGTCGTAGATCTCTTTCTCTTTGATCAGCTGGTACGTGCTTTCCTCCAGCACCGTGGCCTTGTCATTATCCAGCACAGCCAGATGGAACCTTTAGCTGCCCATGGGAAGATTGGTGTAAGTAACGGAGGACAATTCACTCTGATAAATGATCGTTGGCTCCGTATCAAAGCCTTCGAGATAATACTCCACATAAGGATCATCGATGGTATAGTTGATCACCTCCGGAAAGATCTCCACACGGTTCACGCCGCGGGCGATATGAAATGCATCGCCGCGCACGATGGGATAGGCCGCACCGTCCAGCTTCACGGAAGAAACCAGCATACGATAGGAACGCTTTGCCGAGGTATAGGCAGAGGTGTCCAGCATATACACACCGGTATCGGCGGACACATAGAGATGCCCCTGTCCGTCATCATAATTCCAGGAATTGGCTGTCAGAGATGCTGGCGTTGGAGAAACCTGCTCCGTAGGTGATGGTCTGACGGATCCCCGTCTCGTCAAGAAAGGCGATGCCAGTATCTCCCGCAGCTACGATGGTTCCGTCAGACAGCTCCAGTACGGTTCTGCAGCGGTCGCCGAAGGAACCGGTAGTGCTGTCAAAAACAGTGACTACTCCTCCCTGTTTTACCTTTACCAGTCCCTTTCCGTAAGTACAGATCCACAGATTCCCCCGGGAATCCTTCCGGATACAGCGGATCCGCACGCCTTCCAGCATTTTCGTCAGTTCATTCTCCACCTGCTTTTTGTTTGTCATACCTCCGATATCCAGTCCTGTGTCCGTACCGAAATAGAGACAACCGTCCCATTCCTCCACGGAGTTCACAACCTTTCCCGGAATCCCATAGGCACGGTACACATCCGTAAATACCGATTTGGACAGGCGAAGCAGGCCCAAACGTGAGGAAGTGAACCAAAGATTCCCCTGATAGTCGATGCACATATTGTCGATGGAATTATTGAACTCATCACTGTTGATGTCCGTATAATTACCCTTGGTATCGATATATCCGATCCCGGTATCCGCACAGATATATCCCCTGGTCCCGCCGTCAAAGGTGATGGACTGCAGATTGGAGAGCCGGCCGCAGGTGATCACGCGCTGCCGCACAAGCTCCGTCCCGGTATTCTCAAAAACATAAATGCTGTTGCCGGAGGTTCCTGCATAAAGAAGTCCGCTCGCTCCGAAGGTGCAGCAGGTAAACTGCTCATTTCCGTTCGGGCACTCCTGCGACGTAAGGATCTCTCCGTTTCCAAGGAGGAAAAGCCTTCCCTCGGAATTGACCGCCGCGGCAAAGCCATTTGTATCCGCAGTCACTGAGGACGCAAAATGTACCTGCGGGATCACATTCAGAAGCTTGACACCCTCGTTCAGCGTCAGCACCGCCATGCTGTCCGTGGTGCCGATGTAGTAACGGCCGTCGGAGCTCTTGGTGATGCATTTGACAGAATCCGAAGGAAGCCCCTCTTCCTTGCCGATGGTATTGGCGATGGTATCGTTGATCACAATGGTCAGACCATTGTCGTTGGTCCCGATCCAGAGACGTCCCTCCTCGTCCACAAAGAGACAGTTGGCGTTCCTTACGGAATCATACTCGTTCATCCAGCGGAACTCACTGCCGTTGTAGCGATAGAGACCGGCGTAGGTGGCGATCCAGAGGATACCGTCGTTGGTCTGGACGATATCATTTGCCTCCCCGCAGGGAAGACCGTTTTCACTGCTGTATACCGTACGAACATATCCCCCGAGGTCATCCTCATTTGCAGAGACTGACGTGTCTGTCATCAGGGGCGCACCAAAGGAAGACGCCAGAAGCAGAGGGATCATACCTGCAGCGGTCACGGCTTTTCGGGATTTCCCGACCATGCGTTTCCGTATTTTTATCACCGCAAAAAGAATGAGCAGCGTGATCACCTTGTCCAGGAAATCCACATAAAACTGCCCGATGATCCCGCAGAGAGCAAAGGGCACTCCCTGCTCTTTCAGATAACCGATGACACCGTCTCCCCAGAGATTGCTCGTCATCCCTTCATAGAAAATAAAATTCAGCGGTACGGACACCACAACCGCAGCCAGCGTAACTACGACACTGACTGTCATGGTTCCGAAGACCGTATCGAATTTTCCTTTTCTTGCCATAAGGCCGATGAGGATACCGATCAAGACACTTGTGATCGCATAGATATAAGAGGCACCGCCGTAATTCAGCAGAATACAGACCGCCACAAAGGCCGCCAGCCGCAGTCTCTGTGGCATGTTCAGTTTTTGTTCTCCAACATCCATCCTTCTCCCTCCCTCGCTTCGCTCGGGAACCCCCATAGATATTATGATGCTGGGGTCAAAAGGTATTTTGCCCCCAGCTGATGATTCACATCTTCCCTTTGCATGTATTTTGGATTACTCTACACTATGATGCGAGTTCAAACGGTTCCATCATTGCATCATCTTTGCCGCGTACGAACAGGTTGCGATCACTGCCGCCCTGCTCTTCTCCGCATGTTCCAGCACACTGTATACCAGGCGTTTTGCGATATTTTTCCCGCCGTACTCCGGCAGCACCTCCGTGTGATAGATCACCCAGCCCTCCTGCGTGATCTGATAGTCGCACTCTCCGATCTCGCGTTCTCCGTCATAGGCCGCGCTGCGGCAGGCCTCTTCTTCAAAGCGAACAGTGATCCCATGGTTGAAGGTGATGGTCAGCGCCTTCGTCGGACAGTTTGATATCGTCTGCCAGATCCTGGACGTCTCGTCCTGACTGATATCGATCCAGGGTTTTCTCTGAATATCAAATACCTTCGGGCAGCCGGTCACGCAGCGCTTTGCGTGGCGGCACCGCTCCGAATTCCAAAAGACGGTGATGTCTTCATTTTCATATGATCTATGCATATATAGCACCTCCCCCCGATTCAATATATTACCACATCCCTGCCCATATGAACAGAGCAGAGACGGTTCCCGACCGTCATTTTGATCGACATTTTTTTCGTTGTGACGGTTCTGTGACAGATCCTGTGTTAGGATGAACCCGTCAACAGAGAGAACACGAGACGCGCTAAGGCTGATCCTTCTCCAACTACAAAAGGCCGCGTTCACTGCCTCTTCATTATGAGTGCAGCAAACGCGGCCTTATTATTTTGCTTATAAAACCTTACAGGTCATCAAATTTCCCATCCAAAGTATTGTTTGCCCACTGCACATGTTCATTGTTTCCTTTGTACAGGGTCGCATGGGGACTGGTCTTGCGGAAGAGACCTTCCGATACCAGCAGACTGCCTCCTCTGTGATCGATCACGGTCACATCATCCATCCCATAGGTGTAGTTATTGAAATAGCTGCAGCCCCTGAGCCTTGCATTCTGCTTCACCAGATACCCGGTCATGCCGGTATCCGCATAGCAGTCCGTCAGAATGATATCATAGGAATCCAGCAGATAATTGACGGAGTCGATCAGCATCTCCGGCAATTCTCCGGGCTGCCTTGGTGGGATCGGCCCTCCCCAGACATGGCACCGGGTCAGACGGTTGGATCCGCCTCCCAGCATTTCAAATCCGATGGTATAATCCACTACGATACAGTCGATAAAATGACTGTCTCCGCCATTGGAACTGATTCCGGCATTGGGAGAAAGCCCCGGCATGGTACATTTCAGATACAGATTCTGTGCCACCAGTTCATAGGTCCACATGCTGCCGGTCTCTTCGATCCGCAGCCCGTACTTCTTTCCGTTTCGAAAGGATACATCCCGCATGGTAAAATGTTTGAAGCTGTTCAGACACATGCAGCCGGCCAGACCGGCTCCGTCAATAACGCCTCCGGTGACAAAAAGATTCCAGTCCTCCGCATCATAGTCGGCGGAAGGAACGATATGTCCGTCACACTCTTCGATATCCGGATAGGAAGCTGCCGCATCATAGAATAGCACAAAGGGCATTTCTGCAGCCGCTTTCAAAACCGCTGACTTGTGAAGAAGCAGCGAGCAGCAGTTTGTGATCCGGATCATGTTCTCGATCCGATAGACCCCTTTCGGAATATACAGAACGCCCCGTTCGCAGGCCGAAACCGCCCGCTCGATCCGGGCATCATCACCGGTCTCCTCCGGCAGACGCGGAAAATCCTCTAAACTGATATCATATACCATACGCATTTCCTCCATGACAAACCATTCAAACCATTCAAACCATTCAAACCATTCAAACCATTCAAACCATTCAAGCCACACTTCGCACTGAGACGTGCTCCGTTGATCATCTCCGATACTGTATTTATCATAACATAATCAGATACTCCGGAATTGAAAAACAGGCTGTATTTTACAAATATACGCTCTCTTTTTCGCTACCACGACTCCGGTACATATGATATAATATTATTGTTCTATCCAGATTCAAAAAGGGGAAGGGGATCCGGCAGCATGAACAAAAACGGTGAAAGCAAAAAGAAAAAAATATCATTTGAGCTCAATTCCAAGCTTCTAACAGTAGTGGACAGTATACTCACCGCCGCTACTCTTGTACTGTCCGTGAGCTGTATCACCCAGTTTTATCAGGAGAATACGAGTGGATCATTATTAGTCTCTCTGTTCCTCGTTCTTTTCCTGTCACGGACTATCCTGGGGCTGCGGAATCGTCGGCCACTGGTACGAATGATCTTCCATCTGGGCTACGCCCTGATCTATCTGGTCTGTGCCTTCCTTTTCCTGGCGATGGGGATCAGTGAGGAAAGCATCGTCGCCGTCTTAACTCTCTGTATGCTTACCTACATCGCAAACCGGATCCTTGCCATCATAAAAAACCACCGGATCCGCAACATAATCCCAAATGCACTGATTGCTCTCGGAGAAATATATATCACCATTAGTTCATGGTACAGCGCTGAGGAAGACATAGGTACTTTTCTGCTTATCATCCCGTTGCCATTTATTATCTGGGCATTCTCCCATGTCCTGACCATATCCTTCTCGCAGATCCGATTCGGTACATTAAACAAGATCCTCCGGAAGTCCTATGCACTGGAAGTCCTCTTGGTCTTCTGCTTCTGATCGTAACCTTCTCCTTCATCTTCCGTGTTACAGAACCCGGAATAGTCACTTATGAAGATGCGCTTTGGTACTGTTTCGCCATCGTAACCACCATCGGTTTCGGAGATATCACTGCCGTATCCAGAGTGGGACGGGCACTGTCCGTGATCCTCGGAATCTACGGAATCATCGTTGTAGCCCTCATCACCTCCGTCATCGTGAACTTCTATACAGAAGTGAAGGATGAAGAGGATAGAAAAGAATCTGAGGCAAAAGCCGGGGCAGACGCCGAGGCAGACGCGCAGGAGAATGTAAAGGAAACCGATCCTGAAACCACAGAAAAGGATGAGTGCCATGGCCCTGAAGAAAATGAAAAACCTGAAGAAGGCGAAAAATCCTGAGAAAACAAAAACTTCGAAGGACGCGAAAAAAACGAAGAAAGATAAAAAGCCAAAAAAGGCGAAAGAGCCGAAAAAAGTGAAAGAGCCGGAAAAAGATAAAGAGCCGAAAGAAAATAAGATTCAAAGTAAGCTCCAAAGTAAGATCCAGCCCTTCGAACCCCTGGAACCCATGGAGCCGCTGCGCCCCATCGGGGCATTTGGGGATGAGTTCGGAACAGATACGGAGAACGACTCCCTGGAGTTTGATCCCCCGTCATAAGCCCTGCGAAACCCGGCGAAGATACGTCTCCAGCGTGCCCCGCACGTTATCCAACGGTTCTTCCATCCCGCGTTCCACCCATTTGAAGATCACATTCCAGATCGCACCGATATTGAAGGCGATCAGGTAATCCGGTTCCAAAGACTGCCATTCCACCCCTCACGCAGTGCGATGAAATCTCATCACTCGATGTCGCGTTGGCCGGCCTATGTGCATGCAAGCATGCCCGCATGCCGGCCGTATCGCGCAAACAGACACGGCCGCCATGAACCGTGTCTGCTTCTAAGATGTATTTGATTGTTTTACGGATTCAGACAGGCTCCGCTCTTATCGAAACGGTAGGTCACTCCGCCGATCGTCTGTGTTCCGGTCACCATATACCCTTTGGCATTAAAGTAATACCATTTCCCGTCGATCTTCTGCCACTGGTTTTTAGCATACCATTTTGAGTTTCCGAACCACCAGCCGACACTGTCCCTTCTCCATTTTGCCTTTCTCTTGTACGTCCAGGAGCCGTCCTTATTCAGCCAATAACCATTGCACCACTCTTTTGCGGCCATGTATCCATCCGATTTGAAATAATACCAGACACCGTCGATCTTCTGCCACTGGTTCTTTGGATACCAGCCCCGGGTATCAACGATCCACCAGCCCTTCTTATTATGCCTCCAGGCCATCCGATACTTATAAGTCTGGGTTCCGTCCTTGTTATACCACAGCCCATCCACCCATTCTTCCGAATAATCTGTCGGCTGCAGCATCTGCAGGTACCCGATCCGAGTCTCACCACACTTGCAGGTGTAAGTGATCTCTCCGTATTCCGTGTAGGACGGTTCCTTTGTAACAACACCATCGTCCCACTTATGTACATGATCCGGATCCGGCTGAACCGACAGAATCGCACCGCTTTTTGCTATCTTATAGATCTTCCCGTTATACTTTACGGTTCCGGTCTGCATCTTCCCGTCATCCGTAAAAAGGTACTGCACTCCGCCGATCTCCTGTAACCCCGTCAGGATCTGTCCGTTGGAGTCAAGATAGTACCAGGTTCCACTTACATCCGAGATCCAGCCGGTTCCCCCCTGAAGTGGGATCCGGAACGGATTTACGAAACAAACGATCGGGGCAGAATCCTCACTTACAAATTCGGTACGCCGTGTTCTGGTATCGTCCTCCAGTACTTCCAGATATTCCTGCTGAACAGAGCGCCCGGTGTAATACCAGACTACATATCCGTCACTGCTTAAGATCGGTTCACAGTCCGATAATCGCCCGAAAAACGTTCCCGTTTCGGAACAACGATTTCCCGCCGCATCAACCAAAACCATCCGGACGATCGTATTTCGGATACTCTTATCATATTCCTCCCACAGCACCAGGAACAAACCGTCATTTACCTTGACGAGCTGCGGAAGCCTTCCGGTCTTATCACCCTTTGCCGTATAATCCGAAAGCAGTATCTGCTTCGAGTACTTCAATTCCTTGTCTGTAACACTGAGATATACGTTTCGATTCGTATCGGGTCCGTCGATATCCAGATTGTAAGCGATCAGACAGGAATCCGGACAGACCCCAAAGCCACCGATGGAAAAACCGTCATAGTTATAGCCGCCTCCGCGCCTCTCATAGAGGAAGGGAAATACCCCCGCCTCCGATGTCAGCTCATCATCCGTCGCATATCGACCGATACACGGCCCGTCCTCAGTCCAGCCCTCCCTGTGATCTGCGGTATAGATCTTCCCCTGATCCTCCAAAATGAACTGATTGAAGGAATGGCTGACCTGAGAATAGGACATGTGCACCTGGGAAAGATCACTCTCATTGAAAATATAGGTTCCACCGGATTGGTGGTGCGTACCTCCGCTATCTACATATCCCTTATTACTGGTATGAATATATAGTCTTCCGTCATATTCGGTCATCCGAAGATTTCCTGCACGCGTAATCTGGTAGGTTTCTTCCGTGATGATGCTCCCCTCTGCGACCGGATTCCAGTTTCTGTCATATTTACGGATCAGAAGGCCATCCCCGTCTGTCCGATCATCCGTTTGATCCCAGATGATAAAGGCCAGATAGTAGGCGTCAGCACCTTTATAGAATCCTCCCAGACGTCCGTGCTCCGTCTCCAAAGCATTCAGCGTTTTCACATATTCCCCGTCCAGGGTATACTGTTCCAGATGAATAGTATATTCCATGGCAGTCGGCTGCGAATCGTACCGGGATTCCAGGCGATACAGATATCCACCTTCCTCATACAGAAATGACTGCATAGGTGCAGACCAAACGGAATAATCGTTTTCTCCGCCGTTCACCCAGGCAAAACCGGAAGTATTTCTGGCGCAGAAACCATCCTGCGGATCCGTATCCGCATTCAGATCTGTCACCGTAAGCACGATGGAATTCTGAACACCGTTACTGTATTTTCCGGTGATCGTTACATTTCCCTTTCTGACACCATACACGATGCCGGCTTTCGAGACAGTGGCGATCCGCGGATCCGATGAGGCCCACTCCACCTTCTCCGTCTTATCCTCCGTATCATCCGTTACCGAAAGCGAAAGGCTCTCACGCGCCTTCAAAGTCATGCTGTCTGCATGGATCTCCATGCAGGTTGCATTTTTTACAGACACCGATTCCATCAGATAATTTCCGTCATCATCCAATTCCAGTGTCCACATCCTGCCGTCCAAACGGAACAACGCAAAGATATGTTCTTTTGTTTCCAGAAGTTCTGTGATCCGATCACCTTTTTGATCCACTTCGATCACGTGACGATCATCCGAGGTCAGCACAAAGGAGTCGTTTATGGGATTATATACTGCCCGATTCCCATAAACTTCGGACACCTCTCCACTTACCTCCTCACTTCTCTCCAGTTCAAACAGTCTTGCAATCTCATTGTCCGTAGTATACGGATCTATTTCCGCCGGATCCAGATTGTTTGAATCCGCCACGATCACCTTATCATCATCGAACGCAGAGGAGTAGATCAGGTATCTGCCTGCTTCCAGCATTGTCGCATTCTGTTTCGACGTTTGCCAATACAGACTGTTTAACTGATTCCATGTCACCTTTGAAAAATCATCATCCACAGGAATTCTCCCGACGTACAGGTCCGGACAAAACTCCCCTCTTGATCCGCCCACAACATATATATTTCCGTTCTCCGGATCAAACGCCTCATAGCTGAAAACCCGCTTCGGACACTCGCTTAAATCTATCAGCTGTCCGTCTGCATCAAATCGGTAAAGGGTCTCACCCGCTTTTTCATAGTCAAAGGAATCATTTACCGATGCATAGATCCTCCCCTTCGAATCC
>JAILAR010000096.1 GCA_024681515.1 Eubacterium sp. | reverse complement strand
GTATCGTCGGTGGATGCGATCCAGCTGACGATGGAATCTGCGAAAAGGAAGGAGAAGAGGATGATGGCTGCGGAAGTGACCGTGACGATCCCCACAGCCGTCCGGACGCCCTGCCGCACCCGCTCCGGCTTCCCGGCCCCCATGTTCTGACTGGTGAAGGTGGTCATGGTGAAGCCGTAGGTGTAGATCAGGGACATTAGGATGTCCAGAAGCCGCCGTCCCGCGGTCTGCGCCGCAACGATATCCGCACCCAGTCCGTTGATGGCGGTCTGAAGGATGATGGTTCCGATATTTACGATGCAGCCCATGAGTCCCATGGACAGCCCGATCACGAAGAGCTCCCGATATTCGTGGCCGGTCAGCTGCCAGTCCCCCTTTCCGGGGAGATACTCCCGGAAATGTGTCACCCCGTATATAAAGCATGCTATGCTGCAGACGGCCTGCGACAGGACGGTGGCGATGGCAGCGCCCTCGATTCCCATGCCGAAAGCTCCGATGAACAGGAAATCCAGTCCCAGGTTCAGGAGGATGGAGGCGATCAGGCAGTAGAGCGGTGTCCGGCTGTCCCCGAGAGACCGGAGCAGGTTGGCGGACAGATTATAAAGCGCGGTAAAAGGGATTCCGATCAGAATGATGCGTACGTAACGCAGAGCTACGTCATACATTTCATCCGGCGTATCCAGCCAGATCAGGATCTTCCCGATCAGCAGAAAGGACAGAAGCGTCAGTACGGCCGTAATGATGATCGTAAGAACCGCGGCCCCGGCCACATTTCGCCGGATCCTTTCCGGATCCTTTGCGCCGAAGGCGTTGGCAGTCAGGATCCCGAAGCCCTGAGTAAATCCGTTCAGAAGACCGATCACCATATTTGATACCACGGCGGTCATTCCCACGGAGGCAAAAGCGTTCTGATCCAGATAGAAGCTCACCACCTTTGCGTCGCCGATGTTGTAGAGCTGCTGGAAGATATTTCCCAGAATGATCGGGATCGTAAAGAGGATGATCATCCGCAGAGGACGGCCGGTGGTCATATCCATATTCTTGGTTTTTGTAGTGCTGTGTTTCATGTTATGCATTATACCATAGTATAGTCATAGTAGGAAATGTCCAAATTTCTATTTTACAATTCAGCCGTGCTGTGCTTTAATGTATCTGTATTATTATGCGCTTTTACAGGGACAATAGACGGAAATGAAGAAAAGAAAGTTAAAACCGATCGACTGGCTTATCATCCTGCTCATCATCGCGGTCTTTACCGCGGTGATCATTATGACGTCCGTGCAGACCCTGCGGACCATGAACAGCAGGATCGAGGATACCGCCATGCTTCGGATGGATACGATCCGCGCGGAGCTGCAGGAGTCGCTGACCGCGGATCAGAATGCTCTGAAACGATTTGCGGACAGTGTGGAACAGTTGCAGGAACGAAATGCCACGGAAGAGGAACTGCGGTCCTACGTCCGGCGGTTCAAGGATGAGCAGGCGGTACGGACCAACGGCGTGAACTTTAACTGTTATGTGGCGTCCCGTTCCTTCGTATATATCCCGGACTTTAACATGCCGGAGGATTATCATGCCACGGAGCGGTCCTGGTATGTGGGCGCCGTGGATGCGCACGGAGAGATCTATCTGACGGAACCGTATATCGATCAGATGACCGGCGAGATCTGCTTTACCATGTCCGTGATGCTGAAGGATCAGGATATGGTGGTCAGCATGGACTTCACCCTCAGTGAGATCCAGCAGTCCATCGACAAGATGGTAGGCTCCGAGGAGAATTATTCGGCCCTGATCGTTACGAAGGATCAGATGGTCGTCGGTTATTCCGATATGTCTTATGTAGGAAAATATGTGAGTCAGGATCTTCCGGATTATAAGGACATCGTAAAAACGGTGATCGATGAGCAGACGGAGACCTTCTCCGGCTATGTGGGTGAAACGGCCGTTACGGTGTTCAGCGGAAAGGCAAATGTCGGCTGGTATCTGATCCTGCTGGCCAATCGCTCCACGCTGTACAGCAGTACCTATCATGAGATCGCGATCCGCGGCTACATCCTGGTGGGCATCCTTGTTCTGATCCTGTTCCTGTATGTGCTGAGTGCAAGAAACCGAGTCAAGGCCGAGCAGGCTCTGAAGGCCAGAGATGCATTTCTGACCAATGTATCTCAGGAATTGAAGGAGCCGCTTTCCCGGATCGTGCAGCTTTCGGATGTGAAACATCTGGAAAACAGTGTAAATGTTAAGGAAAGCATGGAGAGTATCAAGGCCTCCGGTCTGCAGCTGGAGGGAATGCTGGATAATCTCTTCTCGTACAGTGCCATGGTGCAGGAGGAGGATGCCGCAAAGGAGACCCGAAGCAGGAAACGGGATATCTCCAAGACCATCCGCGTCTCCCGTGTTATCATCGTTATCATTTTCCTGATCACCATGGTCCTCAGTACCTTCCTGAATTTGCGACAGGCTTCGGATAACGCAAAGTATTCCATGGTCATTGACACGCAGACCTACGGGCAGCAGGTGCGGCTCTGGCTGCAGACCCAGGAGACGATCCTGGAAGTTTTTGCCAACAGTCTGCAGATCAATCCGCATATGCCTGATGATTACGAGGCGTGTGTGGCATGGCTGCAGGGACTTGCGGCGCCGCACCCGGAGATCTCGGCCTGCTATATCGTAAATCCTTACAAAGAACATACGGTCATCATGAACACCGGATGGGAGCCCGAGCCCGGCTGGAAGGTGGAGGAACGGCCCTGGTATAAGGAGACGGTCCGAAACGGAGGGGGCATCAGCATTTCCAGTCCGTACGTGGATGAGCAGACGGGTATGTACTGTGTCACTCTGGCCACCATGGTTTACGGAGATGACGGAGCATTTCTGGGAGTTTTCGCAGTCGATTTCTGGATGGATTCCCTGATCGATATCCTGGGAGAAAGCTACGGAAGCTACGTGTATGCATTCCTTGTGGATTCGGACGGGAACATCCTCAATCATCCCAACAAGACGTATGAAATGCAGGAGGACGGCGCCGTGAACGTGGCAGACACGGAGTACGGCGATATCCATGAGCTGGGGAAGCCTGTAACCCTGACGGATTATACCGGCAAGCGGGTGATCGTGAACCGCGCACAGCTGAAGGGCACCGGTTTCTTCCTGTACATCGTTACCGACTGGTGGGCGGTTTACTCTGAAAGCGTGATCTGGATCGCGGCCAGCATCATCCTGTTCCTGGCCTGCATCATTATCATTAATGTAATGATCAACCGCATCGTCCGCTGGCAGAATGCGGTGAACCGCAAGCTGAAGGCATCGGCGGAGTACGCCACAAATGCAGGAAAGGCCAAGTCCCAGTTTCTGGCACAGATGAGCCACGAGATCCGGACGCCCATCAATGCCGTGATCGGCATGGATGAAATGATCCTGAGGGAGGCAAAGGATCCGGAGATCCTGGAATATGCTTCCAATATCCAGAGCGCCGGTCGGACGCTGCTGGAGCTGATCAACAGTATCCTGGACTTTTCCAAGATCGAAGAGGGCAAGATGGAGATCCTTCCCGTGCGGTATGAGACCGTGCAGATGGTGGATTATCTTGTAAATATGATTGAAGAACGGGCGACCGGGAAGGGACTTGCATTTCATGCCGATGTGGATGAGAAACTTCCGAAGACCCTGTTCGGCGATGATGTGCGGATCCGTCAGGTGATCGTGAATCTTCTGACAAACGCAGTCAAATATACCCATGAGGGCAGCGTGACCCTTCGGATCAAAGGCACTTCCGTGGATGAAGAGAATTACCGGCTGACGGTCTCCGTGGAGGATACCGGTATCGGGATCAAGGAAGCGGATATGCAAAGGCTCTTTGAATCCTTCCGGCGGCTGGATGAGGTGCAGAACCGGAATATCGAAGGTACCGGTCTGGGCATCTCCATCGTACAGGGACTTCTGACCCGTATGGGAAGCAAGCTTCAGGTGGAAAGCGTCTATGGAAAGGGCTCCAGATTCTTCTTTACGGTCGAGCAGAAGATCATCGACAAGACGCCCATCGGGGCGTACAGCCAGGAGAAGCACATCGATGCCGGCGTACGGAAGGAAGCCTTCCATGTAAAGAACGCTGAGATCCTGGTGGTGGATGACAATGAAATGAACCTGAAGGTCGTGAAGGGTCTTCTGAAACTGTACCGGGTGTCTCCGGACATGGCGTCGGGCGGAAGGGAAGCTCTGAAGATGGCCAGGGAGAAACGGTACGATATCATTTTCCTGGATCATATGATGCCGGGAATGGACGGAATCCAGACACTTCAGAAGATGAAGGAAGAGGATCTGGTCTACGATACTCCGGTGGTCTGCCTGACGGCAAATGCCATCGCGGGTGTGCGTGAGGAATACCTGAAACAGGGCTTTGCGGATTATCTGTCCAAGCCCATTGAAGTGAAGGAACTGGAGGCGATGCTGGAGAAGTATCTGCCGAAGGACAAACTGGTGTCTGCCGAGGAAGACTGGATCGAAGCGGATGAGCCTGTGCCGACGGCAGGAAGCTGTGACGGATCGAAGGATGCGGCGGAGACCGGATCGGGCAGCGGCGGGAACGCAGCTGAGGCAGGATCTGACGGCAGTGTAAATGCATCGGGCGATGGCTCGGCAGCGGAAGCCGGAAGCACCGGCACCGGATCTGAATCGGAAGCCGGAAGCGACGATTCCGGATCGAAAGATCCCGTCGGGTATCTCACCCGAAACGGATTTGATACGGCAGCGGGGATCGAATACTCCGCAGGCATGGAAGAATTCTATCTGGAAATGGTTCAGACCTTTGCGGAGGGCTACGAGACTAAGGCAGAAGAGATCCGTACGGACTACGAAGCAAAGAACTGGGCAGATTACCGGACCCGCGTGCATGCATTGAAGAGTACCGCGAAGATGATCGGAGCAAATGCGCTATCCGAGCTCGCCCTCGGCCAGGAGATGGCCGCAAAGGAGGGGCGGATCGAAGAGATCGAAACCGGCTATGCGCCGTTGATGAAGGCTTATACGGAAAT